>JBMFUY010000132.1:0-6579 GCA_049966275.1 bacterium
CGAAGAATACCTATATTTGACGCGGGGTTATCACTCATTACACAAACTTCCCTATTTTGCAAACGCATTTTTCGGGTCCAGGATTAATCTACAGAAAATTGTATCCTCAATTTTAACGTTCCATCTACGGGTTTGCCATCCATGGTTGCTGGAGAGAACTTCCACTTTTTGAGTGTATCTATCACCACCCTGTCCAATTCGTCATATCCTGTTGATGAAAGGAGTTTGAAAGTAAATGTGGCATCTTTATTTACAAAGAATTCTACCCGCACGTACGTACTATAGCTATGTGTCCTGAGAGCTGTTGGTATAACAGGCATTGGATTAAATATAGGTATAGGAGGCAAAAATATGTTGTTAGATACAGATGTTGAAGTAGGTGATGTGCCCTGATGTGCAATTACCGTTCCTGCCTTTATGTTTCCACCTGATGGTACTGAGAATCCGTGATTTGTTGTTGCAGTGCTTGCTAAAAACTTATTATGGCCTGTTTTAATAGGTACTGAAACATTTTTTACAGGATGCACCTGATGCTTCTGACCACGTGTTATGCGAATGGGCATCTCTGGTTTTTTGGCTTTATTCAAAGGTTTTATCTGCATAGTTACGGGTATGAGGATTTTTTTGGGCTGTTGTCTGCTTGATAAAGCTATCAATCCCATCACATAAAAGGCTGCAAGATGAAACGCTATTGCAATTAAAATCGCTATGATCAAAAATTTGTTTTGTTGATCTGCTACCATGTTCCTACTTTGTAACTGCTGCAATAGCAAATTTTGTTGCGCCGGCTTTACGGGATATATTCATGATGTTAACTACATAACCATAGTTTGAATCCCTATCTGCATTGATCACAACTACATCATCAGGATGCTTTATTAATTCTTCAGACAACTTTGCATAAAGTTGATCTAAGGTTGTCTTTTTGCCATTTATAAATAGTTCTTGATCTTTTGTTACGGTAATAGTTATGAATTTTGCATCCGTTGTTTTTGCAGTGGATGCGTGTGGAAGATTAACCTTGATTCCCTTCATGGCTATGATGGAGGCAGAAGTAACCATAAAAAATACAAGCAAAAAGAATATCACATCGATCATGTTAATAATCTCTATCCTTGCCTTTTTAGGTGGCTCCAATTGTCGTATCTTCATGATGGTTCTACCTGCTTTACCATTCTTAAAAATTCATTGGAGGCAAACTCCATGTCTTTTATCAAACGCCGTACCTTTGTATTAAAGTAATTGTAGAAAAGCAGGGTAAAAACAGCAATGATCAGACCAGTTGCAGTTGCTATAAGTGCCTCGCCAACGCCTCCGGATATTGCAGTGGGCTGGTTCAGACCTTTTGTGGAAAATATCTGAAATGCGTTGATCATACCAGTTATGGTTCCCAAAAGCCCGAGTAATGGGGCCATTGTAATAATGGTATCAAGTATCCATAATTTGCTCTCAAGTTTAGGTATAATACTGGCTGCATGCTGTTCCATTGCAATATCCATGTCATTCGCATTTGCATGCATGTTATCCACACCGGTCATAAGCACTTCTGCAACCGGTGTTTTCTGGCTTGATAGAAAAGCCTTCAAGTCTTCTAACCTCCTGTTTGTTATCAGCTGTTTTATCTCCTGAAGAAATGCAATATCAATATTCTTTATCTTACTAAAAAACACCAACCTTTCTATGATCAATGCCATTGATATAACAGACACAAACAAAAGGGGATACATCATTATACCGCCCTTCATGATAAAATTTAACGAATTTAATATGTTTTGCATGTTTCACCTCATAGATATTTTTTGAATAGAATTGAAATGGTACGCGGGCACCCCCAGTGTGTGTTGTTGAAACCGTTTTGCTGATTTATCAGATACGATGTATTCAGGATATTGCCTATATCAAGTTCTATGTCCGACTTACCTAAGTAAAATCCCTTTTCGAAATTATAACCTAAATTTAAACCTGCAATGGCATGCGGAGGAACCCTTAAATAATTCACAGCACCTGTTTCTGGATTGTATCCATACGGTAAGCCACTACCATATTCAATGTCAAGCATGCTCCAGAATTGTCTGTACCTGTAGTTGATCAAAACAGAAGACGTGTATGTCTGATCGTGATCAAAATAGAAATAACCCGATGGTACTGGTTCGACTGTAAACAACCCGCCTGTTATAGCGCCCTTTCCCTGAGACCTTTCCCATGCTATATTGAATTCTCCTGACAGACCGTAAACTTCCCTTGATTTAAGGCTGAACTCAACACCTCTTGTATACCCGGATTGGATATTATACGGCACATAGATGTTTGAATTCAGCAGCTGGTTGTAATCTATCACATTTGTCATAAGCTTGTAATACCATGTAAGTTTTGCAAGCAGATAGTCTGCTATCATCTGCTGATCCCCGACCTCGAAATAGTTGTCGCGCTCAGGTTGAAGAGGGATACTCATATTCTGGTTTGCGAACATTGGTATAGAATTTACATGGATATTTTCGAACGGCGCGGGCTGAAAAAAACGGCCATAATAACCGTGAATAGAATTTGTTTTTAAAAGCCTTATAGCTATGCCAATGCGAGGACTGAGTTGATCAGCACTAACAAATTCATTGATATAATCATACCGTAGCCCTGCATTGACAGTTACTGGATCATAATCCAATTCATCCTGTACATAACCACTGTACTCAAACCCTCTGGATGTATGGCTGTCATAAAATGGCGGATAGGATTGAGGGCTTTCAACCAGAAAGAAGTATTGCCTGTTGATCAGGTATTTATAACTTATACCTGCTTTTATCTGATTGTGTTTCACCACCTCGTTTGTATAGTTTGCCTGAAGACCGGAACTTAAAAAAGACTCGTCAACGTTGTTCAAATATGCAGGAGAAGTAACAGTGCCGATGTCAAGGTCCGCAGGGCTTCCATCATAGCTGAGTGTGGATCCGCGTCTGTATACAGACACAACAAGATTGGAATTGCTCTTGAAATTGTGGTGCCAGAGGATGGTTTCATAATCATTGGATTCGTTCTGATTGTCGTTAACACCAAGAGCCTGCTGAAGTTCAGTGTTCGGTATCTGATATTGAGATATACCACCATACAACAGCACGCTTACCCTGTTATTGTTGTCAATCATATAGCTGAAATCACCGAACAATGAATGTTTTAGCAGGTTGTCATGAATGGGATTTACAACAGGTGTATCAAGTCCTCTGCCCGTAAAATAACTTATACCTGATAAAGCATAGGTGAATGCAGATTTGTTACCGGATACATTGAAGTTTATGCTGTGTGTATTGAAGTTGCCCTCTTTTATGCCTATCTCTTTTTCCGGATGCTGTCTGGTTGTAATGTTTACGACACCGGCAAGGCTGTTACCGTATTCAGCAGGATACCCACCTGTCATTACATCTATGCTTTGTATATCCTGAGGATCAAGTATATCAGAAAAACTTCCTGAGACAGCAGAGGGTATGTTAACACCGTCAATTCTATACGTTATTTCAGTGTGAGCACCACGGAAATGTACCTCACCAAAAGGTCCCTGTGCAGCACCAGGAACTGTATAAAGTATCTTCGAGAGGTTGTCGCTTCCTGCCAAAGCTGATACTGTTTTTTGTGATATTTCTGTAGATGATGAAGAGCTTTTCGTATTTATGGTCAGAGCGTTAGCATGAACATTGTAGACAAGTTCGCTGTAGAGATTAATGTTGTGGAGCGATACCTGTCCACTGATAATATTAACCTTTATAGTTCGTTCTTCAAAACCCTCTGAATGTATCTTTACGTTGTAAGTACCGGGTTTAAGGTTACTGATAATGCATTGACCATATTGATTGGTTGTATCAGAAATAAAGACACCGTTTGATGATACATTTACAAAAGCACCTGGCAATGGCTTACCAGTATCACCTATAGAAACATGAAGTATAAGTGTGCCTGTGGATGGGATTGTATCTGCCTTTAAGACAACAACGAAACCTATCATGATTATGCATAACAAAATTAATGTTTTTATAAATTTCATTAAACCTCCTTGTATTCATGGTTTTCCCCTATTGCGGAAACAGGCTCGTTTACGATCTCACATCATAGTGTAAATCCAAACATTCATTTTCTGCGACATTCGAACATAAGCAGAAATACAGTTCTTTTTTTACTAAAACACCGAGCATCAAGTACTATGTCAGGTTCAGTTAGAGAATAAAGGGCATGGTGTTAGTATATTTCCAGAGTCAACACTTCTGTATTATCTGTTCACGAATGTGCTGAACCGTAATATTTATATTTATAGGATTTTATACGTTTATGAAGCGAATGAAGGAGGTGCTCTTTCGCTTATAGACGATATAGTTGTATATTTAACCTTGAGACAACTGATAGGAAGTATATAAATGAATGAAAAGAACAATATTACTACTGGAATTGCCTGATTAACAACCCCATAACTTGCAATAACAAAGGCATGTTCCGGACAACTTGTAGATTCAGGTTGACCAAGTACAAGTGGGTGATTATGTAAAAACGGAAGAAAGACAATTATAGAGAAATAAAGTGATGCAAGTGCTATCCTTAACAGTCTTGCCTTACCAACTTTGTTACTACCTTCAAAAGCCATATTCAAAGGTATATATAAAACATCAAAAATACATTTTCAAGCATGCATGGAGTCCTTGACATAATCTTTTCAAATATGATAATTATTAAAAAAAAAGGGGGATATATGAGTAAGTCTACGTTAAAACTTATTGGTGTTTCATTGGTTGGTTTGGTGATCGCTTTAACGAGTATCAGTTGTGGTAAAAGTAGTTCAAATCCACCTGGTACAGCGGCATTGATAAAGCAGGCATCCGATGCATTGACCAATAGCAACCCATTGGATGCAAAGTCAGCATGTACAACTGTTTTAAAAACCGATCCTAACAATTGTTCATGCCAGTGGGTATATGCACTTGCAGATCTACAGGATCTTGCGCAAACACAGCTACAGGGCGTAGTTGATAACCTATTCTCAGGCCTGTTAGCTGACGACATAGGGAGTTTGTTTACCGGTGTAAGCATGGATCTTTCAGATATACCAACAAGGACAGCAATTATAGAATCCAATGCCTGTGAGTTTACATTATCAAGTTTACCCGTAAACGTGAAATTAGATTTTACAACACTTAAAGGATTGGCAAGTTCTTATGTGTCATTTTTGTCTTCTATACCTGATAACCTCAATGCTCAGCTTTTGTTAGGTTCTCAATGGGGACCTGCAGAGGCAAAGGTACTTGGCTCAACAGCCAATACATTACTTGCTGTACTAAACCTCTTAAGTGCACATGCGCTTGATACGAATGATCTTATAAGTGCTTTTAGTGGTGGAATTCCAAATCTTACTTTAGATGATCCAGTAGGATTGTTACGAAATCTATATCCTATATTATTTGCAAAGGCACCTACTTTGCTTGCGTTCAACAAACAGGGAACGGGTCCTCAAGATATAACCAATGCAGGTGAAGAACTTAATGCAGCCATCAAGGAGATCCAGGGATTAAATGCAAGTTTACAGCTTGATCAGGGTAATTCCAATAAGGTTATAGCCTACAAAGATGTTAATGGTGATGGATATGTGGATGCTGGTGATACATTTACTATTGGTGCTTCTTACTTTACAAATGGAACGTGGGTAAATATAGTAACAGATCTAACAGGTGCTGAAACGATTACAGTACCTGCAATGGTATCAAAGGATGTATTGCCTGACTTAGATACCTTGCTTGCTGAATTTTCTAACAATCTAACAAACGGAAGTCCAAGCATTGTGCCTAAAGATTTTAACAACCTGCTAACAGCACTTGGATTAACAGGGTATACATTTACAACAAACGTTATAAGTTTGAATCCTCACGCATTCTTTGCAAACCCACAACCATTACGCTACTTTTTACCAACCACAGCAGATAACCAGTTCCAGATAGAGGCAGAGGTTGCAATGGGTTCAACAATGCCAACAATCGGCTGGTACTATACAAATACAGATTCCAAACACTTTATGGATGGCACAAATCCTATAGTGGCAGATGGTATCTCAGTGCCTGCGACAGCAGCACCCCTGTTTAATGGGAATTTGCTAGGCACAACATTTACCATACCTGCCATGATCCCGTACATATCGTTCAGTGATTCAACCATGGATGGTGTACTTTCAATCGATTTGAGCCAGATGCTTGAGTTCTGTGAGGCACAAGGAACATCAGAGGGTACACTTGCGGGTTCGTGCCCTGCAAATGCTACAGCGAGCTTTGTAGCAGCAGATAATTACAGCCTTAACAAGGTCATCGCAGGCGGTTTATTCGGGTTATTTACAGATACAACTGGTAAACACTTTACTACAGAAAATCCAATCTGGTAAAACAATCATTCTTTACCACTTCTCCTTTGCAAAAAAGGAGAAGTGGTTTTTTTATTTTCATGGTTTTTGTTGTCAGATTTAACCCCAAAATGCATTCTTTGGGGGTTAACCCGAAAAATGCAATAGGAAAGTTTGCTCATTCGTTCAACCCTGCGATCCACCTAAGATACAAAGACTTT
>JBMFUY010000133.1:0-6537 GCA_049966275.1 bacterium
GGAGGGAATGTGTCGCTTAATTTCTCTTATCAAAAGTCCATTTTTGAAAAAGCGTTACAGATTCTTCATTCCATTCAGAATGGCATAAATATAGCAGACATGGTGTTTTAACTCCCCTGTTCATCTTTAGAAAAGAAGCTTCTATTTCCTCACTTTTTCATTGGAATCTTTAAGCTCCATTTTATATTGATTTTTGAAAAATAGTAATTTTATATTATCAGCATGAAACGCGTTTTGATGTCTGGTAATGAAGCTATAGCAAGAGGCAGTTTTGAAGCCGGGTGCAGGTTTGCCACAGGATACCCTGGAACCCCTTCAACAGAGATACTTGAGAACATAGCACAGTACAATGGTATATATGCAAACTGGGCTGTGAACGAAAAGGTAGCATTGGAAACAGCCTCAGGAGCCTGCCTTGCTGGTGCAAGATCCATTGTTACCATGAAGCATGTTGGACTGAATGTAGCATCGGATCCATTTATGACGCTTGCTTATACAGGGGTTGGTGCAGGACTGGTTGTTGTATCTGCTGATGATCCTGGAATCCACAGTTCTCAGAATGAACAGGATAATCGCTGGTATGCACTTATGGCAAAGGTACCCATGCTTGAACCATCTGACAGCGAAGAGGCTCGTTCATTCACAAAAAAGGCATTTGAGATCAGCGAGCTTTTTGATCTACCTGTATTGCTGCGGGTTACCACACGGATCTCTCATTCTAAAACAATTGTTTATCAGGAAGAACCTGATCCAGCAGGAGCAACAAAATACCCTGAGAAGGCATTGGAAAAGTATGTAATGGTACCTGCCAATGCACGCAGGGCAAGATCAGCCCTTGAAGATAAATTCAAAAGGCTTTTGAAATATTCTGAACAATGCAAATTAAACAGGATAGAGTATGGTAAGACTGACTATGGTATTATAACCTCTGGTGTTTCCTATCAGTATGTTAAAGAGGTTGCACCGGATGCGAATATACTGAAATTATCTCTGACAAATCCCCTTCCAATGCATCTGATCGCGGACTTTGTAAAAAGGTTTAAAAAGGTGCTTGTTGTTGAAGAGCTTGATCCATACATGGAGATACAGATACGCCATATTTCAGAAAATATTCATGGTAAAGATTTTATACCATCCATATCAGAGCTTACGCCTGAAAGGGTAAGAAAGGGTATAATAGATTTCACAGGTGATTTAAGCATCTCAAACACTGATTCAGATACAGCTTCGATAGATACAATCAGAAGGCCCCCAATACTATGTCCGGGATGTCCGCATAGAGGGCTCTTTTATCAGTTGAGTAAACAACGCACATTTATAGCTGGAGACATAGGGTGTTATACGCTTGCGTATGATGAACCACTGAAGGCTGTTCACACATGCCTTGACATGGGAGCAGGGATAGGCCAGGCAATGGGCATAGAAAAGGTTATGCCTGCTGGCAACAAAAAGCCCGTTGCAGTAATAGGTGATTCCACCTTTCTGCACTCTGGTATCACAGCACTTCTCAACGTGGTGTACAATAAGAGCAATATCCTTGTTGTCATCCTTGACAACCGAACAACTGCAATGACAGGGGCACAGCCCAACCCTCTGTCCGGTGTTGATATTTATGGAAATCCATCCCCTGATATTTCTCTTGAACAGCTGGTATCTGCACTGGGTGTTAAATGGGTAAGAACAGTGAACCCATACGAAACCAAACCCTTAGAAAAGACCATAAAAGAGGCATTGGCGTTTGAAGGACCGGCTGTTATTATAACAAAAGCCCCATGTGTACTGTTACCAGAGTTCAAGAACAATAAACCCAAGCCATTTACAGTAAAAACAGATCTATGCACTGGTTGCACAATATGCCTTAATATAAATTGTCCATCTATCTGGTGGGTTCCCTCTGAGGAAAAATTACATGGGAGGAAACGAGCTAAAGGGATTGCGTATATTGATCCGGTAAGTTGCACTGGTTGTGGTTTGTGTGCTGATGTATGCCCATTTGATGCTATAGAAAGGGTTGATAGGTAACATGGTTATCAGTATAGTTGTTACAGGTGTTGGTGGACAGGGCGTTGTTTCTGCTACTGACATAATATCAATATTTGCATTAAATGCTGGTTATGATGTAAAAAAGAGTGATGTACATGGTATGGCTCAAAGAGGTGGGGCAGTGATAAGTTTTGTTAGATATGGTGAAAAGGTTTATTCACCCATAGTTGAACAGGGCACAGCAGATTATGTTATAGCCCTTGAAGAATTAGAAGCACTGCGGGGGTTAAGGTATCTTAAAAAAAATGGTGTGGTTATTCTTTCAAATTTTCATACACCTCCGCCTGATGTGGCACTCGGATTTAAAGAATATCCTGTCAATATCCAGCAAAGCATAAAAGATGTTAAACCAGATGCTAAATTGTACCTGGTAGATTCAACAAATATGTTAAAACAATACCCGACATACTCTGTGAACATGCACATGCTTGGTATATATGCATGCCTGCAATCCTATGAAAAAGGATTGTGGATTGATGCTATTAAACAAAGATTTAAAAGACCTGATAAAGCTATAGAAAGTTTTTTGTATGGCTATGAAAATACTGAAAAGGAGTTGTTATGATCCTTAGAGATATTGAAACCTACCCCAGAGAGCAACTCGATGAGGTTAAGTTAAACAGATTTAAATGGGTCATTGGATGGGTTTACGATAGAGTGCCTTTTTATAGACAGAGGTTTGATAAAATAGGGTTAAAGCCTCATCACATAAAAACCTTAAAGGATATAGAACACATACCCTTTACTACCAAGAATGATCTGAGAGACAATTATCCATTTGGTATGTTTGCTGTTCATATGGATGATGTGGTAAGGATACATGCTTCTTCTGGAACAACCGGCAAACCAACGGTTGTTGGTTATACACACAATGACATAGAAACATGGGCAGAGCTAATGGCTCGGGCACTTACCTCAGCCGGTGTTCATAAAGGCGACATACTTCAGAACGCGTATGGCTATGGATTATTTACCGGAGGTTTAGGCATACATTATGGTGCTGAAAAATTGGGTGCTGCTGTGATTCCCATGTCTGGTGGTAATACACAAAAACAGGTTATGCTCATGCAGGACTTTGGTACAACAGTACTTACATGTACACCTTCTTACGCATTAAACATCGCTGAGGTGGCACGCGAGATGGGCATAAATAGAGCCTCATTAAAACTAAAGGTTGGCGTGTTTGGTGCAGAACCATGGACCGAAGATATGAGAAAGGAGATAGAGGAGAAACTTCAGATAGATGCCATTGATATCTATGGTTTAAGTGAGATTATGGGACCAGGTGTTGCTGTGGAATGTATAGAGGCAAAACACGGCTTGCACATCTATGAAGATCATTTTCTGCCGGAGATTATAGATCCAGAGAAGCTCCAACCACTGCCCTACGGAGAACAGGGGGAGCTTGTTATCACAACGCTCACAAAAGAAGCCATCCCATTGATAAGGTACAGAACAAGGGATCTAACCACCCTTAATGAGGAGCCATGTACATGCGGGAGAACAACCATGCGCATGGGAAGGGTAACAGGCAGAACAGATGACATGCTTATCATAAGGGGAGTGAATGTCTTTCCATCACAGATAGAGAGTATTATACTGAGGATTGATGGAGTGGAACCATACTACCAGCTCATTGTGGATAAGGAAGGACCTCTGGATACGCTTGAAGTCAGGGTAGAAGTAAACGACAGAATACCATTTGATGAGATCAAGGTGCTTGAGACCATGGAGAGAAAGATAGAACATGATATAAAGGACTACCTTGGTGTAAGTGCAAAGGTCAAGCTCGTTGAGCCTAAAAGCATAGAGCGCACCGCAGGTAAAGCAGTGAGGGTGATAGACAGAAGAAAGAAATAACAGAGCAATGGCTATTGCACTTGCAGGTTAAAACTTTTTATACCTTTTCAAATATATTTATACACATTGCAGCTTCTTCAACACCAATAAAGCCACCACCATTCTCTGTGAGTGCTATTCTGGCTCCTTCAACCTGCCTTTTTCCTGCCTCTCCTCTGAGTTGCACAATCTCTTCGTATATCTGGGCAAGCCCTGAAGCACCAACAGGATGCCCCCTTGACTCAAGCCCACCAGAGGTATTTATGGGTAAACTACCTCCAAGCTTTGTTGCACCGGATTCTGCAAAGATCCCACCCTCTCCAAGTTTACAGAATCCCATTGCCTCTGCCTGATGTAATTCCCCGTAGGCTGTTGCATCGTGCAACTCTGCTGTATCAATATCTTCTGGCCCAAGTCCGGCAATCTCATAAGCCTGTTTTGATAGCCTCATTCCTATATCTGTGTCATCAATATCCCTGTCTCTACCAGATGCAAGCACAGATGCCCTTACCTTTACAGGTCTTGCATTTTTCAAACGCTTTAAAAATGCTTCTGAACAAAGGATTGCAGCTGCTGCACCATCTCCTACCGGAGCACACATGGGTCTTGTTAATGGATAAGAAACAAGTTTGTCATTTAACACCTCTTCCACTGTCATGGCTTTTTGATACTGAGCAAGCGGATTCATGGATGCATGCCAGTGGTTCTTTGCTGCAATTACTGCAAGCTGTTTCTGTGTTGAACCAAACCTCTTCATGTGCCATTTTGCACCCATTGCATAGGCATCCATAAATATGCTTCGCTCATCTCCGGATTCTTTGATATCAGGTGGAACTACTGTGTTAAATTCTTCGCTAAGTTTTATAAACATCTTCATGTTATTCTCCATATCCTCCACATCCATGGATGTGGCATAAGCCTGCAGAGATAAAAACTTATCAGGATTGGATATCTTTTCAGAACCCACTGCAAGAGCCACATCATACATACCTGCTTTTATGCCGGTATAGGCAAGATGAAACGCAGTTGAAGCACCAGCACATGCATTCTCTACATTTACCACAGGGATTGATTGAATACCCATCCCCCTTAAGATCACCTGTCCCTTTATTGAGTGTTGATTGGAAAACATGCCCCAGTATGAGTTTGATACAAATGCAGCCTGAAGCTGTTCCTTTGTAAGTCCTGCATCTTTCAATGCAAGTTCTATTGCCTCATGAGCCATACTTTTTACAGTTTTATCCGCATACTTTCCAAACCGTATCATACCAATGCCTATTACATACACGTTATCCATTTTTAACTCCTTTCTATTATCTAAACCATCTTACAGGTACATCCTCCCTTGCAACTGCATGATCCGTCTTTACCTTTGGGTAACCAATAGCAATGGTTGTTGCAACCTTCCACGGATATTTAATCCCAAGCCTCTTTCGCATACGAGGCAAATATTTCATAGCAGTTGCAATATAACCATTATAACATGTTCCAAGACCAAGTGCATGCGCTGTCAGTACCATGTTCTGTGCGCATATACCTGCATCAAGATCAGGATTGCTTATACCACGCTGATCCTCCAACAGTATGATAAGGGATGGTGCACCATACAGCAGATTATCATTTCGCCTCTCTGCCTTATCCAGCGGGAAAAATGGCCTTTGATCCATTTCATTGACCATAAAATAGCTGGTTAACGTTACAATGATCCTTTTTATGATATTTGGGTTTAAGTATAGATTTTTAAAAAGTTTCAATATCTTCATAGACTCTGTTTCAATCTCTCTTAACAATTTTTTATCTGTAACAACAAGAAATGTAAACGGCATGTTGTTACCGGCTGTGGGTGCATATCTACCAGCCTCCATAATTCTATGCAGCAGTGCTTCTGGAACAGGCGTATCCTTAAAGATCCTGTTAGATCGTCTTCTGTATATAACCCTTTCTACATCTGTTAGCTCTTTTTCTATATCTTTATATGGAACCTGTTTATCCTCGAATGGCATTGGCTCTCTTAACTTTGAATCCTTCACTGTCCTGTATCTTCCGCTTATCACCCTGTATTCACCTGCCATGCTGATAGAATGGCTTGGACATACAGCAACGCAGTTATAACAGTTGAGGCATGCCTTATCAAAGCCATCAACCCCGGAGACGTATGGCCTCTCTTTTTTAGAATCCCATTTGATTGTGCCGGTTGGGCATGTCTCAAAACAGAATCTACACTTTGCTCCAATGCATGTTTGCTCATCCACCTGCCACATGGGCCAGAGCGTTTCAGGTGCATAAGCCTTTCTGTATCTTTCAAGAAACATATTTCCTCCTATTCTAATAAAACAGATAGAACCAGCGTAAAGAAATAAAGGAATCCAGATCTGCCATCTGGTTTATATCTATTAAACCGAAAAATGCAATAGGAAAGTTTGCTCATTCGTTCGGCGTACCCATGCAGAGCATGGGTCGCACGATCCACCTGTACCCCCCCTTTAGCAAAGGGGAGTAGAGGAGATTTGTTGTAAAGGAGGCTTAAGTCCTTTGTATGTTTATATGCAATCACATTCCATTTCTTTTTTTCTAATATTAGAAGAATACCTATATTTGACGCGGGGTTATCACTCATTGCACAAACTTCCCTATTTCGCAAACGCATTTTTTGGG
>JBMFUY010000134.1:0-6409 GCA_049966275.1 bacterium
AATACCTATATTTGACGCGGGGTTATCACTCATTACACAAACTTCCCTATTTCGCAAATGCATTTTTCGGGTTAACTTGCATTCTCAATACAACTGGTAAATGGAGATAGGCAGTTTCTAATATAGGTATTTTTATCCAGACATTACAGATTGCATTCTATAAACATAACTGGTAGATATACTATTATGGATAAAACATTGATTCAAAAAACAGATCATAATGAGCCAGAACCTAAAGTGATTGCACTTCAGGCATCTGCTGGCTCCGGGAAAACCCATAATCTTTCAATCCAATTCATTAAAACAATCCTGCAGGGTTGCAATAAACAGAGTAATATTTCATCCTGCCTGAATAAGATACTTGCTATAACGTTTACGAACAAGGCTGCAAATGAGATGAAGGAGCGTATAATAAAACATCTAAAATTGATTGCACTACCTGATCTTAAGGCTAAAGACGAAGAGAGAGAATCAATTATACAGCAACTTGCCTTCGATAATAACAACGATCTTCCTGATATTGCTGATACACTTATACAGGATATTTTTAAGAATTATTCTGATTTTCAGATCAGGACGATTGACAGCTTCTTAAGAAGCATTATTGTTGCATCTTTAAGAGAGACTGAACTGCGGCCCGATTTTGAGATAGTGATGGATCCACTACCATACATTGAATACGCTGTCGATGAGTTACTATCCAAAATACATACAGATGATGATATAAAAAAAGATTTTCTCAAATTTCTTGAGATCTATCTTAATGTGGAAAACAAAACAGGTTTTTATATTCGCGATAGTATTGTTGATACTATAAACAACCTGAGAAGCCTTAAAAACAGGAGCGGTAAAGACATATACTGTTCTCCTAACAACTCAAAAGAAGTAGACCTTAAAAAAGAGGCTTTTAAAAACGCATTAGAACAGTTTTATAAGCTTATGAACAATTTAAAGGTAAGGAAACATAACAGAAACTTTCCAGAAAATCTGCTGGATAAAATTAAAAACAACGATTTCATAAGCAGCCTGTGGACAAAGCCTGATGTAGAATATATCCTGGTCAAGGAAAGTAAACATTTCAAGGATAAACTTCAGCCACACTGGACAGGGATCAGAAACCTTCTGGCTGAACTACTAACAGAGATAAGCGATACATATTATAATTCATACTGTGACCTGCTAAATAAAGTAGAAAGTATCATTAATAATGTTACATATACAGCAGGTGAGGTATTGGTGGATGATATAAATACCCATGTGAGGCGTCTCATTGAGAAGTATGAGGTGCCTGAGCTATATTTTAATCTTGGAGAGCGAATACTTTATTATTTAATAGATGAATTCCAGGATACTGATAGAGCGCAATGGAGCAATATCAAGGATTTAATAGTGAACAGTCTTGCAAATAATGGTTCGTTTTTTTATGTGGGTGACAAAAAACAATCTATTTACAGGTTCAAGGGTGGTGATCCCACACTCTTTGATGAGGTTAGAAAAGACACTGAGATTTTACCCTATGGTGTTAAGGTAACCAACTTAACAGATAATCGTAGATCAGGAGCAGAGCTTATAGAGTTTTTCAATGAAACATTTGAGCCAGAACGTTTAAAATCAATACTTCAACCTGCTGATGATGAATTAAACTCAATAATAAATAATAAGATTGTTGAGCTCATAGATAGCACATACAGAGATTCATCTCTGGTTTGTAAAAATGAACGTGTACGCGGATATGTACGGGTAGAATTTATAGGGCAGAAGAAAGTACCTGAAGATGATGGTGGGAAACAACAGGACAACAATGAACAAAACATTGAAGAGGATTTGAATGTAAAACTTGATAAAGTGATAAAAGAACTGCGTGAAAAGGGATTTGCATTCTCTGATATAGCTATACTTGTCAGAAAAAATGATGAGATAAAAAACCTTTCAATAGCTTTAAAACAGATGGGAATACCTGTTCAATCTATCCTTGGTTTTGATATAAGGGAACATCCATTGATCATAGAGGTTGTATCATTTCTGCAATTCTTAAATAACCCCATTGATAATCTTTCTTTCGTCACATTTATTACCGGAGAAATCTTTGGTAAGATATCCGGCATTCAGTCTGCAGACACACACAAATGGTTATTAGAGCATGCTGGAAAGGGGTACCTGTATGTGGAATTTAGGAAATGGCAGCAACAATTATGGAATGAGTTTATAAAGCCATTGTTAAATGAAGTCGGATATCTACCAGCATACGATATTACCAGTGAGATCATTGAGCGATTCAGAATCAATGAGTATTTCCCGGAGTCAGCAGGCTTTTTTGCTCATCTACTTGAGATATTAAAAACCAGAGAAGATGATGGAGAGAATAACCTCGATGGTTTTATTGAATACTGGAAAAACTGTGATCGAGAGGATGATAAGTTCTTTGTTCGTCTGTCTTCTGCAAATGCTGTTAAGATTCTAACAATCCATAAGGCTAAAGGATTAGAGTTCCCTGCGGTTATCCTGCCCAGTGCATCTATAGAAACAAAAAGCAAGAACATGCTTACACTTGAACGTAATGAACAGGATGGCAGGCTCTCATTTGTATATGCAAAAAAGCAGTATCTCACCATCCTGCACAGCATAAATCAAGAAGATCCATATGTGAAAGCCTATGTAAAAGAACAGTCATTATCCTTTATCGATGAGTTAAATACATTTTATGTTGCTGTCACAAGGGCAAAACAAGCCCTTTATATCTTCATAAATAATGAAAAGGATCCTATTTATAATCTATTTAAGGATAAACTTGATGAGAATAGGCTCTATATTAAAGGAGAGCTTATACAAGAAAAAAAAGAGGCAGTTGGAGAAAGTTTTTTAAAATCAAAGTCACAACCTTCAGCTAAATGGCAACAACACATATTCATAAAATTGCCTGATAGGGATAGCCTTGAACACTATAAAGAAGAACGTAGAGGTGAGATTATACATAAAATACTCTCCAATATCACACGTGTTGATGAACACATCAGGGATAGAATTTTAGAACAGGTAGATATAATGGATAAGGAGTTTATAACAGATAAGTTCATTGATAATCTTATAGAGGTTATCAATTCAGAAGAAGGCAGACCATGGTTCAATCCTTCATCAGATATAGAGGTCTTTACAGAAAAGGATATTGTAGATAAGCGGGGTCAGATAAAAAGGATAGATAGGCTTGTTTTAACGAGGGATGAGGCTATTGTAATTGATTATAAAACAGGTGGAATGGATGAGCTTGATAAACATAAAAAGCAGGTCAGGGAATATATGAGTACAATCTCAGAACTTTATCCTTTAAAACGTACAAAAGGATACCTTGTGTATATTGATCACAAAAAAATAGAAGAGGTTAGATAGTAGTTTATGTCAGATATAGAAGCCTTCTCATATAAACATAACCTGATTGAGCACATAGGTAATATACTGATTGAACAGGCTAAAGTTAATAATGACCTTTCAAGATATGCTGTGGTATTCCCGGATAAAAGACCTGGTTTATACCTTATAAATTACCTTTCTGAAAACCTGAAGTCCTCATTCTTTCCACCCAGCATATTTACCATAACAGAATTTATGAACTATATAAACCGCAGCAATACAGATGAGATAGAATTACTGGATGCTGTATATGAACTATTTAAAATTATTAAATCTCTTGATAAACATATACTACGTGATCAATCGAAATCCTTAGAGGATTTTATTCCATGGGGAATTGAGGTGTTCAGAGCTATAGAGGAGTTAGACACAGAACTTGTAGAACAAAACAGGCTTACGGCAATAGATCTTCCTGGTATGCCAGACGAAGCAAGAAGATTGTCTGGTAATATGTCCCTTATAAGGGAAGCATTTCATAATACACTTAAGGATAAACATCTAACGACAAGGGGGTTAATATATAGGGATGCATGTCAAACAATAAAAGATAGAGGGTTAGATGAGTTTAAGCATATTTATTTTGTGGGACTTATAATCCTCACAAAAGCAGAGTCAGAGGTTATAAAACATATACTTAAACATAATAATGCTTCATTCTTTACACAAATAGAATCTGTAAACGATCCTGTGGTTAATAATCTCAGGCAAAGTCTTGACACAGATCTTTCTGTGAATGGAACACTAAATGAACCTGAGCCAGATATTACTCTATATGAAGCCTCAAGCACACACGAAGAGGTAGAATATGTGTACGATGTATTACAAAGCAATGGGCTAAATCCCTCTAAAACAGCTATTGTTCTACTTGATCCATCCGCACTTTTGCCGGTTCTATCAAATGTTATGGATTATATGCCTTATGACTACAATGTTACAATGGGCTATCCACTTGAAAGAACACCTTTTTATACACTGATCAAAAACATCTTTGATGCCCAGATAACGAAAAAACATAGGCACACGTATTATACAAAAGACTATTTAAAACTACTGAAACACCCATACATCAAGGGGATGTATGATCAGTCTGTTCATACCATTGTGCAACAATTAGAAAAATGGTTTATAGATAATGGTAAAGTTTTTATAGAACTTAACGATTTAGAAGATAATAGTAGTAACAAAAAACTTTACGAATTACTTGATAGCAGTTTTAAACGTATAGAAAAACCTATTGATATTAATGTTGTAAACACATACATCAAAACATTACACGGATTGTTTTTTAGACCATTCGAGCCTGAAAGGTTAAGTGTTAAAGATTTTACAGATGCCCTTAATAATGTGATTATGGCTATCATAAAAGATAGCTATGCACCACAATACAAATTCTCCCCATCATTCATTAAGGGCTTAATGGACACAATAGAAGCACTGGCACGTGCAGAGTTCAGGGAAGAATTATTTAACAAACAAAATCTTTTTCAATTGTTTGATGGCTATGCTAAGAGGCAAACCATACCGTTTAATGGTATTCCATTAAAAGGACTACAGATCCTTGGTTTACTTGAAACAAGGGTGCTTAATTTTAATACAGTATTTATCCTTGATTGTAACGAGGGTATACTTCCATCAGCATCCAGATACGAACCATTAATTCCATTCAAAATCAAGAAAGCGCTTAACCTGCCCACATACATAGAACACGAGCAGGTATTCAGGTATCATTTTAGAAGACTTATAAAATCTGCTCAGAAGGTGCATCTCATCTATAAGAAAACTGAAGATACAGAGAGAAGCAGGTTTATAGAAGAGATAATCTGGGATGAAGAAAAAAAGGTTAGAATGCTTGTTGATGATGTAGAAGTGAATACTCCATTACCCAATAGCAGAATAGCTTTTGTAAAAAGGCAATTTAGAACAGACATAAAAGAATTTAAGAAGTCGGATATAGCAAAAAACCAGAATATCATGGATAAAATCAAACATATTGCATCTGATGGACTTTCACCAACCATTATAGATAACTACATGTTATGTCCTGCAAGGTTTTATTATGAGTATATACTTGAGCTGAAAGAGACTGAGGAACTTGAAGAGGAGGTTGAATCAAAGGATATAGGTTCATTTGTGCATAAGGTTCTTGAATTATTCTATAAACCCTATCTTAACAGGTCGTATGAATATAAGAGCCCTGATAATGACCGCCTTAACAGGCTCATAGAGGATGAGTTTAACAAAACTTTCTATAGCAAAGACAATGGTGAGTTGTTCTTGTTAAAGGAAATGGTTAAGAGATTGCTTTGGCAATTTATCTTAAAGGATGGTTCAGAAAGACCAGAAATCATAAGCATTGAGACATATTTGAAAACAGATTTTATCCTTATAAATGAGTCCCATGTTCACCTAAAAGGAAAGATAGACAGGGTAGATAAAAGAGGCGATGAATACCTGATCATTGATTATAAAACAGGTAGCAAAGCAAATATACCAAAAATATCTAAAATCTTAAACGAGGGGCAAGCTCTGAAGAGTAGAGAAGATATGAAAGAGCTTATAGGATCTTTCCAGTTGCCTGTTTATATCTATCTCTACCACAGAAAAGCAGATACAGATGGTATTGGGTTTGAAGAGCTTAACGCAAGCCTTTGCATGCTAAAACATAGAAATGGTTATTACAAAACATTGTTTGGTCCCAGGTTTCTTAATTCAAGAAAAGAGATTATGGAGTCTATATTTATACCATCATTAAAAAATCTTATAAGTGAGATGCTGGATCCAAACAAGCCATTTGTGCATGATGATACAGACGAAGCCTATTGTAAAGCCTGTCCATTTTCTGCAATGTGTAAGTAGAATGGTATTCCCCATCAGAGAACAGAATGTCCGAGAATATCATTGCGAGGAAGAGAACTGAGAAGTTTGCTTTAACCCGAAAAATGCAATAGGAAAGTTTGCTCATTCGTTCAACCCTGCGATCCACCTAAGATACAAAGACTTTTTG
>JBMFUY010000135.1:0-6332 GCA_049966275.1 bacterium
GCAAAAAGTCTTTGTATCTTAGGTGGATCGCAGGGTTGAACGAATGAGCAAACTTTCCTATTGCATTTTTCGGGTTATCAGCAACCAGCCTTCAGGACGAATTAAATTTTTTGTACTCCTGAATAAGTATGGGTATAAACCTTGTCAGATCCTCAACAATACAGTAATCCGCGATCTTGAAGATCTGTGCATACGGATCAATGTTTATAGCAACAATGGTTTTCGCATCTTTTATCCCGGATACATGCTGGATAGCACCTGATATGCCAGCTGCAAAATAAAGTTTAGGTGATACTGTTGTTCCTGTAATACCTATTTGATGTTTGGAATCAAGCCAGCCAGCATCACACACTGCCCTTGAGCATCCTATGCCTGCCCTGGGGAATATTTGCAGAAGATCGTAGATAAGTGAAAGATTTTCCTTTTTGCCAATACCCTTTCCTGCTGATATAATAATCTCACTGTTTGTTAGTGCAGTTTCTCTTACCTCAGCCTGTTTCAAGGCTATACTTCTTATAAATTCAGGTGGAATATCCTTATTTATTACCTCTACTGTTCCTTTGTTGTTAGCTATCTTATCCGCGGATTGCCAGGCTCCTGGCTGGGTTGTTATAACTGTTGTTGTTGTGTTTGAGGTAATTTCAGCAGAAAGCTTTCCACCAAACATAGCCCTTACAAAGGAAATACCATTCTCATTGTTCACAACATCCTCAACCTCTGTGATGCAGGATGCATTAAGCCTTAAGGCAAGTACCGGTGCAAAATCATAACCTATATAGGTGTGCGGTACAACCACATAATCAGGGGCTGAGTCTTTAAATAGCGTCAGCAGAGTTTCAATATATACCTCTGCATTATACATGCTTAAGTATCGATTGTTCACTGCTATAACATTAACACCTGTTTTATGTGCTATCTGGTTTGCAAGGTGTTCAACCTGATCCCCTAAAATCACAACCTTTAATCTTGAATAATCATCCTTACATAACCTTATTGCACATGATAATGATTCGTATGTGATAGAACTTATTGCATCATTATTGTGCTGTGCTACTACTACAACGCTACGCTTCATATATCTTTCCTCTATATAAAGGATTTCTCGTGAAGTATTTTTAAAAGCTGGATTGCCTTTTCCTGTGATGTCCCATTTAAAAATATGCCCTTTGGTTTCATCTCTGGTTGAAATATCCTGACTATTGTTTCTCTTGCCTCTGGTATCTGCATATCCATTGCATTAATTTTTATTATCTTCTGTTGTTTTGCCCTTAAAACATTGGATAGGGAAGGATACCTGGGTTTGTTTATACCTGATTGAATGGTTAATACACACGGCATAGCTATCTCAAAAGCCTGCCTTTGTTTTGCATCACACTCTCTCTCAACGTATACATAATAATTGTTTGATCTATGATCTTCGCTATCTCCAGAACCATGATCTTTATCCATTCTGGACGCCTGATCGTTCTGCATTTTGACCTCCTGATAGATCACAGAGGAGATATGGGGGTATCCGAGTATACCCGCGATCATCTGTCCTGTTTGCATGTACATGTCGTCTTCTGCCATTACACCTGTAAGGATCATACTGTATTGTTTGTCTTTTGCGTATGAGGCGATCAGGTATGCGATCTGATAAGGTGATAAAAGCCCTTCATTGTCATGATATATATGGATACCTTCATCAGCCCCCATTTCCATGGCTCTTCTTATTATAGGTTCTACCCTATCAGGACCAATAGAGATAACATGCACATTTGTCTTTTCATTGTTTTTAAGCATGTGTTCTTTGATCCTCAATGCCTCTTCTATGGCGTATTCATCATAGGTATTCATCCTGAAACTCATTGGATTGTACCTGACCCACGGTGGATCCTTATCCAGAGCAATGTTTGTTGAAGGCACATAAGCATGTTTTATGCAGACAAGTATGTTCATTCCGCATTCCTCCTTTACGGCTACCTTGTGAAGAGATGTTTGAACCAGTCAATAATACTGTTGATCGCATTGCCATGCGGTTCTGTTCCAGCAATAAATGCACCTTTAACACAGTCTGTTACATTGCTACCACTCAATCCTGTATACCTATCAACACAGGCGAATCTTATGTTATCCGGGACACTGAACTGTTTACCTCCATACAGATGAGTATACATGGATAAAAATCTGCCAACAACTGGCAGTGCCACATCTGCTGCTGGTAACCCAACCCTTGTTTCATTGTCATAACCCAGCCATGCAACAGCAACAACATCAGGCGTATAGCCTGCAAACCACGTATCCCTGAAATCATTTGTCGTGCCTGTTTTACCTGCATAATCTCCTGAAATATCAAATCGTCTTAACCCCCTTCCTGTGCCTTCTGTTTCTGAGCCAAGAAGGATATTGTTGACAACGTAACATGCCTGCTCACTGCCAATGGGTTTAAATTGTAATGAGCTTTCAAAAACTATGTTGTTGTGCATATCTGTTACTGCCTTTATACTTACAGGCGATACAGGTTCATAGCCTCTATTTGAAAAGATAGAGTATGCTAAACAGAGCTCTAATGGAGATGTGGATAAACTGCCAAGTGCAATGGATGGAAAAGAAGGAATATCCGTCCCAAGACCAAGTTGTTCAAGCAGATTTGAAATCTTATCAAGTCCTATATCCATGGATATTTTTACAGCTGGAATATTTATTGAATGTTGAAGGGCATACCGCACAGTTATAGGACCAAGAAAACGTTTGTTATAGTTTTCAGGCTTCCATATGCCTGCTCTGGTTTTCAGTACGAATGGTGCATCATCTATCTTTGTTATCTGTGAAAAGCCATCCTTTGCCTTATCCTCAAAGGCAAGCATGTAAATGAATGGCTTAACACATGAGCCTATCTGCCTTCTGGACATTACAGCCCTGTTGAACTGGCTTCTGTTATAATCCCTTCCACCTATCATGGCTAAAACATAACCGGTTTGTGGCTGCATTACCACCATTGCGCCTTGAAGATAAGGAGGTGCATCTGCCATAGCCTTCTCAGCCATCAATTGAATATCAGGGTTAAGCGTGGTGAATATCCTTAATCCATCTGTTGTTAACAACTCTTTTGAAAAGCTGGATGAAAGCTGATCTGCTATGTAATCAACAAAATATGGTGCCAACTTTACATTTATATGAGAGATTGTCACAGATAGGGGCTCGTGCAGGGCTGAAAGATATTCAGCCTCAGTGATAACATTGTACTTCTTCATTCTTGAAAGGACATAGTTTCTTCTGTTCAAAGCCTCCTGTTTGTTAAAAATCGGGGAGTATTTGTATGGTGATGCTATAAGCCCGGCAAGCATTGCGCACTGTGCAGTGGAGAGTTCATTAACCGATCTTGAGAAGTAATACTTTGCAGCTGCTCCCATACCTATTATGCTCACATGACCGTCCTGACCGAGGTATACATTGTTAAGATAAGCATTGAGGATCTGAGCCTTTGTAAACCTGTGTGCAAGCATTATAGCCATTATTGCCTCTGCAACCTTTCTCTTAAATGAGCGCTTGTTACTCAAAAACAACACCTTCACAAGCTGTTGCGTAATAGTACTACCACCCTGTTTTATCCTCATAGAAAAGATGTCTTCAAACATAGCCCTTAATATGCCATCTATATCCAGAGCCCCATGTTCAAAAAACCTTACATCCTCTGTAACGATTACAGCATTGATAAGATTATCCGGCATATCAGGCAGGTTTACAGGGATCCTCATTTTAAAATCATCTCCAAAGAATACTGCTAATTGTTCAGGCTCCAACTCAATGCTATCTATAGTGTTACCCTCAAATGTTGTGATACTGGATATTCTGTCACTGGATAAACTTATAATAGCCCTTATCCCGGGGATTTTGTACGATGGCATTAAAAAGCTCTTTGTGTATACGTATACAGTATTGCCTGATACAGAATAGCTTGCCTGTGCCTCTGGTATACCTGTGACCTTATTGTAACCAAGCCTGTTTAGCTTATCTATTAATGCCTGCTTTCCGATCCCCATGCCTTGTTTAAAGTATGTAGGTGCAGAATACACTATAGATGGCGAAGGAAATCCCCTTGAAATGAAAACATCTGTTATCTTTACATAAAGAAGATAAAGATATACTGAAGCTGTGATCAACAGTATACCGGTAACCGCAGAGATAGCTATATATAACCTTTTTTTTGTCTTCTTTTTCACTTTTAGCTTGATGGAGTGGTTTTAAACCTGTTGTGGACCCAAAACCATTGCCCGGGTGCTCGTTTTATATGGGTTTCAAGTATGGTTGTAAATTGTTGTGTTAACTCAATTACTGCCTTTTCCCTGTCCTTCACATCATCCACGAAGATAGGCTTTTCATATCTTATGATATATCCACCACGCACATGGTTTTTCATTATATAACCAGGCACAACTGCAGCGCCTGTTTTCAAAGCCATCAAAGCCATTGCATACTGTGTTGCTGCTGGTCTACCGAAGAAATTCACAAACACAGCCTCATGCCTCAATGTGTTCTGATCGAGTAACATGGCTATGGTTTTGCCCTGCTTCAAACTTCTTAAAAGTTTGAAAACAGCATTTCTTGGTCTTACAACCTCTATGCCAGCGCTTCTTCGCAAAGATTTGATATACCTATCTATGTAAGGATTATGAATATCCTTTGCCACTGCAATAAGTCCACCATTTCTTAAGCTCTGCGCAGCAGCAGCAAACTCCCAGTTACCAAGATGTCCGGTTAATATAAATACGCCTTTGCCTCTGTTCACTGCCTCTCTGTAGTACTCCTCGCATTGGAATTCAAAAAGATTGTTAATGTTTGAGGCATTGAAGCGTGATATACGAGGAAAGGTTATAAACGCCTCTATGATATTTTTATAACCTTCTTTTAAAATCATGTTTCTAATTTTCTCATTCATTTCCGGAAATGCATAGCTGATATTTCTCTTTGCTATATCCCTGTGTTTTGGATCCACATAATACCAGAGTATGCCCAGAAAAGAAGCAACATAGCCTATCTGTTTTTCTGTGAGCATGTTAAAAAAGAATACCATGGTGCGTAAACCAGCATATTCCAGAAAATATCTGATCTTCTTTATCATTTTACCTTGTTTGCAAGCAGGGAGCTTAACTGCCCATTATCCTCTATTGCTATATCCACATACAACCACATGACATTAAGTGTTCTTTCTAACTGTCTTATTTTCACAGCATCCTTTGCTGTAACTATTATTGCATCTGGTTTGTATTGTTTAATAATTTTATCAAGCCAGCCAGTCGTATATTTAGCATGATCTGACTTTGAAATACAAGTTACAGGCTTCAGTCCTATGGAGTTAAGTAACGCAAAAAAGCTATCAGGAAAGCCAATGCCAGCCATACCTATGATCCTTTTATTTTTTATGAGATCTATATCAATATCTTCGTCCTGATCCATTGTTTTTATCCTGTTAAATCTATAACTAAAATGAAAGATGTTCTCTTTAGCATGGTATCTTTTTATTAAATGCTCTATACTTGATCCGTTTCCTTTTATACCTATAAGATCCGCGTATCTTATTGCCCTGACAGGTTCACGCAAAGGACCAGCAGGTAGTACATGACCATTCCCCATGCCTTTCTCTCCATCAATAAGTATTATATCAATATCCCTTTTTACCTTCAGGTGTGAAAACCCATCATCAAGTATAATGACATCAGGTTTATACTGTGCCTCAATGGTTTTAATAACATCAACCCTTTTTTTACCAACTGCTACAATTGCATCCGGGATAGCCCTTGCTATAAGGAAAGGTTCATCACCGCACACCTCTGGATCACAGAGTAACCTGTGTTCGTCTGATACTATCCTTACGCCTTTACCATGAGATCTGTATCCCCTTGATATAACAGCTATCCTTTTACCTTTAAGTATATGGCATATATGAATCACTATTGGTGTTTTGCCTGTGCCACCCAGTGTAATATTCCCAACAGAGATAGTAAATGCCGATGGTTTATAGGCCTTTAATATACTGTGTCTGTAGAGCTGTCTTCTGATTATAACAAGGTATTTAAACAACACAGATACAAATATCAAAGGCAATAGAACAAGCTCATATAAAATACCCTTTTTATAAAAAATCCTCATGCTTTAACACGTGTTCCTTGACCAAAAAATGCAATCGGAAAGTTTGCTCATTCGTTCGGGGTACCCATGCAGAGCATGGGTCGTGCGATTCACCTGTACCCCCCCTACCCACCTTTTAGCAAAGGGGGGTAGGGGGGATTTGTTATAAAGGAGGCTTAAGTCCTTTGTATGTTTATATGCAATCACATTCTGTTTCTTTTTTT
>JBMFUY010000136.1:0-6228 GCA_049966275.1 bacterium
TCCCTATCGGAGCGTAAGCGACGCTGACATTCTTTCTTATCTCCAATCACATCTGTCCAAAATTATAATTGAAAAACGAGCTCAGGTCAAACAAGTGCAGAAGTCCATAATATATGAGATTAAACGGATTGTTTAAAGCAGTTCATTAGACGTACTCAAATATGCTATAAAGAAGAAAGGAGCCTATATAAAGACACTACAAAAATTCTTAGCTATTTAAATCTATAAGAACCCTGTATGAAAAGACCAGCTTTTTTACACACAGAAAGCCTGAAAGAGGCATAGCCGTCAGAAGAGAACAAGTTTCTTACACCAAAGCTCAAGCAAGATGAGTTATAAGGTAACAATGTATTGTAACAGCCGTGAGAAACTCCGTTTCTCACGATAGGATGAACTTTTCTCTTGACAGGTGCACTTTAAATGGGTGCACTTTAAATGGGTGACCCCTCTGTGTTCATTTTATTATATCATCGCGTCAACCATGGAGCAACAAAAGATATTGCTTTATTGAAAAATCTATGTAAGAAATAATATATACATTTGTATAAATTTGCTATTTTACAAATGATATTCTTATGAACAAGGAGGAAAAAGATGAAGAATGCAAAGAAGAGTGTACTGATTTTAGTATTGTTGATGATACTCAGCAACTGTGCAACTACATTACACGTTTTCTACTATAAGGCGCCAGACAATCCACAGACAATGGCAGATATAAGGGATTGCCAGCGAACATCTCTTATGAGTGACGTGGAGCAATGGGCTATCATGGGGAGCTGTTTGGATACCGTTTCAAACGTTGCATGGTACTATGGAACTATGAAGGAACAAACCTGTTACAATGCGCGTAACGATGGCGATATGGTGGGGTTAATATTGTACGATTGTTTTACACACGGAAAAGACACAGAAAAGCTTAAAGGAACAGGCACAAATGGCAACAAAGAAGGCATTGCTCTGTACAATAGCATGATCGAAAAGATAAAATCCATGGGTGGACAAAAATACAAATCAACAAAGTCCAAATAGACCTTTTAAAAGGGGTTCACATGAAAAAAAGTTATTGTGTAATACTGGTTATCTTTGTGTTGCTTCTTACACTTGCACGTACTGCAAAATCAGAACCAACAGCAGAACCAACAGCGCGAAGTGGTATTTCTGTAAATGCTGGCTGGACAGGGCTTCCTTCTTTTGTAAAAAGTGCAATCAATAAAAGTACTGATAGCACTTATAAAGCTGAAGGTAATACTATAGGTATAAGCTATATTTCTTATGGTAGCAAGGGACCAAATGGGGTTTTTTCAGGTAGATATAGCCTTACATATAGCCATTTCAGATCATTGCCAAACACAAGCAACTTTACTGCTTCTAATGCTGATATGTTTATGTTTGATGTTGCAGAGATCCTTACAATACTTCCTTCCAAACCTGTAAACCTTTATACTGGTATAGGTATGGGCTGGGGAGTTGTTAAGGTGTATCACTGGAATATACCGGTAGACCCGACTGTTGACCCTGAAAAGGTAAAGGATCTTGAAGATAAAATCGGAAAATATCCATTACCTTTTCCAATAATATATATACCGATAGGAATCAATATAAAGGTTTATGATTTTATAATAAGCGCTGAAGCAGGTATAAGAGACATACCATATCTTGTTGGTATGCTTACCTATACATTCAATAAAAAGGATGAATATAAGATTGTAAAAAGATTTATTCCCATCTCATCTCCTCAACATAATTACACAGGCAATATAGACGGTGTTGTTATTGATAAGATTTCCGCCATGCCAGTTGGAAGGGCTATTGTAGAGCTTCCTGACACAGGTATGACTGATCTATCCACCAATCCTCAAAATGGTAGATTTGTAATCTCCGGGCTTAAACCAGGTTCAATTAAATTGATTGTTTACAAAGAAGGCTATGTAGCCAGTACTATTACAGTTTCGGTGCAGGCAGGGAAAACAGTCTCAACAACCATTGAACTTGAAAAGGAATCAACTATTGGAGCTATATCCGGTAAAGTAACAAATCTTCAGGGAAATCCATTATCAGCTACAATCACAATAGCACCAGCAAGTTTTTCAGGCACTGAGCCTCAATCTACTCGGACATTAACATGTGAATTCACAACAGGTACATTCTTTACAAAACTTCAAGCAGGTGATTATACTGTTTATGCCTCCATGCCTGGTTACAAAGCCCAAACAAAAAATATCCATGTAAGAAAGGGATTTAACAGTATCATCGACTTTGTATTAGAACCAGAACTGCCTGCACAACCAACCGTAACTATAGGAAAACAAAGGGTTTTTATTGAAAAGGAAAAGAAGAAGATTGTTATAACAGAAAAAATCTTCTTCCAGCTCGGTAAATCAAAGATTCTGCCTGTATCCTTCAGTATACTTGATGAGCTTGCAGAACTACTTGTTAAAAATCCTGATATAAAAATCAGGATAGAGGGATACACTGATAATATCGGAAAGCCAATTACAAACCTTAAGCTCTCCCAGGCAAGGGCAGAGGCTGTAATGAACTATCTTATAAAGAAGGGCGTTGCACCTGATAGAATGACTGCAAAAGGTTACGGTATGTCAAATCCTATAGCAGACAACAGGACTGCCAGGGGAAGAGCAGAAAATAGACGTGTTGAATTTGTGATAACATCCCAATAGATTAAATCCTTCTGCTTAACCCGAAAAAAAATGCATTTGCGAAATAGGGAAGTTTGTGTAATGAGTGATGGGGTACCACGAACGAAAGAGCAAACTTTTCCTATTGTATTTTTTTGGGCATATTGATAATAAATTGCGCTTCTTTGGAATGGGAATTTACCATGATAGCTGATCATTTTACAGTGATAAATTGCTTTAGTACTGATTTAAGATGGGCTGTGTCAAGAGGTATATCCTTTAGCTCTGCTCTGTTGGCAATATGTCCAAACGTGGTTTCAAGAAAGATTTTAAAATTATGAATGGTTTTTCTCAGTTCAATCAGTTTAAACTTGTTTAAAAGGTCTTCATCCTTATACATGCTTATTCTATCAAAAAATCTTTCAAACTCCTCATGATCGCTGTAGCGTACAAGCGAAAAACTTATATCCTGAAAATAGTAGATGTAGTCCTTTATTATACTGAATAAAAACTGGATCGTGTAGTTATGTTTTGGACCGCTATCGGTTGTATTTTCTTCAAAGAACTCAAGTACACTTTTAAACAACCATATATCCTCTCTTAACCTTAGAGATTGTTCTATTCTTGATACAAAATCAGGAAAGATCTCTGTACCCCTTATAGAAGGATCAAATTTGTGAGCAACAAGGATAATAGATTGTTGAATAAAATTTGACAGTATACCTTTTGCTGAATCAATTGCTGCCCTCAGTTTTAAAAGATTGCCTATCTCTATTGCGTCCTTCAATATCTGGCCGAATACCTTTCTAATCTCAATGCTCAATTGAAAGGATAATGAATCTATAGTTGCAATGATGCTTTCATCATATCTGTTATTACCTTTTTGTTTAAGAAACTCATCATCAAGAAATTTCATTATGAGCTTGGATTCTGAATTTATTAAAGTAAACAGAAGTAAAGAAGCTCGTAACTCTTCTATGTCCTCTGATTCGTTATTAATACGTTTCAGGTATCTTATAAGCCTGAACAACGACAAAAAGATAATGGATATTTTCAGTCTTAAATTCTCATTGCTTATACTGTTAACTATACTTCTAATATGATGATCGTGTATCCTATCGTATCGCTTTAAAAACGGCTCTAACTTTAAAGGATTAAAATACTTGTTTAAAGATATTTCCCTGCTTGTCAACTGTCCGAGATTGCTGTATGTGGCATAAGGAACCCTTTTGGTATTGGCTATTGTTTCATATATGGTGCCGAGGTTTAAGAATGTTATATACAAAAGATAAAGGCTATCCTGGGGTGAGGATTGATCAAGGTATAGCTCAATGGTCTTATCCCTTGCATAATCAGCAAGAAGCCTGTTTTCAATGTAAGCCTGAAAATAAAATGCATTCTCGGATCTATCAACAAGCAGAAGTCTTATGATGGAAACGATCCTTTTTGCAGCATCTGCCAGTATCTTTAATTCATTGTAAAAATTCTTTGATATGATTTGATCCTTATTGGACAGTGGAAGATTATCTATATTAAAAAATCTCTCAGTAGCTTTTAAAAGCATCTCAAGTTCATCGAGCAGTCTGTCTTTCCCCTCCACCTGTAATGTTTCAACCCATTTATCCCGTTCTATTGATATTGCCTTTTTTATAAGGTATTCTTTTTTAGTATCCATAATGTTCATCTTTCAGTGGTCTACTCAGCAAGGATTTGATGGATGCTCGTGCATCCTTGCCTATGTGCAGAATCTCGTATACCTCTTCAGAAACAGGCATCTCTACATTTAACCTTTCTGAAAGCCTCTTAACAGCTATTGAGGTCTGGACCCCCTCTGCCACCATGATCATACTATTCAGTATATCTTTTATATTTTCACCCTTTCCTATTCTAAAGCCCACTGTTCTATTTCTGCTCTGTTCATCTGTGGCTGTGAGTATAAGATCACCCATACCTGCTAAACCAGAGAATGTTTCTTTTTTCGCACCCATCTTTACACCAAGACGCATAATCTCTGCTAACCCTCTTGTTATCAACGCTGCCCTTGCACTTCTTCCTATGTTGGCTCCATCGCAAATACCTGCGGCAATGGCAATAACATTTTTCAGGCTACCGCCAAGTTCAGTACCTATCATATCATCTGCTGCGTATAACCTTAATGTGTTACAGGCAAGAGCGTGTTGAAGTTCTCTCGCTGTTTGTATATTCTCACAGGCTATAGTAACAGCAGTGGGCATTCCCATTATAACCTCTTTTGCAAAACTTGGACCAGAAAGCACTGCAACTGTAACAGCATCACCAAGCACATCTTTTATGATCTCTGTTGGTCTCATGAGAGAAGCGGTTTCAATACCTTTTACAGCGCTAACTATAATTGTGCCCTTTTCTATGTATGACGAAGCCTGCATAAGAATATTTCTTACATACTGTGAAGGTACCACAAGTAGTATAAGTTTCTGCCCTTTAAGTACCTCCTTAATATCACAGGAAGCCCTGATGCGTTCGGACAGTTCAACCTCCGGCATAAAAAGAGAATTTTTATGCCTGAGGTTTATCTCATCACAAACATCTTTTTCTCTTGCCCATAAACTCACCAGATACTCATTGGTGGCAAACACCTGTGATAATGCTGTGCCCCAGCTACCAGCACCAATGATTGCAATCTTTTTTACCAAACCAAACTCCTTTGTCTCACAACTGTAAAACAGATACTTATACTATTATCTATGAGCTAAAAAAATTTGCAAGCAGTTCATTTATATGAAAGATTGTAATTTAAAATACTTGACTGGGGCTTAAGATATTATAAACAGCATAAGGGTTCTATAGTTAAAAACTCCCAGGAACAGTCAGCACATGATAAAATGGATGGTATTATTAAGTGAAGCATACAAGATGCTCAGATAAGGCTATCAGTATAAATACTGTAAAAAGTTTGATCAGTAATGATCTTCATAGCAAACTTGTTCCAGGTGATATTCTTCTAACCCAAACACATGGATTTTTATATTCATTATGGAGAAGGCTTTCATGTACCATCTATGATCATACTGCGGTTGTACTTAAAAATGATGAAACATTAAATGTTGTATACCCTGTTGCTATAAGGCTACCTGTTTCTCATTTCTCTGGATCAGGAAAGTCTCCTGTGGCATTAAGGCCTGTCTGGCGGAACGAAAACCAGCTCCAGGGGTTTCTACATTTCATAGAACAACTTGAAGGAACTCATTATAACTCGTTTAGAGGATTGTTCAATATAACGAATATGATGACGTACTATAGATTGGGATTAAAGATCCCATTAAAGGTTCCTGAATTAACATCTAAAAGGTGGGTGTGTACTGATGCCATCCTGATATATCTTTACAAAACTATCCCTGAATTCTCAAAGATAGAGGCACTGGATCTGGATCTTTTTAGATTTGGATTTACCTCACCAAATGATTTTCTTCGGATAGCTTATTATATGCCTGATCTCTTAAAATCAGTCTGTTAACCCGAAAAATACAATACGGATCCTCTTTAACCCGAAAAATGCAATAGGAAAGTTTGCTCATTCGTTCAACCCTGCGATCCACCTAAGATACAAAGACTT
>JBMFUY010000137.1:0-6159 GCA_049966275.1 bacterium
CCCCTGACAGCAAGCTATTCGTTGTGCTTTGCCCAATCCCTTGTCGATAAATTTATTACCCCATCTTTTGTTGTTATTATTGCGGCTGTTTTCTTGGCACATAAAATAACGAAAGCAGCCGCACTTTATAACATTTATTCAACACAGCAGTACTAAGAGATAGATTTAAATATCATTTCATAAAAAAAAGTTATCATGACTGTTTATGCTCAGAAAAATTCAACTCAGGATTCAGCAATAAACATAAATGGTTTAAGTTTTAAATATTTTGGTTCAGATAATTATGCATTACATGATATAAATTTGGAAATTAAAAAAGGTGAATTTATTGGCATAGTTGGACCCGCTGGTGCTGGAAAAACCACACTGTGTTATGCAATTACCGGACTTATTCCTCATGATATTCTTGGAGATTTCGAAGGTTCAGTTACAATTAACGGTTTTAACACTCTTTCATACCCAGTCTATGAGTTAAGCAAGAATTATGGCTTTATATTTGATAACCCTGAGTACCAGTTCAGTCAGGCTACTGTTGAAGAAGAAATTGCAATTGGATTGGAGAACAGGGGGGTTGACCCAGATCTCATGCCTGAAATAATTAGATCTTCTCTTAAAGCAGTAAAACTTGAAGGAACTGAAAAAAGGTCCCCTTTTGAACTTTCTGGAGGGCAACAGCAAAGGCTTGCCATAGCTAGCATGCTTGCCCTTAAGCCATCAATACTTATTCTTGACGAGCCCACAAGCTATCTAGATCCTCAAGGAAAGGAAGAGGTATATTCTACATTAAAGGCACTTAATAAGGAAGGGATGACTATAATACTGGTTGACCAGGAGGTTGAACTTATGGCACCAGTGGTAAACAAAATAGCCATCATGTACAAGGGTTCAATTGTTAACTATGGAGCACCGGCGCAGGTGTTCAGCAACATTAAATCAACAATAGAACTTGGGCTCAGGATACCACAGGCTACAGAGCTTATCGTTAAGCTTGGCAAGAATGCTGAAGATGGAAACATACCGTTGGATGTGGATAGCGCTGTAAAATTTATTGATATATATATTAAGAAAGGTGGTACCTGAATTGGGTTCAGTTGTTAGAGTTGAAAACTTATGGTACACATATCCCAACGGCGTGACTGCCTTAAAGAATGTAAACCTTTCGATTGAAGAAGGACCTGTGCTCATGATAATAGGTCAGAATGGATCAGGAAAAACAACATTGGTAAAGATGATGAATGGCTTGCTTAAACCAACAAAAGGGAAAGTGATCGTTGCCGGGATTGATACTGCGAATAAAAAAACATATGAGCTTGCCAAATATGTTGGCTATGCGTTTCAGAATCCAATAAGGCAACTCTATGAGGATACTGTAGAAAAAGAGCTTATGGCTGGTCCACTCAACCTCGGATTTGATGAAGCCGAAGCACGTAAGAGAGCTGAGAGGGCAATAGAACTGTTCAAATTGGAAGACATAAAAAAGCTTAGACCAAGTTCTCTCTCATTTCCACTAAAAAAGCTTGTAGGAGTTGCTTCTATATTTACTATGGAACCAAAAGTAATGGTTCTCGACGAACCAACTACGGGTCAAGACCATTTAGGAATAAAAATGATTCAGAATGCTATTAAGACGATAAAGGATATGGGCATAACACTTGTGATCATAACCCACGATATGAGATTTGTTCTTGAGAGTGCTGATAACGTAGTTGTAATGGCAAACGGCGAGGTTATTAGGGAGGGAACACCGCTTGATATATTTATTGATAAAAAAACCATGGAAGTTGCTGCCCTATCACCGCCCCAAATCGTGCAAATAGGCGTTAGGTTGCAAGAGCTTTACCCAGCGCACGGGGGTCCTAATAGAACTGTAGATGAAGAAGTGATTGCAATAAAAAGGTTGGTGAACAAATCAAATTGAAGCTAGTGTTTTACATTCCCGGCAATACATGGTTGCACAGGCTTTATCCACTTACAAAGCTCACGTTGGCTATAATTATATTTTATATTGGTTTCATTTTCTTTAACCCTGTTGTTTCATATACCATCAGTCTTGTAGGGCTTATATTCGCTGCTGCGCTGGGAAGGAAGTACCTAGCGTCGGTTGTTAATCCGCTTATCCTGATAATGCCAGCGATATTTGCCATGATATTTTTTCAAGCGTTCTTCCCCATAGTAGCACATCCAAGACCGTTTCATTTCCTGTTTTCAACTATATACTATAATGGACTTTATTACGGGCTGGAGCTTTCTGGCAGGATAGTGCTTGTCATAATATGGGTCATACTACTCATAGTTACAACCAACCCAGGTGACCTTTTCACCAGCCTCAGGAAGATAGGTCTTCCCTACATCTTTGGTTTCATGGTAATTACAATGCTTCAGTTCGTTCCTATATTGCTAATGGAATCCCAGACTATTACTGAGGCCCAACAATCACGGGGTCTGAAGCTAAGCGGCTTCAGGGCAATACTTCCAAATTTAGTACCGCTCTTTGTTGGTGCATGGGAAAGAGCGCAAGTACTTGCAATGAGTTTGGAGGTTAGGGGTATGGGATCTTCAGGAAAAAAGACCAGCTTCAGAAAGGTTAAAGTGAACAAAATAGACATTGTGATATCCATAGGTGGGATAGTAGTTGCTGCAGTTGCAACATATTATTCATATGTTCACAGCTTCTTTAACTTGATAAATACATGGACAGTAACGCCATGGATAGGAGGGTTAATAGCATATATTTCTCTTATAGGATTCTTTGCGTCGGTGGTTATTGCAATTTCTAGGTACAGAGCTTAACATCTTTTTAATTTAAATTATTAGATGTTAAATGAACTAAAATTCCCTTCCAGTAAAGAGTGTGAGGTAGCGCAATGATAGTCTTCTTATGGAATTTTTAAAGACTGCAGAACACGATCTTTACAAACTAATGTATAATTCTAAAAAGAATTCAGGGATCAGGGAGAAGATAAAGAAACCCTACAGATTTCGGTCGGGAGTCCGCGATGCCTTGAAGAGGAAGGCTAGCACCTCGATCGAAGTCGAGATAGTTCGCTTCACTTATCACAAGACAAAAAATCACTTTTAAATAAATAAAAAAATATTATTTAGTGAATAACGCCGAACATTATAGCTATCATTATTATTAGCCCTATTATGATCCCTATAAGTGCATATGCTACTAGCTTCATTCCTTTGTACTGTGCAAGCTCTACGTTACTCTTTAACACAGGAGGCAATGCTGCAACGATTGCTACAGCTATAAATGTGGAGATTATTTTGTCTGAAAGACTAGCTATTATGTTTGATATAAAGACTGCACTTAGCAACGATTTGCCTGATGCGAGGAGCGCAGCGGTTATTACATCATTGGGCACACCGGTTGCACCTCCGAATACGAAAGTTATTATTGGAACGGCTATCAGGCTTGAAAGGATTGCTACAGCTATACCAAGAATGAGGAGTCTGATAAAGCTCTTTGCCATGCCCCATCTTGCGCCATACCCCCACAGCAAACCACCTGCAACGTTTACTACTGCGAACGGAAGATATATAGGTGAAATTATTATGGATTCTCCTATATTTGTTATGATTCCCGTTATAGCAGCCCACCATGGGCCTATTGTGAATGCAGTTACTGCAGTACCCATCATATCCAGAAATATAGGAACTCTTGTGATACTAACTATATACCCACCAACAAGGTTCAGGGCAGCTGCAAGCGGCACAAGCGCAGCTATGTAACTTTGAGGAAGTTTTTGTCTTCTTAACCTAGCAGTTCCTGCGTTTGGCGCACTGGCAAGTCTGTTATATAAAAATAGGCCAACAATTCCGCCTGCACTAAATGCAAGTAGCATCTTTAGAAGTGAATTTCTGTTGATCATTGCTCTTCTTCACCCGTGCTTACAAAATAAACCGCTATTCCCCCTGCTAGAAATACTAGACCATAAAATATGTTTACTGCTGATATGGCTCCTATGAACATTGAAGGATTAGTTATCACTCTCCCAAGTCCGAATGGTGTAATTATTAAGAGTATACTGAAGGCAATAAGCGCAGCAGAAAGCTGACTTTTGTCTATTGATAGACGTTTTTTCTTTTTAATATTTTCATCTACAGGTGTATCCATGTCGTAAATTTAATTAAGAGGTATGTTAAATATAAACCTTTTGTTTTTACGGGGTTTTTACCATATTAAACAGAGCAACAGATTTAAGAAGCTTTAAATATTCTGCAGTCTAAAAACAACTTGAAAAATATGAATAACGATGATTTTATGGAGGAATGGGCCAGGGAGTTCTATTCAAAAAGGATGAAAAGCCTAAAAGAGCTGTTCAATGTGGATAAACCGATAATAGGTATGGTGCATCTGATACCTCTGCCTGGTTCTCCAGCTTATAATGGCTGGAGCATGGATCTTGTAATAGAAAAAGCAAAACGCGACGCTAAGGTTCTGGTTGAAAATGGAGTTGATGGCCTTATAGTTGAAAATATGTGGGATCTACCGTATTACGTTGCAAAAGAAGTCCCACCAGAGGAAATGACGGCACATGCCGTAGCTGCGAGAGAGATAGTAAAATCTTTTGACCTTCCAGTCGGGATAACAGTGATACATAACGGTGGCAGGGTTGCGCTTGCCATAGCGAAGGCCTCCGGAGCCAAGTTTATCAGAGATTGCCTTTTAACCGGCTCGTATCTTTGGGATACAGGTCCTCTAGACCATGGTAATGCTACAGAAGTCATGAGGCTGAGGAAATGGCTTTATTCTGAAGACATAAGGGTGTTTGCAGACGTTTATAAAAAGCATGCTGTTACGTTTCCAGGAATAGATCCTGAAACACATGCCGTATGGAGCGATTTTTATATGGCCGACGCTTTGATCGTAACAGGAAGAATGACTGGACAAGAAACTCCACTAGAACTGATTGAACGTGTAAAGAGGGCTGCACCTGAGAGACCGGTGATTATAGGCAGCGGACTGACTGCTGAAAATGCAGAAAGACTCATGCATAAAGCCGACGGAGCAATAGTAGGAACTTACTTTAAGTTTGGAGGTGTAACGCAGAACCCTGTTGATCCAGAAAGGGTCAAAAAACTGATGAATGTTGTAAAAAAGCTAAGATAAATCAAATTCTTTTAAGAGCTTACCAAATGGTATATTAACTCTATTACCTATTTTTGCAACCTTTATGCTTGCAACTCTGTTTGCAAATTCACATGCAAGATCAGCATCTTTTGTTTTCCAATAAGCGTGTATAAAAGCCGCGTCAAAAGCATCACCAGCTCCTGTGGTATCTTTTGCTTTTACTGCGAGAGCTCTGTGTTGAATAATCTCTCCACTATAAATTATATAGCATCCGCTTGAACCAGCTTTTATAACAGTAATCATTGAACCTTTAGTGTTTTTTTCGTTACATGTACCTTCATTACATAAAACAATTGATGAATATAAAGAAAGGTTTACCCCCGTAGATCCTATACCTTCTAAGTCTATGGAGTAGTTTATCCCGAGTTTTTTGGCAGTTTTCTGGACGTTATGGAGAATTTCCTTTCCTTTTTTATTTAATAAAGAATAACCTGATAAATGTATCCAATCAGGGTTTGTGTTTAGTAGCTCTTCTTGCAAAACCTCTAGTTTTTCATTAGCCCCCCTGCTACCAACCATCGTTCTTTCCGCATTAATATCGAGTATTATCGCAAAAAAGCCAGTTGGTGCATCATTAACGATTTTTATGTTTGATCTATCGACTCCCAAATTTTCGAGGTCACTCATAATAAATCTACTCCACATATCATCTCCGACAGCGCCAAAAACAGCCACCTGATGTTTAAGCTTAATTAAATAATATGTTATATTGCCCGCTACACCTCCAGGATTTATCTTCGCTTTATTCAGCATGATGTTTTCTCCTGGCTTTATAGTTCCATAATAGTAGCCCTTTATATCAACAGCTAAATCACCGATTACAGCAACTTTCATAAATTATAATTTTTTTACTTAATTTTAAGTTTTTGTTATTTAAAAATCGATGCTGGTCAAATAAGAACTTCAAGTAAAAGTTAAGGTGCGGATCGCCTCTATCAGTTTTATGAAGATAGACCCCATTCAAAAACTAACAGAAGCGATCCGCAATCATGGTATATTCAAACGTAATAAAAAACCTATCG
>JBMFUY010000138.1:0-6156 GCA_049966275.1 bacterium
GTGGATCGCACGACCCATGCTCTGCATGGGTACCCCGAACGAATGAGCAAACTTTCCTATTGCATTTTTCGGGTTAATCTAAATCACTTTTCCCCTTGTCTATCATTGCCTTAAGCCTGATGAGAAGTTGCAGGGCTTCTAATGGTGTCATATTTTCTGGATCAATGGTTCTTAATACATCAAATATCTTTGCCTCTTCTGGTTTAAATAACGTGTATTGTACATTGTGCAGGTTGGCTCCATTGGCTAACCTTGGTCTGCCTAAACTGTCTATTTCTCCATCCTGTAGCTTTTTTAACAACCTTTGCGCCAATGATATTACATCCTTTGGTAAACCAGCCATCTTTGCAACCTCTATACCAAAACTCTCGCTTGAGCCTCCATCCACAAGCTTTCTGACAAATATGAGCCGTCCCTGCCATTGTTTCACTGGTAGCGACTGGTTTATAGCCTTTGGATGACTCTGACCAAACTCAATCAATTCATGATAGTGTGTTGCAAACAGTGTCTTTGCACCTATGTTATTGGCAATATAATCAAGTACAGCCCAGGCAATACTTATACCATCATAAGTACTTGTTCCCCTTCCTATCTCATCAAGGATGATCAAGCTTTTATGTGTAGCATTATTAAGGATATTAGCTGTTTCTGTCATCTCAACCATAAATGTGCTCTGTCCTTTTGCAAGGTGATCAGATGCACCTACCCTTGCAAAGATCCTATCTACAATACCAAGCCTTGCCTGGCTGGCTGGCACAAACGAGCCCATTTGAGCCATGATTACAATCAGTGCTGTCTGGCGAATAATGGTAGATTTACCAGCCATGTTAGGGCCTGTTATAATAATGATCTGTCTTTCAATATTATTTAATGCTATGTCATTGGGTATAAATGAATCACCCTTTAAATACTGCTCTATAACAGGGTGCCTTGCATCTTTTATTTCCAGCTCATCACTCTCATCCACAATGGGCTTTACATAGTTGTTTCTTACCGCTATCTCTGCAAAGTTTAAAAGCACATCTATCCTGGCAATTATTGAACCTGTTTTGAGGATCCGCATTGCATTTTTTGATATGAGCTCATTCAAAGCCTTAAGATAACCATTCTCAATACCTTTTATCTCCTCCTCAGCGCTCAGTAATTTAACCTCCATTTCTTTAAGCTTTGGAGTGATAAACCTTTCCCCATTTGCAATTGTTTGTTTTCTTATGTAGTCCTGCGGAACAAGTTTTAAATTTGGTTTCGTAACCTCTATGTAATAACCAAAAACACTTGAATAACCAACCTTGAGAGAACCTATACCGGTTCTTGTTCTTTCTTCCTGTTCAAAACGTTTTAACCAGCCTTTTGCATCCTTAACAAGCAGTTTCAACTCATCAAGTTGTGTATCAACCCCTGTGCCTATGAACCAGCCATGCATGTTCTGTTCTTCACTCAAATCTATACGATGGCCGATCTCTGTTTTAATATCAATGAGTTCATCCATAGAGTCATAAAATTCGCGAAGCAAGGGTATATCCTTACTGAGCATCTGTTTTATATCCTTTATTGCCTCAAGTGAAATAGCAAATCTTGCAAGCGCCTGCGGTGATAATGAGCTGTTGTGAGCCTTTGTAACAGTTCTCTCTATATCCGTTACATCTTTTAATCTGTTCCTTAACTCTGCCCGTAGAACAGGTTCATTAAAGAAGTAATCTACCACTGATAGCCTCGTCTGTATCTCAGATACCGATACAGATGGGAATTTCAGGTAGTTTCGTAGCATGCGTGCACCCATGGATGTGATCGTTTTATCCATTATGCCGATAAGACTTAATTTTTCTGAGTTGTCCACAATAGAGCTGAACAATTCAAGGTTACGAATGGTTGAGCTATCCATATAAAGATATGCTGATGGAAGTATCCTGTTTATTGTCACATTGCTTATGGGGGTTTTAGTATCTTCAAGATAGTGAAACAATGCTGACACAGTGGATAAAATAGTTCTGTTATCTATAATTCCAGCACCCCTGAGCTGGTCCCCCCACAGGACATTGATCCTCTCCTTTACAGCATCCCAGTCAAAATACTGTTCTGGAATGGGTGAAAGTATAAAAGGAACCTCACTTCCAAACATGGACACAATCTCTTCAGGTAATGCCTTATCCTTATAGAGCAATTCTCTTGGCATAAGCTTTTTCATTTCAGAAAACACCTGCTCTTTTTCATCTGTTGAAAGTAAGAGTAACTCAGATGTTGATGGTTCAAAGAACGCCAGTCCATAATTACCATCTGCATAAAGGAGCACTGCTATGTAGTTGGTTTGATTGGCTTCAAGCATATCTGGATCATAAACAAGCCCTGGCGTGACAATTCTTATAACATCCCTTCTTACAATGCCTTTTGCCTTTGAGGGGTCCTCAAGCTGTTCACAGATAGCAACCTTAAAACCTGCGTCCAGAAGCTTTTTTATGTAAGGACCTGCTGAATGATATGGTACACCACACATTGGAATGGGTTCATCCACATCTTTATGCCTTGATGTAAGGGTCAGATCAAGAACCGGCGCAACAGTAACAGCGTCTTCAAAAAACATTTCATAAAAATCACCAAGTCTGTAGAATAGAATGGCATCACTGTATTTAGATTTTATTTCAAGGTACTGCTGGATTAATGGGGTTGGCGATTTATTCATAGCACCTATTGTTAAACTTTTTCTGTATAACCACAATCCTTATTCGGGCATACAAGAGAGAAACCATCCTTTTTACTGTATTTTTCTATAAGATATTTTGAACCACATTTTGGGCATACTTTATTCACAGGTTTATTCCACGAAATAAAATTACATTTGGGATAATTTATACATCCATAAAAAATCTTACCATTTTTGGTTGAACGTTCTACAACCTCGCCTCCGCATTCAGGACATTTTACACCTATTGGATAAGGCTTTGTGTTTTTACACGAAGGGTAATTTTCACATGCAAGAAACCTTACCCCTGCTCTGGTACGTTTAACAAGCATTGTCCCACCACACAACTCGCACTTTATATTGGATTTTTCATTGTCCACCAGTACTATTCCACCATTCTCATCCCTCTTGAAGTTTTTTGTGTTTTTACACACCGGATAATTAGAACATGCCAGAAACATTCCATTTCTACCCCATTTTATAACCATGGGAGCCCCACACTTTTCACATTTAATATCTGTTTTTTCTCCTGTGGTTTTCAAATTCTCCATCTCTCTGGATGCATTCTTCAAAAGTTGCTCAAACGTTTTATAAAATGCTTTTAGCAGCTCAATATAATTGACATTCCCTTCCTCTACACTGTCCAGTTTGTCTTCCATATCTGCAGTAAATCCAACATCCATAATCTGCGGGAAATTTTTTACAAGCATATCTGTTACTATCCTGCCAAGCTCGGTTGGTATAAATTTACCTTCCTCTTTAAATACATATCCTCTCTGCTGGATGGTAGAGAGTATTGTTGCGTATGTGGAAGGCCTGCCTATGCCCTTCTCTTCAAGTTCTTTTACGAGTGAAGCCTCTGTGTATCTTGGGGGTGGTTCTGTGAAATGCTGATGAGGTGAGACATCCTTAAGGTTCAGGTGTTCTCCATCCTTAAGCTCCGGTAACAATATCTCTTCTCTCTGTTCGTCATACACCTTCAAATAACCATCAAACAACACAGTTGAACCGGTTGCCCTGAATGTGAACCTACCCCCTTTTATCTGAACGATCATCTGTTTGAAAATAGCCGGCATCATCTGGCTTGCAACAAATCTTTCCCATATAAGTTTATATAGTCTGTACTCCTGTTCGGATAGATATTTCTGAATCTTTTCAGGTGGGAGATCGAACCTTGTTGGACGTATAGCCTCATGTGCATCCTGCGCTGATTTTTTGTTTTTATAAACATTCGGAGCATCCGGTAGATAATCTTTGCCATAGGTAGCCTTTATAAAATTCCTAACCTGCTTCAATGCCTCATCAGCTATCCTTACTGAATCTGTTCGCATGTAGGTTATAAGGGCTGTATGCCCATCTGGACCAAGCTCTACACCCTCATACAACCGCTGGGCAATCTTCATGGTTCTATCTGCGGTAAACCTCAACCTTTTTATAGCTTCCTGCTGTAAAGTACTGGTTATGAATGGAGGCAAAGGATAAGACCTTCTTTCCTTCTGCTCTACACCTGCCACTACAAAATTCTGCTGTTTTATTTCCTTAACAAGTGTTTGAGCTGTTGAACCATCTTTTATATCAACCCCTTTACCATCTATACCTGCAAGTTTAGCCTCAAACACCTCTTTATTCAGGGTTACAAATACTCCATCAATAGACCAGTATTCCTGTGGTACAAAAGCCTCTCTTTCCTTTTCTCTCTCGCATATAAGCCTTACTGCAACTGACTGCACCCTGCCTGCACTTAATCCTCTTTTTACCTTATCCCATAGTAAAGGGCTTATTTTATATCCAACAAGCCTGTCCAGGATCCTGCGCGCAAGGTACGACTCATACATATTTTTATTTAATGTGCCGTGATTTTTTATACCTTCAAGTACAGCCTGTTTTGTAATTTCATTAAACATAACCCTGTATACCTTTACATTGTTGTTAACAGTTTTGATCTCTTCTGCAATATGCCATGCAATAGCCTCCCCTTCTCTATCAGGGTCAGGTGCAAGGTATATAACAACTGCATTCTTTGCAGCCTTTTTAATAGCTGACAACACCTTGAGCCTTGTTTTTAACAACTCATACTCCACCTTAAATGTCTTTACATCCACCCCAAGCCTTGATTTTGGTAGGTCTTTTATGTGTCCCATGGATGCTAAAATCTCATAATTGTTATCCAGAAATTTTTTTATGGTCTTTGTTTTAGCCGGGGATTCAACTACAACAAGATACTTGCCTTTGCTTTTCTCTTCAGACATGTTCACTCCATTCTTATAAATCGTTTTCCAGGCAACTGCCTTACAATACCTTTCAATTCCATTTCAGTAAGAATACTCATTACCTTTGCAGTGTCAAATTTTGTTTGCACTATGATGGTATCAAGATCAAGTGGTGTGGAGGACAAAACGGACAGGATCTTTAATTGCGGCTCTGTAACATCTGCAATCGGTTCTTTTTCAGGCTTTGACTGAAGTAGAAGATCTATCTCCTTTAAAAGGTTATCAACAGAATCAACAACCCCACAGCCATGTTTTATAAGCCTGTTTGTTCCCTGACTCATCATTGAGTATATTGGGCCAGGCACTGCAAATACATCCCTTCCCTGATCCAGGGCATGTGATACTGTGATCATTGTGCCACTATTCAACGAAGCCTCTGTTACTATAACAGCTATACTCATGCCGCTTATTACTCTATTCCTCTCTGGAAAGTTTACATCAAGAGGTGGGGTATCCATTGAATACTCTGTTAGTATTAAGCCCTGCTTTTCTATATGCAGAGCAAGTTGTTTATTATCTGATGGATATACCCTGTTTATACCAGTACCCCAGATGGCAATGGTTTTACCTTTATTATTAATGGCTGTTTTATGTGCTATTGCATCTATACCCTTTGCCATGCCACTCACGATCGTTAAACCTTTTTTTACAAGTGCCAGCGTAATCTCTTCTGTAACCTCCCTGCCATAAGGAGAAGGGAATCTTGTTCCTACAACTGCAACACAGGTTGATCCCTTGAGTAGCTCTCTGTGTCCTTTAGCATAAAAGAATGGTGGAGGATCCTCTATTTGTTTTAAAAGTGGAGGATACGCAGGGTCATTCAGTGTGATTATATATGCATGAGAGCTTTTTATCTTCTTCAACTCTTCTTCTGCAAGATAAAATCCATCAAATTGTTTGATGTTGTTGACAATGGTCTGGTTTATGCCTTCCACCTGCATCAATTCATCATAAGAAGCTGAGAATACATTTTCAGGGGTATGAAATAAATTGATAAGCCTTTTGTAGAAGATGCTGCCAACACCTTCCACTGATCTAAGTGCTATCCAGTATAAAAGTTCATCATCTTTCTTCTTAACAGACATTATGTTTGCACTCTTAACCGAGTTAAATTAAAAATGCAAGGATGGAGTTTATTAACCCGAAAAATGCATTTGCGAAATAGGGAAGTTTGTGTAATGAGTGATAACCCCGCGTCAAATATAGGTA
>JBMFUY010000139.1:0-6148 GCA_049966275.1 bacterium
CTGTCAAAAAGAAAAAATCGAAATTATGAGATCTTATGTAATCATTCAATTCTTTAACGCTGAATTTTCCATCGCTGTGAAGAGAGTGAGTATGGAGTTCTCCTTTATACCATTTATATCTTTCGTTACCTTCAAAGTTTATCTCTATTTTGTAATCAACATGACTTATCAGAGATTGACCTTCTATTTCCACTTTCCAAATACCCGGAAGAGGTAATGTAGTAAGGGCAGATGGCAAAGCATTGAGTCCTATTTTAAAATCTTTTGGATTGTCGTAACGTCCCATAAAAATTCCCATTGAGTCATAAAATGAAAGAGTTATTTGATTATCTACTCCTCCCATTTTTTCAGGAACATATTCAAACTTTACATGAATCTCAGAAGCACTTGAAGGGACCTCAAAATTTTTTATTTGAACTGTTTTTGAGTCTTTTGGATAAAGAGTTCCGTTAATTTCAGTTATCATAAGTTAAATCACCTTTTTCATTTTTTATTTGCAGATTTTATAAATCTATAAGGATATTTCTCCTCCGGTTGACTAACTTCGTTCAATTCATTTAATTCTTTTTGTGTTAAAGTCCAACCGACTGCTCCCATATTATCCTTTATCTGTTCTAAAGTGCGCGCTCCTAAGATTGGAAATACTTTTTGGTAGATAAGCCAATTTAGAGCAACCTGAGGGATTGTTTTACTACGCTCTTTAGCAATATCTTCTAATTTAGCAAGTATTTTGAAGTTTTGCTCCGTTGCCCTTCTTTTCCAAGATTCTTCTGCTCCTTCATCAATCGTCGCTATTCTTCCTTCAATTGGCTTTTCTCCTGATTTGTATTTTCCACTTAGGAAACCACCGCCTAAAGGTCCCCAAGCCATAACACTTAACCCTTCTGCATTGCAAACAGGCAATACTTCCATTTCTATATCCCTAACAATCAAATTGTATTGCATTTGGGCAGAGATTATCTTCTTGTATCCATGAATTTCTGATACCCTTAGCGCCTTTTCTATATGCCATCCTGAAAAATTTGAAACACCTATGTATCTAACATATCCCTTGTTAACAAGATAGTCCATAGTTTCCATTGTTTCTTCTATGGGTGTAAATTCATCCCAACAATGTATTTGATAAAGATCCACATAGTCTGTTTGAAGTCTTTTCAAACTATTCTCGATAGCTTTTAAAATATTTTTTCTTGAGGCGCCTTTTTCATTTGGCCTATTACCTGTTGCAAAAAACACTTTTGTGGCAAGTACGATCTCATCTCGATACCCCTTAAGTGCTTTACCAAGGATTTCTTCCGATCTTCCTTCAGCATACACATTTGCAGTATCAATAAAATTTCCACCATTTTCAAGATAATAATTCAAAATTTTGATAGATTCATTCTCATCTGATTCTCTTCCAAATGTCATTGTTCCAAGAATAACCTCAGAAACTTTTAAACCGCTTGTACCAAAATTCAAATATCTCATAATTAACACTTCCTTTCTTTAAAGTGTCGACTGGAATATCGTCTCGAGTCCTAAGGCTTTTTCTTTCAAAATTTCAACCTCATCTTTTGTTATCGGTGTGAAATTCTCGGCTATCTCTAAAGCCATAGGAAATAATCTTTCGTCTCCCGGCGGTATGGCCGCAGTTATTGGCTGGGAGAGTGTGTATCTCAAAGACAATTCGGCAAGTTTTGGATCTTCAATAGGTGTATACCAACTCTTCGGATGCTTACCATCATCCTTCGGCTTTGTCGTAAGTGCGAGAGATTTTATTGCAAGAATTCCCATATTCTTTGATCTCGCCTTCTCTATCACCGCAGGTCCAAAGTTCTCCTTGAATGTCAAAACCCAGTTTATGGGAAATAGTATCGTGTCAAAATCGAATGCGTCCATCAATTGAATGGCGATTCTGTCAGAATGAGCCGAAAACCCTATGTACCTTATAAGCCCTTCCTTTTGAGCCTTCACAAATTCTTCCAGCGCACCATTCGGCCCTATGACCTTTTGAAATTCTTCTTCTGTCGTCATCGCGTGCAACTGGTAGAGATCGAAATGATCCGTTCCGATACGCTTGAGCGATGCTTCGAGTTCCTTGCGTGCTTCATCCTTTGTACGCCCATCAGTCTTGCACGCGAGAAAGACTCTGTCTCTTTTGCCTTTGAGCGCGTTTCCCAATTTTATCTCGGCATCTCCGTAACTCGGTGCAACATCGAAATAATTCACGCCTCTGTCTATAGCCTCAGCGACGATTGAATTTGCTCTGATTTGTTCCAAATTCATCACGACAATTCCACCCATTCCTAAAATGGATAATTTCTCTCCGGTCTTTCCCAAAATTCTTCTTTGCATGTTATCACCTCTTTATTCGTATTTCATTTCTCAGATCTACTTATCGAAATAACGTATATAAAAGATATAATCATACCTATTAACAACATCACAATAGATATAGCACTACCATAACTTACATCGTAGAAACTAAATGCTTGTTGATAAGCATATATACTTAAAAGAGAAGTAGCAACTCCTGGTCCTCCACCTGTCATAGTAAAAACGAGCGTAAATTCTCCCATAGTAAATAAAGTTATAAGTATTAAATCGGTAAATATAGAATTTTTTATCAAAGGTATGATAATATGAAAAAACGTATAAGTTGCCGTACTGCCATCTATTTTTGCAGCTTCTATAATTTCTTTTGGAACACCATCTAAAGCCGCTATAAACATTAGTAACGAAAAAGCTGTGCCATGCCATATGTTAGCAATTGTAACTGATAACAAAGGATGAGTAAACAAAACAGGTTGTGATATGTGAAGTATAATATTCGCCAGTCCTCCAGGATAATTCAAAAAAGATAGCCAGCAAAAACCACCTACAACTTCCGGCATTATCCACGCTATAATTGCAAGAGATTCCACCAATAATCGAACAGATAAACTTTTGTTCTTTAAGTACATTGCTAAAAGCAGTCCAAGAACCAATTGTCCTATTATCGAACCAAAGAGAAAATATACAGTTACATATAAACTCGTTAAAAATTGTGGATCTGAACCGATATGAAAATAATTTTCCAATCCAACAAAGTCCCAATGCAGAGCTGTTGGTCCCGTTAAGGCCATATTGGTAAGTGATATATATATCGCCCATACAGCAGGACCTATAAAAAAGATACCAAGTATGATAAAAGCGGGAATTAATGGAATAATCCAACTGCGAAACTTGGCTAATTGCAATGTAGACACCCTCTTTCTTTATTAGAAATATTGGGAGTTCCGATAGGAACTCCCAGAGAGTTATCTAACAGTCATTTTATAGATTCAACATTCTGAGAACCAACTATTCCAGTAACAGCATCAGCGTAATTGCTCATAGCTGAACTTATAGGTTGTCCAAGCATAGCAGTTTCCATTGCAAGATCTATTTGATATGAAATTTTTGGGTATGCTGGGAATGCTGGCCTATAATGGGTGTATTTCATAGCGTTGGCAAATACATCTGCCATTGGAGAATTTGCATAAATGGGATAATTCATCTCATCATCACGCACAGCCGTGTTTCCTATATGATAGTCGAAAGAAGCTAAATTTTCAGCACTTGATGCTATTTTTATAAAATCCCATGCAAGATCAGCATTTTTGCTTACCGCGGCTATGGATAGAGCCCACCCGCCACTCAAACTCACATAACCCGGCGCTTGACCATATTGAGTTGGCATTAAAGCAAATCCCATAACTTTTTCCCAATTAGGCCAAGGTGTAGGGCCATTGGTAATCCAGTTATTCCAAACCCACATTCCATCTAAATCTATAGCTATTTTACCTTCTGGTAATAGTTGTTGACCAACGACAGTCCCATACTGTGGATTAAGTGCATCTTGAAGAGGTTCAGCAAGTCCTTGGGTGAAAACTGTTTGTATGAAATTTAATGTATCTTCTATGCCTTTAGAAGATATAACCCATTTTCCAGTATTCCAATCGTACAAAGAATTGTTTCCCATGGAAGTTCCGTATAGCAACATTTCATATCCTTGCATAGTTGAAGCTTCGTCATCAGGCACTCCTGAGTACATACTGAATGGTATTACTCCAGGGACTTTTTGCTTTATCAATTGAGCAGTATTTATAATATCTGCCCAATTCTTAGGTTGCCATGGAACACTTATCCCAGCCTTTTGAAAAATATCCTTGTTGTACCAAAGTCCTCTCACATCACTACCATTCATAACACCGTAAACATTTCCGTTAAATTTTGTTATATCTTGCATCGAAGGATAGAAATGTTGCCATCCAGACCAATTGTCAACATATTTGTTTAAAGGTAGCAAGAAACCAGCGGCAGCGTCTGATCCTATCATGAAACTATCTTCATAGACAACATCTGGAGCCGTGTTCGGTGATCTCATCATTAAATCTAATTTTGTGTAATAGTCACCCTCAGAACCAACTATTTGTACAAATTGAACTTTAACATTTGGATGTGTTGCCTCAAATTCAGATGCAGCCTTTGTAAGCCAAGTTGTTTTGGGCCCTACAATTTGAGGATTTTGTCTCCAATAAGCTACTTTTAAGATAGTCTGTGATGTTGCCATAACTGAAACACTTAGCAGTAACATCAGAATACTTAACAGCACTAACACCACTGATAACTTCTTCATACAGTATTCCCTCCTTTTATTAGAAGAGTCACTGGTACTTATAATGGCTCTTCTTTTTTAGAATTCAACCCTTTAATCCACCAATATTCAAACCAGCCGTCAAACTTTTAGAGGCCAAGAAATAAATCACAAGTGGAACAACTGTGTAAATCAATGAATATGCTGCTAATTGACCAAAATCAGGTAATCCTCTTGATGTGAAGAAATTGTAAATACTCACTGCAAGTGGAAACTTGTTACTATCACTCAACAAAACAAATGGAACATAAAAATTACCCCATTGACCAACAAAAGATAAGAGAGCTGCCACGGCAAAACCTGGTATACTTAAAGGCATAACAACATGAAATAAAGATTGAAATCTTGTAGCTCCATCTACCCAAGCAGCTTCCTCGAGTTCTATTGAAATTGTATCGAAGAAACTTTTTAATATCCAAACATTAACAGGTATAGAAGTTGCTGCCATAAATAACGAAGTTGCCCATCTACTGTCGAGAATATTTAAAGTGACAAACATACTATAAGCAGGAATCATCATGGCTGTTATTGGAAGAACAGATAAAAACAACATCCCATACATGATTGGTGCTTTCAATTTGAATCTATATCTTGATAATGGATATGCTGCTATTCCGCTTATAATTATGGCTACAAGAGTTCCTAATCCACAGATATATAAACTGTTTGCCAAAGGCGTAATTAAAGATTTGAATATGTTTGTGTAGTTTATCAAAGTGAAATTCATAGGTGTTGGTAAAACAGTGTTAAGTGTGGCCCCTTTTTCTAAACTTGCAAAGATCATCCATAAGTCTGGCAACACAAAAAAAGCAACAACTACAAGACAAATAATTATATTCAATATAATAATGAATTTTTTTTTCAAATTCATTTCCTATCTCCTTTCGATAAATATTTCATTTGCCAAATATTTTCTGATCCCATTTACCGCCGCACCCATCGACATTGCTGAATCTCCAAGATTTGAAAAGCGAATTGAAATCTCATGCTTGTAGAACAAATATCTCTCCACAAAGGCTTTCACATTTGATAAAAATTTATCTCCTAAATACACTGCCTTCCCACCTACAAAAATATCTGATATGCCAAACATATGTATTATTGAAACTAGCGCAATCCCAATATATCTTTCCATTTCATCAATCAAATCAGAAATCTCTTTGTCTCCAGAAATATATTTTCTCCCAATTTCTTGAATCGTCATTTCTTTGCCTGAAGAATTCTCATTGGCTTTTTGGATTACCACATCTATGCCACAGATGTCTTCTAAATATTTAAACTCGTCTTTTACAGGAAACAAAAGGTGGCCAATTTCTCCGGCATAACCGTTTTTCCCATGATAGATATTTCCATCCTTGATAACTCCAGCACCTATTCCTTTATCCACGAATAAGTATATAAAATCATCAAGTTGTCTTCCGTCTCCATACCATTTTTCACCAAACGCAGCCACATCTGAATCATTTTCTATCCATACATCAACATCAT
>JBMFUY010000140.1:0-6146 GCA_049966275.1 bacterium
GAATACCTATATTTGACGCGGGGTTATCACTCATTACACAAACTTCCCTATTTCGCAAATGCATTTTTCGGGTTAAGAGTGGATAGAAGAAATACACCGGTTCTGTCATAGATACCCATCATTCCTTTTTCCCTTTGCGCATAAATAGATAGTATACCACTGGTAGAACGATAATAAGCAGGAATACTGATAATAAAAATCCACCAATAATGGCTATTGCAAGGGGCTTGTGCATCTGTGCGCCTGTTCCAAGTCCAAGTGCAAGTGGCATTAATGCCAGTATTGCTGCAAGGGCTGTCATAAGGATGGGTCTTATACGAAGACTTCCAGCCTTTATAACAGCATCTTTTAAAGGTATGCCAGTCTTTACTGCATCTTTAATATAATGAACAACAAATATACCGTTTTCAGCCACTATACCTACGATCATCACAGTTCCCATAAGGGAGGATATATTAAGCGGGGTTTTTGTTATATAGAGCAATCCAAGCACACCAAAAAATGAAGGTAGTATAACACTATAGATTATCAATGGCACTGCAAGTGACTCAAATTCAAGGATCATAACAGTAAATACAAGTGCAACAGCCATAAGTAACACCATAAGAAGTCCTTTAAATGACTCCTGCTGATTTCTGTAAACACCGCCATAACTTATTGTAGTTCCTGGTGGTAATGTAATCTTTTTAGCAAGTTCTGCTTTAACATCACTCATTACGCTTCCCAGGTCCCTACCACTTATTCTTCCTGTAACTGCAAGCATTCTTCTTAGATTTTCTCTATCAATCTCAGCCTGTCCACCAACTATATGGATACGTGCAATGGACCTGAGTGGCACTATAAGTCCACTCGGGGTAACGATCTGTAAGGCTTCAAGCTTTTTAAGGGTATCTGTTTCAGATGCAGGCATTATAACCCTTACATTTATTACCTTTTCTCCCTCCCTTACATTTGTTGCAACCGTACCCCAGAGAGCAGTTGTAACATAATCAGATACATATTCAGGTGTAACACCCACAAGTCCGGCTTTTAATGGATCAACATGAACATTTATAGCAGGCCCACTGATTGTTATGCCGTTAAAGACATCTACAACACCTTTTATATTGCTGATCAGGTTTGCTATCCTGTTTGCAAGCGTATCAAGCACATCTGTATTGTCTGAGAATATTTTTATATCAATAGGCATTGGTGATCCTGTCATATCACCGATCAAATCCTGCATGATCTGTCCAAAGTCCACGTACACCTTGCCTGGTTCTGCCTCATAGATCTTTTTTCTTAGTTCATCTATAACCTGATTTATGGATTTATTTCTGTGATTTTTTAAACGAATAAGAAAATCACCGGTGTTAGGTTCTGTAATGTAAAACCCTAATTGTGTCCCTGTTCTCCTTGAAAATGATTTAACCTCTTTTATACTTAATATGATCTTTTCTATCTTTTTAAGTATGCGATTTGTTTCTTCAAGTGTTGTTCCTGGTGGTGTGAAATAATCCATTACAAACGCACCCTCATCCATTTCAGGCATAAATCCTGTTCTCATATGTTTGTATATAAGCCATGACCCTCCAATTAAGATTATTATTGCCAATAATACATATAAAGGCTTGCGCATTATTCTGTTCATTGCATCCTGATATTTTTTTATGACAGCTGTTAGGAACATGCCTTCTTTTGCTTCTTTTTCAGTATCTTTAAGGAAAATCATGGCAAGCACAGGTGTGAGCGTGATAGAGATAATCATGGAAACAGTGAGTGCTGAAGCCATTGTAAGTGCAAGTGCTTTAAAAAATGCTCCTGCAACACCACCAAGAAAAGCAAGAGGGAAAAATACTACAATAGTACTCAGGCTTGAACCAATGATAGCCGGTAGTATCTCTTTAACACCTGTTTCAACTGCTTTTTTCTTAATGCCGTGAGCATGAAAATGTCTTATAATATTCTCAAGCACAACTATAGAATCATCTATGATAAGTCCTATGGATGCAGCCATTCCCCCAAGGGTCATCAGGTTCAGCGTTTGTCCAAACAGTTTCATAAGAACAACGGTTATGATCAATGTAACAGGTAGGGTTATAGCAGTGATAAACATGATCCTTGTATTCCTCAGGAATAAAAACATAATAAGAATAGCAATGAAAACACCGAATATTATGGCGTCACGCACACTGCCATATGACTCCTCTATAAGATCAGATTGATTATACCAGGTTGATATATAGAGTGATGGTGGTAATTGAGGTTTAAGTTCTTCTAATTTTCTCTTCAGTTCTTTATTGATCTCAAGGGTATTTGCACCAGGCTGACGTAGTATATTCAATAATACTGCATTATGCCCATTACTCGTTATTCGTATATATTGCTTTTCAACAGATGTTTCTACTTTTGCTATATCCCTTACATAAATAGGCACACCATTCCTATTTGCTACAAGTGTGTTTTCCATAGCTGTTGTTGATGTGAAGAGGCTTGTTGGCTGAACCATGTATAACTCATAATTCTTATTTATGTAGCCAGCTGATGAGATAATGTTTGTTTTCTTTAATCCATTGATCACATCATCAAGGCTCAAATGGTATGCTGCAAGCCTTTGAGGATTGACAACAACATGATACTCTTTGATCTTACCGCCCTGAACCACAACCTGTGATACACCTTTTAACCTGCCAAGAATGGGCCTTAAGGTATAGTATCCTATATCCCTGAGCTGTACCATGTTAAGCGTGCTGGATGTAAGACTTAATCCTATAATAGGGAATTGGCTTGGTCGCATCCAGTTTACAGTGATCGTTGCAGTTTGTGGTAGCTTTGAGCGTATTTGATTTATAGCATTCTGTGTCAATTGAAGGGCTTTAAACATATCAGTGCCCCAGACAAAGTTTACAAAGATCTGCATTGAACCACGGCTTGTTGCAGAGCGAACATCTGTGACACCTGGAACAGAGTACACAGCCTCTTCGATAGGCTTTGTTACCTCTATCATCATCTTCTCAATAGGCATGTCTCCATTGTCCGCAAGAATAACGAGCCTTGGAAATGTAATTTCTGGGAAAATAGCCACTGGCATAGTGTTGAGCAGAATAATGCCTATTGCTGATAGTACCACGGAGAGGAATATGATGCCTTTTTTATGTGTCTCAAAGAATTTGGAAATGTTCATAGTTTATAAATTTATTTTATGTTGCCATTCTAAAGCTTTGCCGAAGAATTTGCACCATCCTGTCATTCTGAGCTGACAGCGAAGAATCTAAAACCATAGACTCTTCATAAATTCCCCTTTTGATAAAAGGGGTGGACTGCCGAAGGCAGGATGGGGTATTTATAATTCCCCTTTGCAAAAGGGGTGTCTGCGAAGCAGACGGGGTATTCAATTCTGTCATTGTAAGGGGGTACCCATCCGAAGGATGGGTCAGCGAAGCAATCTCTCTGTATGCCGGTAGATTGCTTCGTCGCTCTTGCTCCTCGCAATGACGATTATTGTCGGACAGCCTGATTTGAACGGTTCGTGAACCGAGTCTAAAACCCTTTATGCTAATCATTTTCTTCACTATTTGTATGTTGAATAGATTTGTTTTTCTGCACATTCGTAACCACCTTTACTGCTGTTCCATCTGCAAGAGCGTAGTTTCCTTCTGTGATAACAAGTTCACCCTGATTCAGTCCTTTCAGGATTTCAACCCTATCATCTTCTTCATAACCGGTTTCCACAGGTACTTCTCTCGCGATAGAATCCTGGCCAACAGTCATAACATATTCCCTGCCAGTGTCTGGATCAAAAAGTATTGCCTCCTTTGGTACTATGAGTGTATCCTTGTGAGTATTGCTTACTATGTCCACCACTGCGAACATACCATCTTTTATCTCCTGATCCCTGTTAATAAAACTCACATTGAGCGTAACTGTTTGAGTCTCCTGAGATACAGTAGGGTTGATAGTTACAATCCTTCCTGTAAATACATCATCAGGGAATGATAAGAAGTGTATTAGCACTGGATCCCCTATTTTAACCTGCTCAAGGTATATAGAGGGCAAATCCACATGTAAATACGTACTTGATAGATCCTCAACAGTAACAATTGGTGCGTTTGCCTGAACAAGGGCATTGCTACTTACGTATCTTTTGCTTACGTATCCATTAAAAGGTGATACTAATGGGATAACACCTAATCTTAAGAAGGACCTACGAATAGCTGGTGGCATGTTGGAGCTTCCTCTTATTGCTGCTTCTGCCTCAATGGGTCTTAGCTTCGCAACCGCACTGCCCTTTCTAACAAAATCTCCTTCTTTAACAAAGAGCTCTGTTATAACACCCTCTACCGGAGCACTGATATCTACCTTTTTTAACACCTCAACCCTTCCTGTAGCCTGTATAAGCTTATTAATATTTCCACGTATTACCTGAACAGCTTTAACCTCAATTCGTGGGGCTTGCTCTGTGACCTGAGGCTTTGAGGAACAGGACACAAGGAGTGATAATACCAGCATGGAAAACACAGCAGATCTGGCTCTGGATTTCTGGTTTATTATTGCTAACCTCCTCTTAAAATAAGATGGGGCAGGTGGCGTTATGAAATCCGTAACTCCCGACCCATGGTCCGCATGGGTACCCCGTCCTCTTAACCTAAGAGGGATAACGCAGAAGAATCCTCTGCTTAATCTAAGAAGGGAATGAAAAAAACACCCCTGTCCACCCATTTTTGTACTATGGAATTTATCACTCATATATTTCGCCCCTTAAAAATTGAATCTCATATAAAGCCTTATAAAAATCAGCCTTAGCACTTGCAAGATCCATCTGGGTATTTGTCATCAACTGTCTGTCCAGTAATACCTCATAACTACTTATTCTACCTCCGCCTGTATACCTTGCCTCTGAATACTCAAAGTTCTGTTTTGATAGATCAATATCCTTTTCGTAAAGGTTTATCCGTTCAATAGCACTTTCAAGATCTTTTAAGGCATTCTGATAAGCAAGTTTTAGCTGATTTAAGAGTAACTGTTTCTTATAATGAACCTTTTGTAATTGCATCTTTGCTGCCTGCACCCCATAAGAGATAGCTCCCCATTCAAACAATGGCAGATTAAGCATTGCCAGATAAGAATAACCCCTGTATTGCCCGTAAGCTGCTGGCACTGGTTCTGCCAGCCATCCTGCATCAGCTTCTATACTTAATGTTGGAAAGTGTTTTACCTTTTGAGCACTTACATTATATTTTTCTGATCTTTCTTCATACTGTATAGCCTGTAATGCAGGATTGTTACTGAATAACTGCTCATCAATATTATTTTTGACAGTGGATATTGTAAATGGTATTGCTTCAAAGCTCAAAACACTGCCGGTTGTAATGTTGATGCCTGTTAATGCAGATAGAGTGTTTATCCGGGAGAGCCATTTAATATTAAATGATTTAAGTTTAGCTCTTGCATTATCAAGTTCTATCTGTGCCCTCAACACATCATTTTCAGTTACAAGTCCTGCAGAAAGTAATCTCTTTGTCAGGTTTAGATAATCTTCAAGGCTTTTTATCTCTTCTTCAAGGATCTGTATCTGTTTTTGATATGTTATTGCATCTATAAATGTGTTCTTAACTATATACGCAAGCTCATTCTCAGTAGCCTTCTGATTGTACTTTGCAGATTCATAAGACATTTTCAGCTGTTTTGTGGAAAGCCAGCGTGAAGGGTTAAATATATCAACCTGCGCTATTGCCTGCAACGAAGCAATCCCACCATTTGTTATAGCAGGATCGTATCCATAAGCCCTTCCATAACTTGAGGATAGACTTATAACCGGGAATAATAATGCTCTTGATTCTTTATATTTATTTATGGAAACGCCAGTTTCAGCATTAACATATCCGGATAAAGGATACTGCTGAATGGCTTGTTGTATGCAATACTTTAATGTTACCACGTTATCCGCGTATGTAGTTTTAAACAAGAATACAAATATTGTTGTTAATAGTAGTGTAAAGATGTGAAGGTTTTTCTTCTTCATATCAAAAAAGTTTATGCTTTAAAGATTAATTTTTCAATAAAATTAGATTAAAAGATTTTAATAATTAGGCAAATTGGGGGTCAAATCTTTTATTTTGACAATTTGTCAAGCACATCTTTAATCCTGTTAATAGTTTCATGCAGTT
>JBMFUY010000141.1:0-6077 GCA_049966275.1 bacterium
GAAAGTAATTGCATAGAGTACTGGTTTAAAGCTCATTGCTATCTGCTCATTTCCTGTAACGTTTATCGTTCCTGAACCTGGAGATATAGTGTAGCCTGAAACGGAACCAACTGTATAAGTATACATGCCAATTGGTTCCTGAAATACTATGGTTGAGCTGTTGGATGATTTCGTCGTGCCGTTGAGAGTTACAGACCACGAAGCCCCTGCTGGTAATCCTGACTCAGTAAACGTTACTGCTTCAAGCTGGCTGAACGTTATTTCCTGCGATGAGTTTGATCTTACTGTGAGTGTTCCCGATGATGGCGAAACAGAATATCCGCTCACTGTTCCAACGCTGTAAACATAGCTTCCAGCAGGCACATCAAAGATTATGTATGATGCGTTTGAAGACTTTGTGCTTCCGTTTAAAGTAACTGACCACTGGGTTTTAAGGGGGAGGCCTGATTCTGTGAACGTAATGCTGTAAACCTTTTTAAGACCTACGTAAACTGTAGAACTGCGGAAAGCTTTTACGTTTATAATTATTGTCATGTTTAAAAATCCAGGCGAGCTGATTTTAGCTTTATAGCTGCCATTCCAAAGGATCAGGTTCAAGACATTGTTTCTGAAATTATACACAGAACCGTTGACCGTTAGGTTCCCGCTGTTTGCGTTTAGCAGAATGTTAACTTCACCGGCTCCCCGCTGTTCGACAGATTCAGTATTCGTAAGGTAATAAACATAAGGAACAGTGTAAGAATAATAAAAAGTAAACGGTGAGCCTGCCGCAACTGTAAATATCTGAGAACCGGAAGGAACATCAGGTGTGCTTATTTCAGAAACTTTATAGCTGTATGGATCGAAAGCGGCTAAAGCCATACTTCCATTATAAGTGTAACCTCCCAGTAGATAACTCTGTCCGTCCCATGTTGCGGCCTGATACAGACAGCTGCTTGGGAAAAGCCCGGATATGTCTTTGAACTCTCCATCTTCATAAAGATATACTATTCTCGAACCGTTTGAGAGTGAGCCCAGTATTATAGCAGAGTTGTTGTTAGAGGCCATAAAGTCAAAAGAATACAAACCCATACCCGCGGGACCGTTTCCGAGATACGCATAAATAGGCAAGACATAGCTAACATCATAAAACCTGTAGCTAGTCATGTTTATGATTCCCAGAAAGCCGTTGTTCAGGTTGCCTATGATTATTTCGTTCGATGCTGGTATGTAGGCTCCTGTCCAACCTTGGCGGCCGTAGGGATAAGCGAAATAGTTAGGTATTATCGACGAAAGATCGTAAAATTCTGTGCCATTTATCAACCCAAAGATGGTCCTGTTGTTAGCATACCCTAAAATGACAATATCACCATTATCCAGCGTCAAAAGAGCCTGAACTGCAGAGGGTGAAACGTCAGCGTATCCAGGCAAAACCCTGGTTAAATTTACATACGTTCCTGTTTTTAGGTCGTAGTAAACGAGGACAGGGAGGTTTTCATTGAGTGCCTCTCGTGATCCTCCAAATAAAAGCCCATCTCTGTACGGAGTTACTGTCTGTAAAAAGCCGTCCAGGTACTTGCTGTTCAGCTGAATGGTCTGTGAGGTTTTCGTGTTCATGAGCTCTGCTCCGAAGGACAGCTTTATCAAGTAACCGTCATAATAAGCAAGCCTTGAAACTAGCCCGCCGATTGAGGTGCTCAGGTTATCTGTGTTCTGAAGCTCGCTGTGCTTAAAGCCTATATAAATGGACGAACCAAAAAAAGACACGTTTTCAAAACCTTCAGTTTCATCAGGGTAGTAAATTTCATAATCGGAATAGGTCGGGGTTACCGTGTACTGGTAACTCCCGGGCTCGAGCTGTAACGTTAAATTGCTTCCTCCGAGGGTAAAAGTCTCATTATCTATCGAAAATTTAAATCCAAGCCCGCCAGGCAGGTTCTCAGGGATAACGGTGAGGTCTGAAAAGGAACCAGTGGACAGGTTCGCAAAGTAAGCGAATCCATTTTTTGCATAAAGAAATTCATAAAAAATTGTGCCGTTTATTTTTACTACAAAACTGTTCTTTCCGACGTTCAAGTTGATAAGGTAATAACCAGGACCAGAAACTGTTTTGTTAAGGCTTGCGTTTTTTCCAAGATAAACCACAGCAACTGGCGTTTCTTTCTGGTACGCTAGGTTTGTAATGTTCTTAAAAATCCATATTCCGTTTCCATAGGTTGCTATCACTCCGGTTTCGTTCACAAGCTGGAAAGAATTGACCTGAGTTTCAGGGAGGTTAAAATTCAGGTTTATCCAGCTCTTACCAAGGTCATAAGATTCAAATACGCCGGAACCGCATGTGTAAAAAGCAACAGCTCTGTCATTCACTACAAAGAAATAAACCTGAGGCGGAGTTGTAAAGCGCTGAAACGGGGCTGAATAGGTTATATTTATTGGGTTTGATATTATTGAGCCTGTTGGGAACATTCCGGTTATCCCCGTCTGGGCGCTTATGGATGACATGGGAAGCTCCTGAAAGTTCCTGCCTCCATCGTAGCTAATAAAGAGCTGACCCATTTCCGTAACTCCATACCTATCACTGTAATATTTTGAGCCAATAATTATCGACGAGTTAAGCGGGTCTATGGCTATAGAATCAAAGATTCCGTCATTTATCTTTTCCCAGCTCAACCCAGAATCGTTTGACATATAAAGACCGTACCAGTCTCCGGTGTAAAGCACGTTTGAATTTGTGGGGGAAGGGACTATGAAGAACGTCTGTTTGGGAGAGCCATTGATAAGAGAAAATGTTTTTCCAGAATCGCGGCTAACGAGGATACCGTAACCCCCTGTCACATAAATGTAACCGTTCCTGCTAAACCCAACCCCTTCAAGCCCGGCCAGGTCGTTCGCCATCTCCGTGTAGTTTATGCTCGGCAAAAAGAACGAAGAACCGCTATTATGAGAAACGAAGAAGAAGGGTCCTGCTGCATGCTGCTCCGTCCACATGACGACTATAGATCTGTTATAAGGATCAACCGTCACAAGGCCAAGCTCGCCATTGTTTATTACGGTCCAGTTTCTTCCTCCGTCTGGAGAATACATAGGGGCAAAGTCCTGCACCGTGCCAAATACGTTCAATCCATCAACAGCCGCGTCGTAAATCATGTTGGCTGATCTGTTGTTCATGTCCATCCAAGTTCTGCCACCGTTCAGAGAATAAAACAGCCCCTGATCCGTACCGTCAAATATTATGCTGTCGTTTAAAGGATCTATGTATATGAAACGTTGATCAAATCCCATAACCCACTTAAAATTTATTCCTCCATCAGTAGATCTGTAAAGGTAACCATCACCTCCTAAATATACTATGCTTGAATTTTGCGGGTCGATGATAATGTACTGCGGATAGTAATAAAGCGGATAAGAAGTAGTCCAGGTATCGGCAGGTATTTTTATTCCGGCCTTTGTAAAGTTAAGAAGGCTCCAGCTTCCACCCCCATCGCGAGTTATGAAGATGTTAGGATATGTAAGCCCGCCGTCAACAAGTGCCCAGATTATGTTCGGGTTTGACTGGTTTATAAGTATCTGATCTACCGTGGTTGTTGGCCTTGTAAGGTTAAACAGTGTTTTGAAAGTCAGACCACCATCGGTAGATCTAAGTATCGTTACGAAACTGCTTGTAAGGTTGGTAGGCTGTGGGTACCACAAACCTAAATAAATAACCCGGCCGTTATCTGTAAAGGTTGCAGCCGTGATTATAGGCCTGAATGCACCCATCGAGAAATCCGGAACCGAATAAATCGTGTTCCAGGTGGTGCCAAAATCGTTAGATTTTAAGATTGAATAAAACGTGGCTGCATACAGAGTGCCGTTTATGTACTGCATTGAATATCCGCCAACGGGGTAAGTTTCCTGCCAGCTCTTTCCGCCGTTGATGGTTTTATATATTGCCCCGCCAATGGGCATCGAAATTCCCCTGGTTTCTATTACAGCAATTTCAGGGTCGTTAGGATCCACTACGATTGATTCAACTGAAGTGCTATTGAGCCCGAGGTTTTCAACCTCCCAGGTTCTGCCTCCGTCTTCAGATACAAACACACCCCCAGCTCCAACAACCTGAGACGCCCTGTCACCCGGAGAATGATGAGGTCCACCTGCTCCTGATGTTACATAGATAAGGTCCATGTTGTAAGGAGAAAAACCTATGTCTGAAAGCGTACCGGAGAGGCTGCTTTCTATGCCTGTTCCCCAGTTTATGGACTGAGGGCCAATGTTTATCCATCCGCTGACAAGTTCTATGTATGCTTGGCAGCGGGAATAGTACGTTTGTTCATCAATGCTGTATTCCGTTAAAATCACGTTAGTTAATGTATTTTCATTTACCAGAGGCTCAAAATCTACGTAAAACACAACGGTGTTCCTGTTGATGACTAAAAATTTTCCAGAACCAGAAATTCTTACGATCCCTTTTGCAAGAGTTTTGCTGGAAAAGTTTGCATACTGCGATGCTGGGTTTGAAAGGACATCCTTAAATGAGAGTATGTTTGGGTTGTATGCAAGAATAATCGAGATTTTCTCAAATGTGCCATTGGAACTAGAGTAGACAGGTATGTAAACGTTATCGTTATAGGATGTTGAAACGTTTCCAATCCATAAAGCGTTTTGAAGGAGGACTGCGGGTTTTTTATAGACTTCATTATTAGATGTAGCATGTGTCTGAACTACGAGACCTTGAATGGAACCTAATATAAGCAGCATTATAATAATAGACAGCAGCATTATTTTTTTATTCAAATATAAATATAATTATAAAGAGTGCAATATATATTTTTTAATTAAAAAAGCGATATTTATAGTCAGGCAGATTAATGTGTTATGCTCATTTACTTTCTCGATAATGAGCTGAACAGATACACTTGTGTACCTGTATGGTCAGTAGGTCTACCGTTTAATGTCAGACATTTTAACAGGCAGTTAAGAAAGCTTTAAAAAATAAATTAAAAATTCACTAAAAAATTCAAGATTGTAATAAATTAACAACACTAGAACCTTTTGATTGAGCTTATCTTTTGGCGTACTACCAAATATCGTGTAAGATAGTGCTTAGAATGCAAATTAAGCGTGAAAAGCTTATATTTGCAATTTAAATTTAATTTTTTATGGAGTATTATCCAAGAAAAATTGAAGAAAAATTGGACAAATGGATGGAAAGGGATGAAATAATCATCGTTAAAGGCCCCAGACAGAGCGGAAAGACAACGTTGCTGATGCACCTCAGGGAACAGTTTGGAGGAGAATACGTTACGCTTGAGGATGAAGACGCTTTTGAAACTTTCGATAAAGCGCCTTTGAAATTTGCCGAAAGGTACATGAGCAAAAGTCGTTTTCTTTACGTAGATGAAGCGCAGTACAGCGCGAATGCCGGGAAAAACCTCAAACTGATCTATGATCGTTTCAGGCCGAAAATAAAGCTTGTTGTAACTGGTTCAGGATCTTTTGATACGAAGGTTCAGGTTGGGAAGTACCTGGTCGGCAGAGCAGTGTACATGGAACTTCTGCCGCTCAGTTTTGAAGAATTTATACTGTGGAAGGCAAAAGACCTGCATAAGATATATTCAGACTGGCGAAAAGGCATCGCTAAATTTATTACAGGAGGCACGGGGATTGATACTGAGCCGGCTTTTCAGAAAGAATTCACGGAGCTTCTTGAAGAATACTTGATATACGGGGGGTTCCCCGCTATAGTAAAAGAAAGAGAAACATCTGTAAAACAGGAGCTATTAAAGAATCTTTCCAGAACTTACCTGGAAAGGGATGTATTTTTCTTTTTCGACATAAGGGAAATGGAGAAGTTCAGGCTATTGCTTTCATATCTCAGCCTGATCACTGGATCTATAGTCGAATTTTCATCAATATCGAGCGAACTGCACATGGATTTCAGGACTGTTGAGGGCTACCTTTCAATACTCTTGCAAACTTACGTGATTTACCTTCTGTACCCTTTTTATACCAACAAATTGAACGAACTGAAAAAATCAAAGAAAGTATATTTTATAGACACTGGTCTGAGAAACTCCATCATCAGAAACTTTTTACCCCTTTCAAGCAGGACAGAT
>JBMFUY010000142.1:0-5934 GCA_049966275.1 bacterium
ATTTGACGCACGCCCCTTCCCTTCGGGTGGGTATCCATCACTCATTACACAAACTTCCTGTTTTGCAAACGCATTTTTTTCGGGTTAAAGCAATTACAAAATTGTAGCTGAATTGGTTTCAGTAGAACAATTGTATTATCTTTAGGAATTACAGGAGAATGTGAATAGATACCATTATAGTCAGTATATCAGTGCGTCAACTATACCTGCACCGAGTATAACAAATGTTGGGTCTATCTTTGTGGATGCAATAATAGTAAATACTGTTACAATAATTGCAAAAGGGAGATTGATTTTTTTGCCTTTATCAAGCACCGTATTTTTTAATAAAATAAATACTTGACATATGTAAGTAAATGGTTACATATAAAAACTTAAGGTTTCTATCTATAAAATATAAGAAAGGAGAAAAGATGAATACTGTTCAGGGAGATATAACAAGTTTTAAGAATACCAGATTTGGGATAGAGGTTAAGAAATTGATGTTGTTGAGCGGTCTTAAGCTTGTGGTCAATAAGAATCCAATGAGGAAACTGCTCATCAATACAATTTCAAACTTCATTAGAGATGCAATGATCGAGGATGAGGTCAGTTGTGGGTCAAATTCTCTTTACGTAGCCAGAGTGGAGTCTCAATTCCTGATCAATTTGTTAAAGCAAGCAATCAAAAATATGGATAAAGGGTATCTGTCAAAGGACTATGTGGGAAAATTCGTTAATAGTATTGTTAAACCTCCTATGAAAAATGAGAGTGTTCATGAGATAGTTGCAGCTTATAAAAACAAGTATGGAATTGAGCCACCAAGATTTGTAACTATTTCACCAACACAAAATTGTAATTTGAAGTGCATTGGATGCTATGCTGCAAGTCATCCAGGTACGAAAGCATCGTTGCCATATTCTGTGGTAAAAAGATTGGTACAGGAAATGCATGACCTTGCTGGTAGCAGATTCATAGTTATTTCAGGTGGGGAGCCATTTATGTGGAAGGATAGTGGAAAGGATATAATATCATTAGCTGAGGAATTTGATGATATGTTTTTCCTTGTTTATACCAACGGGACAGTCATGGATGAAAGCAGACTGAGGAGGTTAAAAGAAGCTGCAAACATTACACCTGCAATATCCGTAGAAGGATATGAAGAACAAACAGATAGACGAAGGGGGAAAGGCGTTTACAACAGAATCCTGAATACTATAGATCAGTTGAAAAAATACGGTATTCTTTTTGGCGTTTCAGTTACAGCTACAAGTGAGAATGTGGATATACTCCTTGAAGATAGGTTCTATGAATACTGGCTTGAGGATATCGGTGCAACGTACATGTGGATGTTTCATTTGATGCCCATTGGCAGGGCAAAGGATACTATGGGTTTGATGGTTACCCCTGAACAACGGGAAAAGCTTACTTTAAAATGGGAACACATCGTGTTTGAGAAAGAGTACTTTGTTGGAGATTTCTGGGATGCTGGAGCAGCCTCACACGGCTGTATGGCATATGGGCGTTCAGGTGGGTACTTTTATGTAGATTGGAATGGTAATATAATGCCCTGTGTGTTCGTTCCATTTTACAAAGATAATATTTATGACCTTTATAAAAATGATAAAACGATCATAGATGCTCTGATGAGCAACTTTTTCATAAGAGGAAGAAGATGGCAAAAGGAGTATGGTTATCTCAGCGATCCTCCTGGTAACTATTTCGCTCCCTGCTCCATAAGGGATAATCACAAAGATTTTCGAGAAAAGATTCTTACAGAGGATGCCAAACCCGAAGATGAGAATGCACAACTTGCGCTTGAAGATCCTGAGTATTATGCAAAAATGGTTGAGTTTGGGATTGAACTGCACAGAAGAACCGGCCCACTATGGAAGGACAGGATAAAGGATAGAATAAAGAAATAAAACTGTCGACATGGGAGCATGGTTCTATGTGCTCCCTTTCACCTTCTTAATTCAATAAAAACAAAAAAACCATATTTTACTTGACAAGTGAGATTTCTGCTATATAATGTAAGTAAATGATTACTTATTTTGCGTATGGTACAACGGTACAAAAGAAATTAGAAAGTATGGCAGGAATGAAGATAAAAAGTGCAAAGATTTCAGCACAGGTGGTGCTGGTTTAGAAGAGTAAAAAAACAGGAAAGGAGATTAACATGTATCACACAAAACATAATACCATATACGAAAGCATGGATCTGCGAGCAACCATAATTGAATCCTATTTAAGGTACGAAAAAATTCTACTTCCATTGTTTGTTGGATTACTCCTGAGTATAAGTTTTTATTACCTTGATTGGCACAATGCACTTCTGTGGAAGAGTGGTGTAAAATTCCATATTCTCGACACAAAACTGGATCTTTTAATACCTTTTGTACCTGGTTTTGTCTGGATCTACGTGCTTTATTATATCTTTTGCTTCACACCCATTATTATTATGAATAATATGGATACCTTCAGGAGAATAGCACTCGGGTATTTATTAGAAGGCATGATATCCTTTGCTGTATTCCTATTTTATCCAACAAAGATGATACGGCCTGAAATAGTTGGTAATTCACTAAGTGACAAACTTCTAACCATTGTTTATAACACAGATCCAGGGTTTAATGTGTTTCCAAGCTTACATGTAGCAAACTCCTTGTTTGTGGCACTTATATTTTATAGATACAACAAGAAAATCGGATTGGTTTTTCTGGCAATAGCACTGCTTATTTCTATATCTATCTTTTTTGTAAAGCAGCACTATCTTGTTGATTTTGTTGGCGGAGCAATCGAAGCAATCGGGGTTTATCTGTTAGTATTCAAAGGGCATGTTTTTGTTCATAAAGGATTAAACACAGAGTCTGCTATGCTCCACACAAACAGGAATGCGTGATTGGGAAAAAAATCAAAAGGAGAAAAAATGATAAAGAAAATAGTTCTGATTGTTATGATATCTGCAGTTCCATGTTCATCAGCTTATGCCAATGTCTTTGATCTGTTCGGTGTTGATTCAGTAGGTATTGCAATGGGTAATGCCAGGGTTGCTTCTGCAGATGATTGGTCAGGAATGTATTATAATCCTGCTGCAATTACCCAGACAAAAGAATCAGTCGGCGTTAACTTTATTGTTGCGGTAAACCATCTTTATACAAAACCATTTGGAACAGGTTTTCAGAACACAGATGATAAAGCTATTGAAGGTATTGCAGTTGGGTATACGCATGACTTTTTAGCAGATTTTGTAAGGATTGGTATTGCTCTTTATACGCCTTTGAGCGACACACAGCAGCAGATAGCTCACTATTCCAATGAGACCGAAGCATTCCTTAGCAATAAACTATATTTTGAGATGCTTGAGAATACAACAGAACAACAAATAATACTACCAACAATAGCCTTTAAGATACTACCGTTCCTATCAATAGGCGGAGGTGTTTCACTTTTTGTTAAATCACTTACGTATTCCAATGTTTATTTGCCGAATCCAATGAATGAATCCGAGTGGTATATGAACGTTAATAACACACAGAAGTATACCTATGTTGCAAACCTTGGTATGCTCTTTAATCCATCTGAGAGATTTAAAATAGGTATCTCTTATATGAGCGCAGATGATTTTCCGATTGTTGGTGCAGCCTTTGTCCATTTAAATACCAATATGATTCCACCTGGTCTTATTGCAAGTAACGTTACACAAACTATAAATCAAATATTATTTTACTCTCCTGCACACGCATCACTTGGTATTATGTATAAACCCATGGCTAATTTTGAATTGGATGCAGAGATTACATGGGTTGGATGGTCAGGTTATAAAGATAATCACGATATGAAACCGCAGGATCAGTCATGGACAGATCCCAGAACCGGGGTTACTTATCAAGGACAGTCGTTTGATGATATATATATACCAAGAATAGGGGTTAACTACAAACTAGATTCTTCTTGGCATATTATGGCTGGTTATTACTATGAACCAACACCTGTGCCTCCCCAAATGAGAAGAACCAACTATGTTGATAATGTCAAAAATGTTGTTTCAACAGGGGTAAGCTATATTCATTCCTATAAAAATGGGGGTTCCATACGTTATACTATCCATATTCAGGATATCATACTCGGAGATAGGAAGACCTACAAGGAGATAGCGGTTGACGCGGATCCTGTGGCAAATGGAATTCAGAATCCTGGCTATCCTGGATATGAGAGTAAAGGCTATATAATAGATACAGGGTTTGAGGTTGGGTATGAATTCTTATAGTTCTGTATGGTTTACATGCACAATTATTCTTATAACGAGATGTAATTTTTGTTGCAAAAATTAAGGCTTTAAAAATGCAACAATTAACTTATGAGGACGGTACACTATGAAAACGGGTCTTTCAACAAATGCAAAAGTTGGTGTTTTCATATTTATCGTACTTATTATACTTTCATGGATTACCTTGAAGATCAGCGGTGGAGCAGTCTTCAGAAAAACACGCGGATATACAATAAAGGCTTATTTTAGTAATGCCCAGGGGCTTAATACAAAAACCGAAGTATATCTGGCAGGTATCAGAATAGGTTCTATTGATGATATAAAACTGGTTAATAATAGAGCCCTTGTTGTTATGAATATAATGTCAGGTGTAAAAATAGAAGAGAACTCAAAGGCGGTTATAAGAACTAAAGGGCTTCTTGGAGAAGATTACATAGAGATTATTCCTGGTAGGCAGACTGCTGCAACTGTTAAACCAGGTGAAGAAATAAGTTTTACAGAATCGCCACCGGATATGGAAGAACTTATGAACAAATTGAACAGTATTGCGACAAACATAAATTCTGTGACACAGAGTCTGAGCGATGTATTCGGAGGCACACAGGGTACAAAAAACATAAAAGGCTTATTCCATGATCTTAATGAAACAATCCATCATATGGATCACCTTATAACAAGCACAAATTATAATCTCAACAGGACTTTTGCTTCTGTTAATGAATTTACCGGTGCGTTGAAAGAACACGGACCCGACATTATTACGAACCTTACTCAGATATCCGATACACTTCATCAAATTATATCCGGAAATCAGCAATCGATGAATACAACAATAGAAAACATCAATGCTGCAAGCGAAAAACTTGATAAAACCCTTGCTAATATCGAGGTAATAACAGGAGATATAAAAGAAGGTAAGGCCACGATAGGGAAGTTGTTAACGGATAAGAAAACAGAAGAACGTGTATCAAATGCCATAAGCGGCATAAGTAGTATAGTTGGTGGAATATCAAAATTTAGAATTGCATTAGACTACAATGCGCAGTACCAATTTAAGCAACAGGCACTTAAAAGCTATCTTAATCTGGTATTACAACCAGTACCGTATTATTATTTATTACTTGGCATAGTGGATGCCCCCACAGCGTACCCATCACAATCAACAAATTATACATATACCCAGATTAATAATGGACCTGTTCAGCAAACAGAAACAGTAACGGAAAAGACGGGCAATCAATTAAAATTTAATGCAGAGTTAGCAAAGAAGATGTCGTATGTTACATTGAGAGGTGGTATTGTAGAATCAAGTGGTGGAGTGGGGCTGGATGTTGCTACGCCGTTTGAACCCCTGTGGCTGAGCATGGATATGTATAATTTTAATGCAAAACCGAATCCCATACTCAAGGTGATGCTGAGTACATCTATTTTTAAATACTTTATACTTTCAGGCGGTATGGAAAATGTTCTTAATCAGGATTCAAAAACATGGTTTGCTGGGTTAGGAGTCGGGTTTGACAATAAAGATATTAAAAGTATTTTTGGATATGCATCGGATTCAGGGCAGGTAGATACGAAATGATACTGGTTATATGGCAGACACAATTTACCCGAAAAATGCAATAGGAAAGTTTGCTCATTCGTTCGGGGTACTCAGCCGTGCGATCCAACCAATAGCTATAAGT
>JBMFUY010000143.1:0-5861 GCA_049966275.1 bacterium
GGGAATAGTCCGTTGATGACAGAGAATAGTCTTTCTGAACACATTCGTTTCACTCAGTGTAAACTACGTGAAGAATCCATCCTCTGTCACTCTGAGCAAAGCGAAGAGTCTATGGCTTTAGATTCTTCGGCTACGCCTCAGAATTACATGGTGGTGTAGATTCTTCGTTTAACTCAGAATGACAATGTAGCGCAGATTCTTTGCCTTCGGCTACAAAATGACAATCGTCGGACAGCCTGTAAAGGGGTGGACTTGAAGGCGGGCAGGGTATTTTCTCAAAATCACCTTCACTCAGCCCAATGCTTTACAAACCATTGCACAACCTTGACACCCCTTGCTGTTTATGGTTTTAATATAGTATGGATAAAGATCAACAACCGGAAAAAAAAGAAAATAAGTTTGTCATTTCCCCTGAAATAGAAAGACATATACAAATTTTACGTAAGGATCCTAAGTCCCCGGTCTTTGCTGTACTCAGCGAAGCCTATAGAAAAGGCGGGCTACTTGATGAGGCAATTTCAGTAGCCACAGAGGGATTAAAACATAATCCTAACTACGTAAGCGGAAGGGTTGCGCTTGCAAGGGCTTACTTTGATAAAGGCGAACTTGATAAAGCAGAGGAAGAGTTCAAAAGGGTTGTGAAATCCACGCCTGATAATATCATATCCCACAAACTTCTGGCTGACATCTATGTGAAAAGAGCAAATGTCAATGCAGCCATTCAAGAACTAAAAACAGTACTGTTTCTTTCTCCGGATGATAAAGAGGCAAAGAATCTTCTCAACACACTTTCCAAACCTGCTGAACCACATGAAGATAAACAAAGTGCCTTAAGCTCTAAAGAAAATGTATCACCTTCTGCGCAGGAACCCATTGTCAAAGAATCTCAAATAACAGAAAAGGAAAAAGAATCTGAAGTTAAACAAGAAGCACCTCAAGCAGAAGAAAAACCTGTAAAAATACAGGAGGAACAACCAGAACAAATCTTTCAGATGGAAGCCCAGCCAGTATCAGAAGAGAAAGAACAGACTGAACAACAAACCCAGCCAGCAGAAGCAGAGAAGGAAGAAAAAGAAGAAGGCATAACTGCAGAACCTGTGCAGAAAGCCACACCCCCTGTGGACATGGAACTTGAAAACGTACTTGAACAGCCATTGATCGATGTGACAGAGCAACACACAGAGGAGCCACAACCACAGGAGGAGACCCAACAGGTTTCACAACCTGTTAAAGAAGCATTAGAGGTAAATGTATCAGAAGAACAGAGGGAAACAGTAATTATTGAGACAGGTATTCAGGAAGAACCCCAGAAGGAACAAAAAGAAGAAGAGCTTGAATTCGCTTTTGAAGAACTCGTTAAAGCAACTGACACCTCTTCAAAAGAACAGGGTAAACCTATTCCCGCGGAACAACCAGCTGAAAAGTCTGAAGAGCAGAAGGTACCTGAAACCAACGAAGTAGAAAAAGAACTTACAGAAATTTTTGAGGCACCACAGGAGATAGTATCTGCTCCTGTGCCTCAAGAATCAGTGGTTCCTGAGGGTAAACATAGAGCAGAACTACAGGAAGAAGATATTCAGACAGTAACAATGGCAGACCTGTATGTAAAACAGGGACATCTTGAAAAGGCATACCATATATACAGGACAATATTGCAAAAGACGCCGGATAACCCCATAATCAGGGCTAAACTTATAAAGGTTAAAAAGCTCATTGAGGCAAGACAGCAGGATGAGCTTGATAAACAAAAGTTTGAGGCTTTAAAAGAACGCGAACCAAAAGTATCTGTAGAAGAACAATCTGATATAATGAAGGAGAATATGAAACGATTAAGCGCGTGGTTAGAAAAAATTAAAAAAGGGGGATAAATGGCTTTTTTAGATATACTTAAACAGATAGTTGACAATTTTGAAGGTTGTATTGGTGGGATACTTATAGGGATAGATGGCATTGTTGTTGAACAATACATTAAGGATGATCAAATTATAGATTTTCAGAACATTGGTGTTGAATACATGGAACTACTTAAAACGATTTCTGAGACATCGCATACACTTGGGTTTGATGAGCCAGAGCAAATTATTGTTGAATATGCTGATACTGTACTTATCATAAGGAGTATAAATAAGGATTATTTTGTTCTGTTGGCTGCTAAAAAAGATGGCAATATAGGTAAGGGAAAGTTCTTGTTGAGGAAAAATTTATTAAACCTTTCTAAAGAATTCTAAATTTACATAAGAGATTATCTACCATAATGAAACAACCTATAAATCGTTTAAATTGCCTTATGAATAAACTGCATCTTGATGCTGCTGTGGTTGTCTCGAAGCCCAACAAACTCTACCTTACAGGTTATGAGTATGAAGAAGGATACCTTTTGATCGATCACTCATGTGTAAAACTATTTGTTGATCCAAGATTCAGTATATATGCAAAAACCCATTTATCCGGTGTGGATGTGGTAGAATCAAAACAACCATTAAAAGATCTAAGAAACAACTTAAAAAGGTATAAACGTATAGGACTTGATGGATCAGGTTTGTTGCACAAAGATTTTCTGGATATTACTTCAAAATTAGCAGGGCAAACATTTATTTTTATTCAGCAACACATATTAAAGTTTCGTGCGATCAAACGTGATGATGAGGTTGATTACATAAAGAAGGCTTCATCAATAGCTAACTCTGCTATACGCAGATTACTAAACAAATTGACCTCAGGACTTACAGAAAGGCAGGTAGCAGAAATACTCAATCTTGAGCTTGCAAACGCAGGATCAGATGGACCCTCATTTGAAACAGTGATTGCATTTGATGAACACGCTGCTTTTGCCCATGCCATACCATCCAGCACAACAGTCTTAAAAGATAAGAAGTTATTGCTCTGTGATTTTGGAGCCATTTATAAGGGGTATCATTCAGATGAAACCCACACATTTTTTATCAATAAAATGGACAATAAAAGCAGAAGGTTATACAGTGCAGTTTTAGGTGCACATGACAGGGCTATAAGTGCTGTAAGGGCTGGTCTGAAGGCGTCAGAGCTTGATAGAGTGGCAAGAGAATTTCTTGACAAACAGGGATATGGAAAATACTTTGGTCATGCACTTGGACATGGAGTGGGGTTGGAGGTGCACGAATTACCATCTATTTCCTACAGATCAAAGGATGTATTGGAGCCTGGTATGATCTTCACTATTGAGCCAGGTGTATATATCCCGGGCTGGGGTGGTATCAGAATAGAGAGTATGATATACATATCCAGCAGGGGGAAAGAGCATCTGACACCACGCCATAAACCTGTTATAAAACTGGAGGCATGATGAATATCGAAGAAATAAAACAACTTGTTGAACTGATGGAGCAAAAGAACTTAAGCGAAATAGAATACAGTAAAGCAGATGAAAGAATAAAGATTGTCAGAAACGCACATGAGATTGTTGCTACATCTACTGAATCCCTGCAGACACAAAAGCTATCAGAAAATACTCAGGCAGAAACAAAGGGTAATAATAAACTTATAAGTGTAAACTCTCCATTCGTAGGAACCTTCTACTGTGCTCCTTCACCATCTGAGAAACCATTTGTAGAGATAGGAAGTAAGGTAAAGAAAGGCCAGACTATTGGTATAGTAGAGGCAATGAAACTTATGAATGCAATTGAGGCTGATGCAGATGGTTATATCAAGCAAATTCTTAAAAAGGATGGGGATCCAGTAGAGTTTGGTGAACCACTTTTTATAATTGATCCAGAAGGTTAATGCATGTTTAAAAAGGTGCTTATTGCAAACAGGGGTGAGATTGCAATAAGAATTATCCGTGCATTAAAAGAACTTGGAATAAAATCCGTTGCAGTATACTCTACAGCGGATAAGGATGCACTTCACAGAAGGCTGGCAGATGAAAGTATCTGTATTGGTCCTGCACAGAGCAAAAATAGTTATCTGAATGCACCTGCAATAATAAGTGCGGCTCAAATAAAAGGCGCAGATGCAATACACCCTGGTTATGGCTTTCTGTCGGAAGATGCTGGTTTCGCAGAGGTGTGTGAGGCAGCTGGAATAAAATTTATAGGACCAAAACCAGAAGACATAGAACTCATGGGTAATAAACTAAAGGCACGTGAGTATGTTAACCAGCTTGGTATACAGGTTCTGCCAGGAACGTTCCAGGAGATAGAGGATGAGCAACATGCAATAAAGATTGCTAAAGATATAGGCCTGCCATTGATCATCAAAGCAGCAGCAGGTGGTGGTGGAAGGGGAATGAAGATCGTCTACGATGAGGATCAATTACCAGGTGTAATCAAGCTTGCACGTGCAGAGGCCAAGGCAGCATTTGGTAATGCCTCTATATACATAGAGAAGTATTTTGAAAAGGTACGCCATATAGAGATTCAGATTATTGGTGACGGTGATGGGAATGTTGTGGCTCTTGGAGAAAGGGAATGCTCTATTCAAAGAAGGCATCAGAAGTTTATAGAGGAATCCCCATCAGTGGTTGTTGATGAAAGGCTGAGGAATAAAATGAGTGAAGCCGCGATCAAAATAACCAGGCACATAAATTACAGCGGAGTGGGTACAGTGGAGTTTTTAGTTGATGAAAAGGGTAGATTTTATTTCATGGAAATGAACACAAGGCTCCAGGTGGAGCATCCTGTAACTGAGTTTGTAACAGGAATGGATCTTGTTGCAGAACAAATCAAGATAGCAAGTGGCGAAAAGCTAAATGTAAGTCAGAGGGATATAAGATTAAAAGGGCATGCAATAGAATGTAGAATTAATGCTGAGGATCCTGATAACTTTGTACCATCCTGTGGAACGATAAGCACATACATCCAGCCAGGTGGTCCTGGTGTAAGGGTAGATGGGCATGTATACTGCGGTTATAATGTTCCACCTTATTATGATTCATTAATCGCAAAACTTATTGTCTGGGCAGAGGATCGTGGAAGTGCCATTAAAAGAATGCAGCGCGCGCTCGATGAGTTCATTATAGATGGAGTAAAAACCAATATTCCTCTTCATAAAAAGATACTTGGAACCAAAGAGTTTTTGATTGGTAATATTTCCACACAATTCATTGAGCGATTCGTTTAACATGAATAAGATTAAATACCTTGGCTTTTTCAACCTTGATCCATATTTAAATATGCTGATAGATGAGATGCTTTTTAATATGGCTCAAGAAGATAAACACATTGCAACATTGAGGTTTTTCAAATTCAGTAAACCATGTATCTCTATTGGTAAAAATCAGGACATCAAAAGGCTGCCATTGGAACTTATCAGCAACGGTTTTGAGATTATACGGAGGCCCACTGGTGGAGGGGCTGTTCTGCACAAAGATGATCTATGTTATTCCCTTGTTATACCAGAAAATTACCTTGGTAAAAACCATTCCTTGTTACAAAGTTATGATGTTATAGCCAATGGATTAAAGATGGGTTTCAATTTGTGCGGGCTTGATGTTCAATACGGAACAGAAAACAGTACTTCATTTTCTCCTCTGTGTTTCAGCACAGCAATGACTTATGAGCTAACGTTGAATGGGAAAAAACTTGTCGGAAGCGCACAGAGAAGGGCAAAGGGAGTTTTGCTCCAGCAGGGATCAATAATAAATGAGCACAATATACCGGATAACAGGCTTATGGAATGTTTAATAAAAGGATTGAAAATGGCTCTTAATGTAGACTACGTTTATTCAGTTTTATCCGAGCTCTTTTAACCCGAAAAGTGCAATAACCCCAAAAATGCATTTGCGAAACAGGGAAGTTTGTGTAATGAGTGATGGGGTACCCACCCGAAGGGAAGGGTCGCGCGTCAAATATGGGTATTCTTCGAATATTAGAAAAAAAGAAACA
>JBMFUY010000144.1:0-5711 GCA_049966275.1 bacterium
ACATAGTTGCAATTTTTCATGGGTGTGCTAATTTACCTATGCCGGAATGAACTATGATCACAAATGGGATAAGAACCTTTTTATTTTGTTCTTTTCTGGTTAGCAACCTGTGTGTATCATTATATGGGAATTCCTGAGAGTGGTGGTCTGTACTGTTTTAAGAAGCTATAACCAAATCCAACAATTGCCAGTATTACAAGCATAATCACAAAGAAAACTATAAGTATTATAGGAAGTATTGATGCAATAAAAGCCCGTGATGAAGAGATCTTATGCAATTCCCTGAAGCCTATTGTATAGAGGTAAATAGAATAAAACCAGAACAAAGGAACACCAATAAAAGGTATCACCTCAAGCACCATAGCACCAATAGAATAGGAAATGACCTTTAATGTTGATACAAATCCACCCTTACCTCCGACAAGGAGAACAAAGATATGATATATGCCTGCCATAATGAACAAAAAAATAAACAGGAAGAACGGTGCTATCACAATTATAGAAAAGTAAGAAGAAAATGGTATAACCACCGGCGATGACATACCTTCAGAGAAAAATTTTAAATAGGACTGCTGGGTATACAACACTGTAGGTATGTTCAGTATTAATGCTATTGTGCCCCATACGATACCAAAGATTACAGGGAATGGGATTTGTTTTTCTGCATCGATACTTCTAAAGAATGAAGCTGGGTTAAACATAACATCCACCCAGTTGGTCCATAATCTTTTGATATAGGACTGCTCTGTAATATTCGTCTTAATATCAGCCCCAACCTTTTCAGACAGAAATGCTTGCTCATTACTGAATGGCTGTCCTGAAATAGAAGACGATGACGCATACGGTTGTTGAACTGGCTCTGTTATGGTTTGCTCAATCTTTGGAGTAAACGTACCTGGTACAAGCTGAACCAGTCTGACCTCTGCACCTCTGATTGCAAGCCTTTCCTGAAGTTTTAATGCAGTTTGTTCTGTTACTGCACTTACAACCTTGAATGGTAACTTTGTTATGCCTGCAATAATGTCCTCAAGTTGAATATGCTTGATAACACCTGCAAGAAACATTATAACCTGTTTTTTTGAATCCTCATCCTTCAAACCATCAATATAAACATCATACCTCACATCTGATTGATTTGTATTCTCCATTAACGCTCCTTTTACATTTACACTATCCAGAGATTTCTAATTAAAGCATATTCCTGATGCGCTTCAATTCAGCATGCTGTAATTTTATAGGACAGAATTCACCACACATACTGCACACATCTGTATCCTGTAGTTGAACAGATTCCCTGTAAGCCCTTGCTTTCTCAGGATCTATAGCAAGTTTATACTGTGAATCCCAATCCATAGCCTTTCTTGCCTTTGCCATTTGAATATCCCATTCTATAGCTTTTTTTACCCCTCTTGCTATATCAGCTGCATGAGCTGCTATGCGTGATGCAATAATTCCATCTTTCACATCCTGAAGATCTGGAAGTCTTAAATGTTCTGCTGGCGTAACATAGCATAGGAAATCTGCCCCTGCCATTCCAGCAATAGCCCCTCCTATGGCAGATGTTATATGGTCATAACCAGGAGCAATATCAGTTACAAGGGGTCCCAGGACATAAAATGGCGCGCCATTGCACAGTTGTTTTTCAAGCCTGATGTTTGTCTCGATCTGATTTATTGGTACATGCCCTGGTCCCTCTATCATAACACCTACACCATGCTCAACAGCATACTTTGCCAATTCTCCAAGTATTATTAATTCCTGTACCTGTCCTCTATCTGTTGCATCAGCTATCGCTCCGGGTCGCAAACCATCACCAAGGCTGATCACAACATTGTGTTTGGACAGGATCTCTATGAGCCTATCATAATATTCGTAAAATGGATTTTCCCTGTTATTATATTCCATCCACTCCATGATCAATGCTCCCCCTCTGCTCACCACATCAAGCAACCTGCCCTGTTTTTTAAATCTTTGAACAGATTCTCGGGTAACACCGGAATGGATCGTCATAAAATCAACACCCTCTTCAGCCTGTTCTTCTATATTATCAAACATTTCATCAACAGTGAGTTTGAAGAGCGATTTGTACTTTCTTACCGCGTTTACAGCACTCTGATATATTGGCACAGTGCCCACAGGAATGGTTGAATTTGCAAGTATTTCTCTTCTAATTTTGCTTATGTTACCGCCTGTTGATAGATCCATAACCACATCAGCCTTATATTTAATGGAAAGTCTTAGCTTTTCGAGTTCCTCTTCTAAGTTAAGCTTATCCTCTGAAGAACCTATGTTTGCATTGATCTTTACAGATAACCCTTCGCCAATGCCAACAGGCTCTATATTATGATGTTTATTCTTTAATATAGCAACCCTGCCACTGGCTACCCTTTCAAGCATAAGCTCAATGGGAACATCCTCTTTTTTAGCAACAAACATAACCTCATCTGTTGCAACACCTCTTTTGGCTGATAAAATGTGACTCATATCTAACCTCTTTAAAGTTAAGATAACAAAACATTTTACAATAATCAACCCCCATGGGTATCATGTAAATTAAAAATGTAAAGCAAAGAATGAGAAGCAATTTTTTTCTCTTCATGATACAATTATGGCATGATAAGGTTGCTTTTTTAATTTTTGTATTATATATTTGAATTTAAACGTATGAATTATATTTGTAAAACATGTAACAAACCTATTAGATATAAGAGTAAGCTGGTGAATGGCTACAAAATAAAGTATAAAGAGTGTGGCTGTGGTTGGAGTGTAGTTGATGTTATCTCTCCAGAGGGAGAATCTGTAAAAGGTATAATAGGTGTCAAAGCCATTGAAAGAATGCTTCACTCGGAAACAAGCAGAGTAAAAATTGATGGTTGATGATCAGGTTGTAATAACAAAAGGCAACATCGCTGAAAATTCAAAGAAGGATACAAGAGGCATTGAGATACTCCATGAGATAGGCAAAACCCTTACTTCAACCCTTGACCTTAAAGAGGTCTTATCAATAATTATGCAAAAGATCTCTGAATTACTAAAGCCTGCCAATTGGTCTCTTTTATTACTTGATGAGGAAAAACACGAACTGTTTTTTGAAATAGCAGTAGGTGAGAATTCTGACAAACTAAAAGATATGCGTATTGCAATTGGTGAAGGCATAGCTGGTTGGGTTGCAATGACAGGTGAGCCGGTTCTGTTATCAGATGTATCATCAGACCCACGTTTTTCACCAAGATTTGATAAAATAACCAATTTCAAGACACGCTCAATTGTATGTGTGCCATTACGTAGCAAGGGCAGGGTGCTTGGCGTTGTGGAGCTTATAAACAAACTTGAGGACAAGGACTTTGATCAGAATGATTTGAACATACTGATAACACTCACTGATTATGCTGCAATAGCTATAGAAAATGCAAAATACCTTCAAAAGGTTCAGGAACTAACGATCAGAGATGACCTTACAAGCCTTTACAATTCAAGGTACCTTCATCTTATGCTTGAGCGCGAAATGGATAGGTCAAAAAGATATGGATTACATTTTTCTATGATATTCCTTGATCTGGATCACTTTAAACTTGTCAATGATAAGTACGGACATATTATTGGTAGCAAGGTGCTAAAGGAGACTGCTGAGGTTATACGCTCAGAATTGAGAAAACCGGATATACCCATAAGGTATGGTGGAGATGAATTTGTTATCCTTTTGCCAGAAACAGATAAGAAGGGTGCATACAGGGTAACCCAGCGTATCCGTGAATCTTTGAACAAGCATGTTTTTTTAAAAGAAGAAGGTCTAACTATCAAGCTTACAGCAAGCTTTGGAATTGCGGCATTCCCTGAAGACACAGATAACACTCTGGACCTTGTTAGACTATCTGATGGTGCAATGTACAGAGTCAAGGAAACAACAAGGGATGGCATTGCATTGGCTTAACTCATAAGCTATTGGATAGTATCAATAATATATTTTAATCCCTGTGCATCAGGCTGTTGAGGGTTGAGCATGTATGATTGTTCAAAATAACGCTTTGCAATAAGTGGTTGATTATAATACTTTAAATAGATTGCACCAGCTGCCCTGCACCCTAAATATTGTTCCTTTGAATGTATCTCACACATCCTGCTAAACAATGGTAATGCACGTATGTAGTCATTGTTTTGTAGATAATATTTGCCCATGTTCCATAGAGCAGGCACAAAATCTGGATTATACTTAAGAGATTGCTCAAATGCGTAAATGGCCTTTTCTTCATGCCCCTGTTTTTCATACTCAGTACCAATATTATTCCACGCTATGTAAGAATCTGGCTGATACTTTAAGGTATGTGACCAGAGGGTAATATTATTTTGCCAGTGTAGTGTCTGTTTGTAGGACAGGAAAGCAGACACACAAAATATTAACACAACAACGCCTGTAAAGAGTTTTTTATACCTACTTTGCTGATAAGCACTCCATATCCATAAACTTACAATAAGAAATACACCCAGTCCCGCTTCATAGACATACCTGTCTGCTATCTTTGTAGGCAAAGGAACAATGTTGCTCACAGGAACGAGATTGGCAAAAAACCATGACAATCCAAACAATTGTAAATATTGTTTTTTCTTAAAGAGCGTTATGATCCACACAACAAGTATAAAGAAGCATACAACCGATACTATAAACAGGATAATATTGGAAACAGCAGGAATCGTATATACAGGTACGAGCCCAAAGGGTAAAAAAAGCTTTCTTAAATAAAGAAATATCATTTCAGGTATAAACATCAGTGTCCACAATGTGCCCAGCTTATCGACAAATGCTGTGCCGCCTTTATTATAATACCACATGGTATAAGGCACATATACAGTAAGTATGACAATGTAAGGTATAAGTCGCTTTAATATCTTAACTATATCCTGCCTGTGTATAAATAATTCATAGCCCACAAGTACACCTGGTATTGTAACCCCCTGAAACTTACTCAGGATAGCACAAACAAACATTAAAAAGGCAATCACGTATCTTTCCTTCATATACGCTATAAACCAGATAAGATAAAACATTAACAGCAATAGATCCTTTCTGCATGCAAGCCATGATACTGTTTCGACCATAACAGGTGAGACAGCAAACATCATAGCTCCAATGAATGCTATCGCCTCTATACTGAGAATCGAGCTATCAATGTTTTTTAAATCAGGTGTATTCTCATTGCCAGAAGTGTACCTTTTTAACAACAACCTGAAGGCAAAAAATAGTAACAGGACATTTATAAGATGCAATAAAATATTATCGAGATGAAAGCCCTGCGCAAAGGTCTCTCCATAAAAATGCCATTCAATCATGTAGCTTAGATCTGTTATAGGAAAGTATTCATAAAAGTATTGACCTTGAAAGATGCCTGATGGGTTAAACAAATGGACAACAGAGCGCATACTTAAATGTTCAATGCGTGGTTTGTTGAGAATATCTTTATTGTCATCCCAGTTTAAAAAGCCATAATTTGAGGTGTGCGCATATATCAATAGTGTGACAATAGTAAGCAACAGTATATAAAACAGGTTTTTATGTTGCCGCATATATTATAGTGTATCAATAAGTGAAAAAAATGCAATACAAGTAATAAATGACCCATGGGAAAGTTCTGTTGCACCTGTTAACCCGAAAAATGCAATAGGAAAGTTTGCTCATTCGTTCAACCCTGCGATCCACCTAAGATACAAAGACTTTT
>JBMFUY010000145.1:0-5692 GCA_049966275.1 bacterium
CAAAAAGTCTTTGTATCTTAGGTGGATCGTGGGGTTGAACGAATGAGCAAACTTTCCTATTGCATTTTTCGGGTTAAGAAATGAATAGGTAACAGGCTGTTGATGACAGAGAATAGTCACCCTGAACACATTCGTTTCACTCAGTGTAAACTACGTGAAGGGTCTCTCGCAGAAGCAGATTCTTCGCTCAGAAAGGGATTGCCAGGCCCAGCTTCGCTGTGTGCCCGCCTCTGGTCGCTCGCAAGGCGACCTGTAACTATCGGATAGCCTGATTTGTAAGGAAGACTATAATCATGCTAATGCAACAATATTGCCAATTTTTGAATAAGCTGTTATATTAACTATACTGATGAGATCTTAAGAATAAAATGTTGGCAAATACGGATACAAAGTGGTTAATAAATATTTATGATAGTTATATGCGATAAATGTAATACAAAGTATAAATTGGATGACACGCTTTTAACCGAAGACGGGGTAAAGGTGCGATGTTCTAAGTGTGGTAATACATTTATAGTAAAAAAACCAAAGCCAGAAGACATACAAAGAATAGAACAATCCCAATCAAAGTTAGATAACTCACAGCCTGAATCAGGTATTCATAGTGCCCTGGATAAGGCAATTAGTGAAACAATAAGCAATATAACAACAGAGGAGCCTAAAAATATAGATGCTGGCAGTGAATTTGATTGGTCAGCACTAAATGAAGAAAAGGAACCTACCTCAAAAGCGGAAAGTGCTCCCTTACCAGAATTTGAATGGAAACCAGAAAACCAACAGCCTCAATCCTCAATAGAAATTGGAAAGGATCATAATGCCCAATTAGAGGAAATTTCAAAATATAGTCAAGCCACAGTGGATAATACCCATAGTAGCACGCTTACCTATGAAGAACCTAAAATAACAGCGCCAACTATAGAACATGCTGTAAAGGAATCCATAAAGCAATCAAGGTCCAATTACCTATCCAGCACCCTACTTCCTGTCGTAAAGAAGGTCGCAATAATTATATTTGTTTTAATCATATTGGGTGCTGGTGCCTATTGGGGTTATGTGTATAGATCACAGATCACCCAAATATCCAGCAATATTCTTATAAATCTATCAAGGTACATAGGCTCTAATAAACAGATCAACATCGGCGTTGCCATAAGTGATTCAAGAGGATACTTTCTTAAGAATATACGGGGCCAACAGCTGTTTGTAATAGAAGGAAAGGTTACCAACATAACAGATCATCCTATAAGTTTTATAAAGCTTTCTGCTGATATTGCTGACAACAATAACAATGTTATAGCTACAAAAACATTCTATGCTGGTAATATGCTTACTGACGAAGAGTTGAGAACCTATACAAGTGATAAAATCAATTCTATACTTAACAATGAGATGGGGCAATCATTAAAAAATTTTAATGTTCCACCCAAATCGAGTCTACAATTTATGGTTGTATTTTTTGATGTCCCTGATAATCTTTCCTCTTTTACAGTGCTGCCTAAAAGTGCCCATCAGGGTGTTCAATGATTTATGGAACAAACAGACATTAAAGATATTGCTCTGGATTTTGTAAACAAGCTTATGGCTTATAAAGAGCCAGGCATAAGGGAAAATGCGTTTGTAGAGCACGTAAAGAAGCTTCCTGTGGATACTCTCGCAGATATTATAATGTTTATTATAAACAGGTCTTATAAAAAAGAGGAAATGTTTGTTCAGGTGAGCAATCTGTTCACAAATAAAACGTTGTTAAAAGAAGCCCTTGGTCAAAAGGGTATGTATGAACTGATGAAAATTTCTGTGGCAAAGGGGTATAAAGAATTTTCAATACTTATGATAGAAAACAATGCTGTTACAGTAAAAAGAGAGGTGGATGAGCCATTACCAGATCCAAAGATAGATGGCATGCCTGTCGGGGTAAGAAAGACACTTTCAAAGTCTCACAACAGAGATGTTATAGAGAAGCTCCTGTATGATCAGGAGCCATCTGTTATAAAGGTACTGATAAACAATCCAAAGATCACAGAGTCAGATGTTATCAAGATCGTATCACGCAGGCCAAATTCAGAAGGGATCTTAAGAACTGTATACAACAACCACAGGTGGAAATACAGATACAGGGTTCAATGTTCTCTTGCCATGAATCCCTATACACCAACAGATATAAGTTTGAGTATTTTACCTGAGTTGTTCAGTACTGATCTGTTAAAGATCGCCAATGATGTTAGACTATCAGAGGTGGTAAGACTGCAGGCGAGGATGATACTTGAGCAGGGTATTACGTTGTAGGATAAAATGGAAGATATTAAAGAAATTATTGCAGGGATAACACAGAAAAGGTTTAAACATGAGATAGAGGGATTGAAGTTTTTTGAGCGATGGAACAGTATAGTTGGTATCAAACTGGCAGAGATCTCCAAACCAGCTTTTATACGCAATGAAATCCTTATCGTGCACGTGGATAGTAGTAGTGCACTACAGGAGATGGCCTATAATAAACAGAATATCCTTAACAATATAAGGTCACAAAAGGATTTACCTTATATAAGAGACATAAAGTTTACTGTGAAGTAACACACCGAAACTATGAATTGATTTAGATGAATCAAGGTCATGTAAAAATCCTGTTTGTTCATTCTTCTTCAGAGATGTATGGCTCTGACAGATGTTTGTATGAGCTATTAAAAAGGATTGATAAAAAGCAATTCACACCTGTTGTCGTGCTACCATTTGAAGGTATACTGGCAGATAAATTAAGGGCTGCAGGTATTGCTGTATATATAACAGATCCATGGGTATTGCGCAAAGGTGTTTTTCACGGATTGAAATTTGTACTATACCTGCTCAGACTACCAATAAGTATTTTTAGACTTATTCAAATCATAAGAAAGGAACGTATCTCAGTTGTATATTCGAATACCAGCGTAATTTTAGGTGGAGCTCTATCTGCTTTTATAATGCGTAGACCACATATATTTCATATTAGAGAACTTTATGATAATTATCCAAAGCTATCTGTATTTTATAAATATTTTCTCTGTTCTTTCTCAAAAAAAATAATTGTGATAAGCAAAAGTGTTGCAGAATTTGTCAGAAATACATGTTATAAAAAGGTAAACGTGATTTACGATGGCATTGCAATTGAAAGGTTTAATAATACACATCACATACCGGATATGCTTTCCGCATGGGTCCAGAGAGGATATGTGATTGTTTCAAATATCGGGAGGATCAGCAAAATAAAAGGTCAGGAGCTGTTTATAGATGTTGCGCACATGATTGCAAAACAGAACGAGCATGTAAGATTTCTCATTGTGGGGGATGTGTTTAAGGGTAATGAACAATATATGGGTTATCTTCGATCCCTGATACATAAATACAATATGGATGAGATAATTATGTTCACTGGATTCAGAGATGATATAGATGATTTTATCAACTATAGTAATATAATCGTTGTTACCACACTTATAACAGAAGGGTTAGGTCAGATCGTTATGGAAGGAATGGCAGCAGGTAAGGTTGTGATTGCACCAAGCAGAGGTGGTCCTGCAGAGCTAATAGAAAATGGGAAAGATGGCATACTTTACAGGTCAGGCGATCATAACGCACTTGCTGAAGCCTTGTCAAAGGCTGTGAATAATCCTGAATTACGTAGAGCCATTGGGCAAAAGGCAAAAACAAAGGCAGAAGAATGTTTTGATATATCTCAAAATGTTCGTAATATAGATGGTATTATCAAGGATGTAATTGAGGCATAAAGTTATGTTAAAAAGCTACCTGCTTGCATTCATACCAATATTCGTAGCAATAGACATCTTTGGCTTATTACCTATTTTTATATCGCTTACAGCCAATTATACTGAAAAACAACACACTACAATTGTGAAACAATCAACGCTTACAGCATTTCTTGTAAGCGTAGGGTTTATAGCAGTGGGTAAGCTCGTTTTTAATGCACTTGGTATTACAATCTCAGACTTTCAAATAGCAGGAGGCATTTTACTTCTTATATTGTCCATAAATGACATCATCTATCCTAACAGGCCAACACGTACGCCATCAAGTTCACTTGGTATTGTGCCTATAGGCATTCCTCTTATAACAGGACCTGCAGTACTTACAACCTCAATATTGATCCTGGATCTCTATGGTGTTGGTCCTACACTTGTATCTCTGAGTGTGAATATGCTTATAGTTTATTTTGTTTTAAACCGGGCATCAGCTGTTGTAAGGCTTATAGGACAGGGAGGGACCATGGCAATAGGAAAGGTTGCCAGTATTTTGCTTGCATCCATCGGAGTGATGCTTGTACGCATGGGCATACAATCAGTGATAATACATGTAGCAGGTAAATGATGTTTAAATTTATTCCTTGAATGATGTGTAGATTGTATCAAATCTATCTGACAGCGTTTTAAAGACCTCAAGCAATCCAGGATCAAAATGATAGGGCATGGTTCTTCCATCGCCCTTTGTTATAATATCGTATGTGCGTTCATGTGAAAATCCTTCCTTATAAGGTCTTTTACTCCTGAGTGCATCGTATTGGTCTGCAAGCATAACAATACGCCCAACCAGTGGAATGCTTGTGCCTTTTAATCCCTTTGGATAGCCACTACCATCCCATTTCTCGTGATGGGTCAGCGCTATTTTTTGAGCCATTACAAGTATGTCTGAATCTGAATCCCTTAAAAGGTCTGCTCCAATTGTTGTATGTCGTTTTATTATCTCAAACTCTTCTACTGTAAGACTGCCGTTTTTTAAAAGAACGTAATCCGGGATACCTATTTTGCCTATATCATGCATTGGACTGGCATACACAATGTTTTCTCTGTCCGTCTTTGGTAATCCCATATATTCACAGATCATTGAAGAGTATTCACTTATACGCCTGAGGTGTTGACCTGTTAGTTTATCTTTGTATTCTGCTGCCCTCGTGAGTCTTAACACTGTATCAAGATATGCCTTTTTCAAGGTTTCATTTAACCTGCTAAGATTATGCAATGCTTCATTTAGTTCTCTGGTTTTTTCTTTAACGGTTTTTTCAAGCATTGAATTGCAATTATTGATAAGGTCATTGTACGCTTTCACCTTTGTAGAATTTCTTATCCTTATCTGAAGCTCGTTTATATCAAAAGGTTTGTTAAAAAAATCATCCGCCCCATTGTTCAGAGCTTCATACTTTGCATTTTTATCTGACATGGCTGTAATTACGATTACAGGAATACTCCACGTATTTGGTGATGCTTTTATTTTTTTCAAGATATCATACCCTGATATATCAGGGAGCATTACATCAAGTATGATCACATCTGGTTGAAATTCATTGATCTTGTTAAAGGCTATAGCTCCGTTCTGCGCGCTATCCACGATATAACCTTCTGGTTGTACCACATCATTGATAAGTTTTACCACTGACGGTTCATCATCAACTATCAAAAGCTTATACGCTTTCTGAGGCATGCTGTATATTATACAGAAATTGGGTGTTAAAATCAAGAAGAACAGGATAGGTACTTTTTTCACAACTGCCCAAAATAATCTAAAGTAGCATCTCGGAACAGGTTCTCACCCTGATTTGTTGACTCGTCATGCATCCTTGGAAATGAAGAATCTGCTTAACCCGAAAAATGCAATAGGAAAGTTTGCTCATTCGTTCAACCCTGCGATCCACCTAAGATACAAAGACTTTTTG
>JBMFUY010000146.1:0-5624 GCA_049966275.1 bacterium
AAAGTCTTTGTATCTTAGGTGGATCGTGGGGTTGAACGAATGAGCAAACTTTCCTATTGCATTTTTCGGGTTAATTTTTATTTACCCCCTGCAATTACTTGACAAACAAAAAAACAATATATAATTAGACTGACATGTCAGTCTAATGGAGGGCGTATGCTACCAGAGGAAAGAAGATTAACCATTTTAAATGCGGCAAAAGAGATGTTTGCTATAAAAGGCTATCATAATACAAGTATAAGCGATATAATAAAACGAGCTGATATTGCAAGGGGCACATTTTATCTTTATTTTAAGGATAAAAGGGAGATCTTTGATGCCCTGTTTGACCAGCTACTTCAAAAGATTAACAATGCTTTAAAACGAGTTGTTATAGCCCCTGATCAAAAGCCCCCACTTGAACAAATCAAAGATAACCTTGAAAGGGTTTTCAAACTTACAATGGATGATCCAGAATTAGCAAGGATCTTATTCAGACACGCCCCTGGACTTGATAGCATAACAGATATGAAAATTGAACTTTTTTACAATAAGGTCGCTTCTTTGATTGAGAGTGCACTCTCACTTGGCGTGCATATGGATATTATTAAGAACTGTGATCTAAAGCTTGTATCTCTATTTATCATGGGAGGGATAAAAGAGCTGATGGATAAGCTTACACAACCCGGGAATAATCTACCAGCCATTGATACCATGATTAATGAACTGATAGATTTTAATCTTTATGGATTATCCAGAACCCCACCCAGAAATCAGGAGGCACAATGAAGTCTGATTATTTTGTTGGACTGGATATTGGTTCTACCACTGTAAAAGGGGTCGTAATGGATCATGATCAAAATATTCTTTACAGTTCTTATCAAAGGCACGAGGCAAGACAGATTGAAACAGTGATAGAATTTTTAAACAGGATTCAAGAAAGGTTTGGCACAAAAAATATAAGCCTGTTCCTTACCGGAAGTGGTGGTGGCAGCATAGCCTCTGCTATGGAATGCAGGTACGTTCAGGAGGTAAATGCCATAACGCTTGTTGTAGAGAAATTGTATCCGGATATAAACAGTGTAATAGAGATAGGCGGACAGGATGCAAAAGCAATAATATGGTTTGTTGATCCTGTTACCGGGAAGAAACGGAGATTTACAACTATGAATGACAAGTGTGCAGGTGGCACTGGCACTGTTATAGATAGGATAGCTGGAAAGCTCAATATCACCCAGCAGTCTCTATCAAGTCTAAAATACACTGGTGTAAAGATCCACCCTGTTGCAGGCAGATGCGGTGTATTTGCTGAGATGGATATAAATAGTCTTCAGAAACAGGCTGTTCCTCCTGAGGAGCTTATGGCTTCTCTGTTTGATGCGATAGTGCAACAGAATTTAAGTGTATTAACAAGGGGAAACATATTGAATCCTGATGTGCTTTTACTTGGTGGACCAAACACTTTTATACCAGCTTTAAAAGAAGCATGGCAGCACAACATACCATTACTCTGGGAACAAAGGGGTGTAAGTGTAAAAGGAGATCCAGTATCGCATATAAAAGTGCCTGAGAACGCACAATTTTTTGCTGCAATGGGTAGCATATTCTACGGTTTAGAGGATGGTAGGGAAAGTCTGTTTAAAGGCATTGATGTGTTAAACCAGTACCTTAATAATATAAGACATACGGAAGATGCTTCTGTAAGAAGGCCTGCCAGCACTTATGCATCAATATCCTTTTTAAAGGATGACATCTCTGTTTATCATCCGCCATTACAATTCAGCAGAGACAACATTATCAGGGCATATCTTGGAATAGACGGAGGATCCACCTCGACCAAGGGTGTGCTTATAACCAGAGAGGGTGAGGTGATAGAGCGGGCATACATATTGTCACGCGGTAATCCAATTGATGACACAAAACAGATAATACTCAGCCTGAACCAGGCTATAACAAAAAGAGGAAAGGCACTTGAAATCCTTGGCGTTGGCACAACCGGTTATGCAAAGGATATTATAAAAGAGGCAATAAATGCAGATGTGGCAATTGTAGAAACCGTAGCACACACAAAATCAGCCCTGTTTTTTTATAAAGATGTAGATGTGATATGCGATGTTGGTGGCCAGGACATAAAGATCATCTTTCTGGACAATGGAAGGGTAAGGGATTTTAAACTCAACACACAATGCTCAGCTGGTAATGGCTACTTTCTGCAGAACACAGCAAACAGGTTTGGTTATAACATAGCTGAGTATGCAGACGCAGCCTTCAAAGCACCTCGTGTGCCAAATTTTAATTATGGTTGTGCAGTTTTTCTTGAAGCAGACATTGTTAATTTTCAACAGCAGGGTTTCACAAGGGAAGAGATCATGGCAGGGCTTGCAGAGGTATTACCCAAAAATATATGGCTCTATGTTGTTCAGGAATCAAACCTTGGTAAATTCGGCAAAAATTTTGTTTTACAGGGTGGTACGCACAATAATATGGCTGTTGTAAAGGCTCAATATGATTTTATTAAAGCAAGGGTTCCTGATGCCCGCATAATTGTTCATAAGTATACAGGGGAAAGTGGTGCTATTGGTGCTGCAATGGAAGCAATCGCGGTGTTAGGGGATAAGCCTTCAAGTTTTATAGGGATAGAAGCTGTTCGTAACCTGAGCTACTCTATTACGCAGGATCAAACAACAAGATGTAACTTCTGTAAAAACAAATGCATGAGGATCTTCATTGATATTAAAGGAGGGGGAGAAAAGAAAAAAAGGTTTATTGTGGCATCATGTGAAAAGGGCATGGCTGAGAATATAGAAGAGGTAAGGATGGCAAAAACACAGTTGGACAGGATAAAAAAAGAGAATCCCAATTTTGGAGAAATACAGTTACATCTTGCATTTGCCACGGATATTTATAAACCTTTAAGTTCTATTAACAAAAAATCCATTTTGACGCCTTTTAAAAAGGCAATTGGAAAGAAATATTTACATGCCCGTGAACACACAAGGATTGGCATACCAAGGGTTTTGAATATGTACAATACAGCCCCATTCTTCATAGGTTATCTAAAGGCTATTGGTGTTCCTGGGGAGCACATAATATTCTCAGATGTTACTGAAGAGCGCATGTACAAAGAAGGCACAAGAAGGGGATCCATTGATCAATGTTTCCCAAGCAAATCAGCGTTAGCACATGTGCATAACCTGATATACAGGAAAAAGGTGGATATCATATTTTATCCTGTAATGCTTACCCTTAAAACAGAACTCGTAAACACGATCAATAGCTATGCATGTCCAACAGCCACAATTACACCAGAGGTTATAAAAGCAGCATTTACAAAACAGGGTAATGTATTTGAACAACACAACATCAAATACTTTGATCCTGTGTTTAATATGGCAGAGCAGGATCTGTTAAGGGTACAGATGTACAAGTTCTTTCATGAATTGTTTGGTGTAAGCAAAAGGGAAAATATATACGCTATTGAAGCTGGCGAACAGGCTCTGAAACAATTTTATAATAGTATGCGAGATAAGGCAAAAAACCTGATCAGGAAGCTTGAGGAAGAGAAAAGGGTTGGTATTGTTGTGCTGGGAAGGCCATATCATGCTGACCCCGGTATAAACCACGATATACTATCAGAGTTACAAAAACGTGGTTATCCTGTATTCACGATAGATTCATTACCGATTGATCCAGAAACACTTACAAAACTCTTTAAGAAAGAAATTGATAGTGGAGAGCTCATCAATCCCATGAGTATCGATGATGTGTGGAAAAACTCTTACAGTGAAAATACAAATAAAAAACTCTGGGCAGCAAAATATGTGGCAAGACATAAGAACCTTGTTGCAGTTGATCTGTCAAACTTTAGATGCGGAAACGATGCACCTATTTATAGCACTGTAGAAGCTATTCTGCGAGCATCCAATACCCCATATTTTACATTTCACGATATTGATGAAAACAAACCTGCTGGTTCAATAAAGATAAGGATAGAGACCATTGATTACTTCCTTAAACAGTACATTGAACAACTGGGTTCTGAGAATGCAGAAACAGAACCTTCTGTCAGGTATGACACGTATGAAACAACCTATGAAAAGGAGGTAAGCGAGGCAATATGAATAACATGGCTATAAATCATTATAAAAGACCTGTAGAACTCCCTTTTTCCAGAGAAGAGGCAAGCAGAACCACTATTCTTTATGGAGGGCTTACATTTAATCATGAATATTTGCTTAAAGGCGCTATCGAAAGCCTTGGATACAAGGCTGATTACCTGCCAGTTCCGGATAACAGGGCTCTTCAGATAGGAAAAGAATACGGGAACAGAGGACAGTGTAATCCAACTTATTATACAGTGGGTAACCTTATAAGGTATCTTAAAGAGCTCAAAGAAAGAGGTATTGAGGATATAGAGGAAAGGTTTGTCTTTCTTACAGCTGGTGCGTGTGGCCCATGTAGATTTGGTATGTATGAGTCAGAGTATAGAAATTCATTAAAAAATGCTGGTTTTGGGAAATTCAGGGTTCTTACCTTTGAACAAACAGATAATTTTAACCCAACACCTATTGGTGGGTTTGAAGCAGACAGGAAGTTTTATATAGCCCTTATAAAGGCTCTTGTATTAGGGGATATGTTAAATGAGATAGGCTATAGGATAAGACCCTATGAGATAGAAAAGGGAGAGACAGATGATGTTATTGCAGTGTATAGAGAACGGCTTTACAGGTCTCTTCGTGATGGTTTATCAGTAAGAACCCATTTAAAGGACCTGCATAACAGGTTAGAACGTATAAAGGTGAATTATCTTGAGATCAAACCTATTGTTCAGATTATAGGAGAGTTCTGGGCACAAACCACAGAAGGAGATGGTAATTATAAACTCGCGAGATGGCTTGAATCTGAAGGTGCAGAGGTAAAGATGGAGCCCATTTCTACGTGGATTGAGTATCTGCTCTGGAGCAGTACTCTTGAGGCAAAGGAAAACTTAAGGCTCAAACCAGTACAGTCAATAAAAAAGCTAACAGGTATTTTTATGTTAAAAAGGCTTTTCAGATCATACTTTAACAGATACAGACGAGCACTGAATTCATGGATCTATAAACTTCCTTCTCAGAACAGATTGGCAGAGTATGCATCACCATATTTTAATGTCCATATAACAGGTGGAGAGGGACACCTTGAAGTGGCAAAGCATATAATGGCTTTCAAAGAGAAAAAAGCACACATGGTTGTTTCTGTTAAACCCTTTGGTTGCATGCCAAGTACATTGAGTGATGGTGTTCAATCAAAAGTGGTAGAGGATATCCCTGAGAGCATATTTGTTTCGATAGAGACATCCGGAGATGCTGAGATCAATGTAAAAAGCAGGGTTCAGATGAAGTTATATGAGGCAAAGCAAAAAGCAAGAGAGGAGTTTAACAGTGTACTCTCAAGATATGGTGTTACGCCTGATGATTTGAAAGAATTAATAAAAAAGGATAATAAGCTTTCTAATCCAATGATTAAACTACCCCATGTATATACAGGAACCTCAGCCAATTTTGTAGCGTATCTTACAGGCCAGTAAGTCTTATTTATTATTAACCCGAAAAATGCGTTTGCGAAATAGGGAAGTTTGTGTAATGAGTGATAACCCCGCGTCA
>JBMFUY010000147.1:0-5572 GCA_049966275.1 bacterium
TTTACAACAAAAAGTCTTTGTATCTTAGGTGGATCGCAGGGTTGAACGAATGAGCAAACTTTCCTATTGCATTTTTTGGGTTAACCAAGGAGTGCAAGAAGGGATTTTTCATTAGCTTTGAATTGTCATAACGAGGAATGAAATGACGAAGCAATCTACTATATAGGGATCGCTTCGCTGGTGCTCGCAACGGCACATACCAATTCATTCAGTCCAATATGTCATAGAGTCCTACATAAGGTTGACAGACTATAAATCTTTGTGGTAATAAAAAATCTTGAAGAGACTTCTTCAAATAAAAAGGGGGGACAAATATGATAAGAAAGTTTTTGAAAAGCAGTTTAATAACTGCATCCGCGGTAGTGGTACTCATCTTTGTTGCTTTTGTTAACAATTCTCGTGCGAATGGACCAACAAAATATCCGATTGTGCTTGTTCATGGTTGGTTTGGATTCTCAAAAATTCTTGGTGTTTCTTATTTTTATGGCGTACAGAATTATTTAGAATCTCAGGGGTACAATGTATACGTTACGCAGGAGGATATGTTTGGAACAATCCAGACAAGGGCCACAGAACTTGGTAGCCAAATTCAGAATATTCTTAATCAGACTGGAGCAGGAAAAGTTAATATTATAGCTCACAGTATGGGTGCACTGGATGCACGATATTTAATTTCGAGTCTTGGTTTTGGGGATAGGGTTGCCACGCTCACTATGATTGGAGGAGTAAACCACGGCACCAGTATAGCAGATGTTGCATTGGGGTTGATGCCCGGTTCTATGCAAGATGCACTTGGCATAATATCATGGTTCGCAGGATGCTCAGTGGATCAAGAAAACTATGCAACCTGTGAACAAAATGCAATAACATCAGCCGCACAACTTACCATAAAATATGTACAGGGGACTTTTAATCCTCAAAATCCGGATGATCCAAGAGTAAAATATTTTTCTTATGGCGGAAGTACATGGCCATGGTATATTAGTCCTGTTGTTGCTATTGTTATGGTACCATCATGGTTGATAATTTACAAAAACGAAGGGGCAAATGATGAGCTTGTATCTGTCAGCTCAGCAAAATGGGGTACATACCTTGGAACGCTCCAGACAGATCATCTTGGTGAGATTGGTCAACTTCTTGGACTTCCGGCTGAAGGATTCCAGTGGCTTAAGTTTTATGGCTCTATTGCACAGAACCTGAAGAATATGGGATATTAGCTTTTCGTTTTTTGAGAAGCATAAGCAGATATACCCAACCTGGGAAATACATAGGGTGAAGGATTTAGACAGTATATTTTTACGCTGTCTTATTTATTTCTACTGAGTTGTACAGCAGGGTGCGTCTCCCTTATATTTATTGCCATAATAAACGCTACAATAAAGAATGCAAAAAACAACCACATTGAACTATGAAAACTATTGGTTAATACTTTAATATACTCCATTAGATATATGACAGCAACTGCTCCTATAGATCCCATTAACATAAGCAACCCTGTTGCTGTTCCTGTAAGCCTTTCACCAACAATCTCTATGGTCATTTGGAAAATGATAGGCAATAAAGCAATTACAAAGAACCCAATAACAGCACCTATAGCTAATGCTAAATACAATTTGTGCGTGTTGAGGAATGGGAACATTGTAATACCACCAACCATGGTTGCCGTGATAAGGAACGGTTTCCTTCTTTTAACAAGATCAGACAGAAGTGGAATCACCACAGCTCCAACAATGCCTCCCATTATGATTACGCCTCCTATAATACCTGTTTGTACCGATGAAAAACCTTCTGGCTTAAGGAGCTCATCTATCCATGTCATAAAGCCATTGAAAAACCCAAGTCCTATAAACATAATTCCTATAAGTAGAAGCATGTCTTTCATCTTAAAGATCTCTTTATACGCGGTCCAGGTGTTATATTCCTCCTCCTCTTCTTTTAATATGGAGGCTAAAGAAGGGTTATCCTTTGCAAGCAATAGAAACAGGATACAGCCTATCAGGGTAATGATACCATATATGAAAAGCATTTCACCAATACCTTTCTCTTTTGCAAGAATAGGGGTGAGAACCATGGCTATTATCATACCAACAAACATTGCCATTGAACTTAATCCATTTGCGATAGCCTCTTCACTTTTATCAAACCATGTAGCTGCAAGCTTAGAAACACTATTCATTATGAATGGTTGCGCTACAGAGATTCCAAATTGCCCTAAAAATAACCACATATAACTATTATAATTTAATCTTAACAATACTGATATCCCCATTATAATAACACCCAATCCTACTGTAAATTTGAAACCCTTTGCATCTAACAAAGACCCTACAGGTGCTGAAAGGATTATACTGAGCAAAGGGAATATGGATGTGAGCCAGCTAACCTTGAATTCGCTTATATTAAGTTGCTGTCTTATTATATCTTCTATGGGTGCGAAATTAAGCCACAGAAATTGTGTTAGTGCAACAACAATCATATATACACCAAGCACTACCCACCTGTAAGAACTGTATTCAACTCGTTCCTCCATAAAAATCTCCTTTTACAAAAGTATTTATTCTATTTTTTAATACTGCTCTTTTACTATTTTATAATCATATCGATTTATTATGGTAAAACCGATGTAGGTATACTACCTGTTGAATGGTCTAATATCCAGTTATAAATCATTGCATCCACATTGTTACTTGATAGCTCTGGATCTGAAAACAATACATCAAGATGGGTATAATTTGGCATAATGTATATATCAAATCCACACATGGTCCTTGGTTCTCCATTACAATTACGTGCAGGTGGCAACAAACCTATATATTGCTCAAATACAGTTGTTGTTGTTTCAACACCAGCACCACCACCAAATGCAATAACAGGGGCATCCATCTGTGCATTATGTATAACATGCATCCCTTGCTGATACCTCCAATCTGTTGTTTGTGTGGGACCATAATCCCCACCCAGAGCAATAGAATCCAGTATCAGTCTCGTTGGGAAATATCGTTCTGATATGGTTGTATAGGTGTTGGAAAGTGCTGCAGATAAATCTGTTATGTTTGTTATATGACCCTGAGTGTTCCATGTATATACCATAGTACCTTTATCTGTTGGCTGTGAAATAGTGATACCAGAGAAAAAACTACTTGTTGTTGAAGTTAAAGGACCATTTGCATTACCCAATGTTGCTGAAAATATACTTATAGGCATAAAGTGTCTATCCATAGCAAATCCTAATGCTGCCTGATTTGTTGCTTTAAATTGTGTGTTACCAAGCAATGCTGCAACGATTATTTTAAACTGGTTGACCTGTATGATGTTAGATATCTGGTTTGGTTCTAAAAATGCATACATACCTATTATTTGAGCAAATGTGAACATATTTAAGAACATGGGTTCTATTAGATCAAGCAACCCCGCGGCTATCACAGAAGATGGGTTCTGCCTTATCATGCTTAAACTGGGTAAATTAAATTGAGCACCTGATATATTCATTGTAAACCCTGTTCCTGAAAGGTATTGTGCTTCAGACATTGTGAAAAACAACCCTGAACCACCCCCATCTAACAGGATCATCCCTGCTATATTTTTGTAGCCAGGATCTGTAGTTGTAGGATAATCTCCAAAATCATAAGCAGCGTAATCCTGAGCCAGAAAGGCACCAAGAGAATGACCACCGAGAAAAACATTTGTTTCTCTGTATTGTTGCGGAATAAGGGATATAATAGTATTGAGATCTCGCAGGGTCATATCCAGTCCCCATTCAGACATGTATGAGATAGACGTTGTCTGAGGTGTTCCTGCATAGGTTTTTCCATCAATGGTTGCACCACTAAAATAATAACTGATTGCTAATGAAGGATCATGGCTATTCCATGCTGCCTGCAGCCCTGTCAGATCATTGAGTAATGAAGACCTTCTATCAACAGTCCACACCTCTACATCACCTTTGCCCATCTGGACTATGGTTTTTGCCATCTTATCGAAATCACCTGCACCACCAAAAAGTCCTGGCATAAGTATAAGTATTGCCCTTAACTGTGCTGGCTCTGGATTGTAGTAATAACGATTAAACACTGCATAATCAAGCTGGGCAGGGGTTGATGTGTCTTGAACAGGATTTTTAGGAACAGTGAAGTTTGTCTGTACTTCATAATGCTTTATATTTACAGGAGATGTTTGTCCATTATTGCTCGTTGAGCATGCACCAAGTATAAAAAACATTATGCTAACCAACAATACAAACTTTATCTTCATACACCCTCCTTATATATCAAAAGGTTAATGCACATTTAGAAATTACAATTCAAAAAAGATTCTGAACACATATCCATGCACTTTGCACTTTACACTTTACACTTTACACACCTGACACACTTACTTGCTATCCCATAAAGCAATGTTTACAAACATGTTTTATTATGTCAAGGGAAAAAAAGATGAGTAAATAAAGGTATAATGTGAACAAGCGTGAAGCAAGAAATAATGATCTATTGTATTACACAAACCTCCTTTATAGGAGACGATTGGTAATTATTATTGCATCTATAATTACATTCGCAATAGTGCTCACATTCTATGCATTAACCCCACCAGAATATATTGCAGAAGCCAAGATATTGGTAGAATCATCAAACTTCATAAAACAAGCCCAGAACAGTATAGTTCAAAACAATGAAACATTTTATATGGAAACGCTTCCATGGCTCATGAGAAGCGAGCCGGTAATAAGGCAGGCTGTAAAAAGCCTTGGTATAAAGGAAGGCACAAAGGCGTTTGAGAATGCATGTTTAAGGATATTGCATGATCTTCATATGAAAAACCTTCCGAACTCATCAATATTTACTGTTTATATACAATCAACTGATCCTGTATTTGCTGCAAAAGCAACAAATGCAGTGATAGAGTCGTACATACAGTTTCAGAATCAACAAAGAGAAAAACGTATAGAGACTATCACTGCAGAGTTAGGAAAAGGGCTTGATTCACTAAAAAGAAAGATACAGGAATCACAGGAACAACTTATCAATTATGCTGAAAAACATTTACTTGAAGAAAATATGCTTACCCTATCATCCCTTGGGATTGGCTATACAGGTGAAACACAAGAGCTCTCAGAACTGCAAATAAAATCAATCATGTTAGAGATCGAACTTTCTAACCTTCTTCAGAAATACAAAGAGAGCTTGTCAAGTTTTTAGTTGAAATTTTTATAGTGGCTTCCGTACAATACCGTGTACCCTTTGCCCTCAAACCTTTCAAAATTACCTCCTTGTTAAAATTCGGTTTCATAAAACCCATCTAAATCTTTTCTGTTTACAACTATTCTTGTCATCTCATTATGCCGCTTCAGCTTCAGCATCCTTACCTTTGTTCTGTTCTTCTATCCTCATTAATACTTCAGCTATAGACTGATAACCCCTGATACGCCGAAATCCTTGCTCAGCTTCCAGCATCACTGTAGCCAACCATCTTTGCAGCATCATAGATCCTCGATATCTCTTTATGTTCCTCTCATACTGGCGAACCGTAGAAAATATACTCTCTATCGGATTTGTAGAATACAGTGTAAAGCTTT
>JBMFUY010000148.1:0-5458 GCA_049966275.1 bacterium
AGCAAAAAGTCTTTGTATCTTAGGTGGATCGTGGGGTTGAACGAATGAACAAACTTCCCTATTGCATTTTTCGGGTGAATAACAAACATGGTACAAATACCGCCTATCAGAAACGGCCAGAGGTGTTTGTTGCATAGCTTCCCCATTTGAAAAATGGGCAGGGAGATTTGTTTTGCGACTAAAATTCTCACTTTCACAAGTGGTGGACTGCCCAAGGCAGGATGGGATGGATTAAAATTCCATTCTAAAAGTAGGCTGTCTGGTAATCGTCATTGCGAGGAGTTAAAAGCAACGAAGCCATCTATTAGTATACACAGGGATTGCCTTGCTGATCCATCCTTCGGATAGGTACCTCGCCAGCAATGACGGTCGTAATGAAGGTTATAATGGCGGTTTGTGATTATTGTGCAGCCTGATAGCAGATGGTAAATACGAAATGGAAAGTGATTGGGGTAAAATCGTTTTTATGCTATAATGCCAGATAAAGAAGCCAAAATGATCGGAATTGGAATAAATACAGGCACATCCGCAGATGCAATTGATGTTGCGATAGTTGATTTTAATGACATGTTTCCCAATACATCCATCAAACTGCTCTGGTCTGGTTCCTATCCATATCCTGTAAAATTAAAACGTTTGTTTCTTAAGCTGGTTGATCATGGGGATAGGTATACTTCACAGGCATGGTTTTCTACAATGGGAAGCTTTGATACTGAACTTGGTATAGCATTCGCTGATGCTGTATTAAAGTCTATAAAGACATACGGTATAAAAATACAGAACATTAATTTTATTGGCTCACATGGCCAGACTGTATGGCATGCTCCAGCTGGCACGAGCAAAGCACAGGGCTACGGCACTACCATTCAGCTGGGTAATCCATCTGTTATAGCGGTTAGAACAGGCATACCGGTTGTTGCTGATTTCAGAGAAAAGGATGTTGCAAACAATGGGCAGGGAGCTCCCTTATCACCTATTTTACATTTTGAACTCTTTAAAGCATTAGCACCTGTGGGCGTTCTTAACATAGGTGGTATTGCAAATTTGACTATCATTCCATCTGATAGGGATTTCCTGAAGGTATACGGGTTTGACACAGGTCCTGGGAACAGGTTGATTGATATAGCTGTAGAGGTTATTACAAACGGCAGAAAGCATTTTGATGAAAGTGGAAAGCTTGCGAAAAAGGGGATTGTTATTTCAACAGCACTTACACGGCTTATGCGCGATCCGTTTGTAAGAAAACGTCCACCGAAGAGCACTGGTAGAGAGTACTATAACCTTGAATATATAAAAGCCCATGGACTGTCTTTGTACAATATTGAAACAATTTCAACACTAACAGCCTTTACATCGCATGCTATAGTATTTAACATTAAGCATTTTGTTAAAACCCCAATCAAACGGCTCATTGTTTCTGGTGGTGGGGTTAAAAATAGAATGTTGATAGCGCAATTATCAGGATTGTTACCTGATATTCAGATTATACCTGTGGAAAAATTAGGTTACAAATATAGAGATATAGAGCCCATGTTGTTTTCATTTTTAGGTTATATTGGATTTAATAAGGTGCCAATAAATCTTAAACATATAACAGGCTCAAGTACTGCATTTGTTCCTGGAGCTATATACTATCCATAGCAAATCTGACTTTGTAATAATGCTAAAATATCAATTCGCCATACAAAAGATATATTCAGTATATTTTGACTATTAGGTTATGTAGTGTTATTCGTAGCAGGTATGAGGTAAAAATATATGCGTAGATTGTTTAAGGTCTTTTTGGGTTTGCTTGTTTTAGCCTATGTGGTTGTGCAACTCTGGTTTATCTGGCCAGAATATGGACATAAAATAATTTATAAGTTTACAACTTCTCCTGAGAAGGTTTTGCGTAAAGATATTGTTTTGCACAGGGATGAGCTCTATGCAGGTATAGATAAACATGGGCATTTAAACTATTTTTCAGATGGGGCATGGATAAACACAATATCCAGTCTGGATGCACCTTATGTTAGTTTAAACAATCCATTGGCAGAAAAAAAACCCGAATTTGAAAATGTTGTTTATAATAAGCCACACATATTCAAAGCAGGTGAAGATATAACAGCAGTTAGCTTTTCAGGATATGTTAAAAAAGAGCCTTATATACATGTACATACAACGTACAGCGTATTTGATCCAGATACATTAATGATAAGCACATCCATTGTTTCTTCAAAATCGCGCGAAATTATATGGACAGGGGATAAGATTAAGACCAATAGCCATTCAATATGGTTTTATGTGCCAGGCGTTGGTGATATCACAACAGGTCCACGAGATGGAATCTCACCGCAAAAGCCTTATCTCGCAATACTTGGAAGGGCAAATCAAGCCATAGGGTTTTACTATCTTGATCAGATAAAACCTGTATACATTTTTTATCAGTGGAATTGGTTAGCAAGCGCGTATCAAATAAGGCTTGATACTAACAAACCATTTACCTTCACACGGGTGCTGTCTGCTAAATCTACAACTGGAATGGATTACAAAAAGATTGCAGATACCCAGTACAAAAACTTTATAGCAATCCAGAACGGTGTAAAGATAACAGCATCCTCTTACAATATTATCACGCATTATAACACTGATGTTAAATATACAGTGTATGTTACAAACATCTCCAGAGAGCCAGAGCGCATCACAGGTGGAACTGTGTTTGCACCTGAATACATTAAGATAAACATGGCATACAACCCCACTGTATATAATCTTTACCCAAAACAAACTTACGCATTTACCTATACAGTAAAACCATTGGCTGGTGGAGATTTTTATATCTATCCAGCCCTTGTTATTAACCGTATGTACATAGAAGGTCCATGGACACATATATTTTCAAATGGACCGGGATGGTACAGTGCTGACATGCACAATCACTCTGTCTACAGTTTTAATCCAGAGGACTATCCTGTGAGGGATATGACTGAAGCTGCGCAGGCCAAAGGATTGGATATATTAAGTCTTACGGATTATAATACATTTTCACAGGCTGATGCCTGCAGGGCACAATCTACTGCAGAGTTTTTATGCATACCAGGTGAAGAAATAGCAAACCCTATATGGGGACATGCAAATGCTCAGTTTATACATAAAAAGGTTTATGAATTCCTGTCTCCGCAGCACTGGATAGATGATGTGCATGCACAGGGTGGGATGTTTTTTGTAAATCATCCTTATCTTGAAATGAGAGAATGGAGGGATTGGAATTTCAAAGGTTATGATGGCATAGAGGTATTAAATGGTAATAAAATTCCAATGGATCCTGTCAATGTTAAAGCATTTGACAAATGGGATGAACTCAACAGATCCGGTCTGCACCTATATGGTATAGCAGATTCAGACGCGCATACACCTTACGCTGTTGGTACATATAGAAACTATGTTTATGCAACTTCTTTCACAATAGCTGCAATAGAGGCTGGTTTTAAAAAGGGCATGTTCTATGTAACAAATGGACCAATGCTTTCATTTACAATAGATAACGAACCAATAGGTTCAACAATAAATATAAAGAAAGGACAGAGTATTAATATCAAAGCAGCATATTTGCCCCGTGCACAATCCCCTGACGACGCATCTCCTATTCAAAAGATCATCCTTTTCAAGGATGGATATATTCTTACAACAACAGATACCACTACTTTAGATTATACAGATACCCCAGAGGCTTCTGGATTTTATCGGGTTGAGGTTTTTACAAATAACGGTGGGTTTGCAGCATCAAATCCAATATGGGTTAGGGTGCTGTAAATATCCCTATAACAGACCCATTTCTTTCAATGCATTGATAACCGTGTTAACTGTGTTAACCTTCTCCATGACAAGTGCATGAGCCCTGTTGCCCAACGATTGAGCCATTTGTGGATGTTGAATAAGGTTTGCTATTGCTTTACATAACTCCTGCTCATTGTTAACCATTATTCCGCCATTACCATCCAGCAATGATACAAATTCTTTTATTGTATCAACATATAGCCCATAGATTACAGGTTTTTTATGCACGACAACCTCAAGTACGTTGTGCCCACCAACAGGTACCATACTACCACCAACAAATATCGCATCACCTATACTGTATATATCAGCTAACTCGCCTATTGTATCCATCAATAAAACATCTATATCTGCCATGGAGGAGTCATTACTGATAGCGGATCGCTTGATGTATTTAAGTCCTGCCTGTTGAATTACGATCTCCACATCTGCAATTCTATTTAAATGTCTTGGTGCAATTATAAGTATAGGGTTATTTAACGCGTGTTTTAATGATAACAAACAATTGATGATCATGCTTTCTTCGCCCTGGTGTGTACTGCCTGCAATAATGACATTCCTATTTTCAAGGGCCCTCTTAAGATACTGCACGAATGGTGAAGCATTATTGGATATAATGGAGTATTTAATATTTCCAGTAACCCTTATCGTATCTGCTCTTGCTCCCAGACTTAAAAATCTTTTCTGGTCATCAACAGTCTGAACACCAATAAATGTGAACCTTTTCAATACAAATTTCATAACAGGATAGATATACCTATAACTTTCAAATGCTTTCTGTGTGAGCCTTGCATTAACACTTACAATATGAACCCTGTTTATAATAGCTGCTAAAAGTAGATTGGGCCAGAGTTCTGTTTCAATTATTATCAAAGCTTTAGGTTTAACTCTGTGAAAGGCATACAGCGTTGAAAGTATATTATCAACAGGTAAATAAGAAACAGTAAGGTTATCTATTCTGAGTGTTGACCCATATGCTCTTCCAGCAGGTGTTACTGTTGTTAAAAGTATTCTATGCCCAAACGAGGCTATCCGGGTTATGAGTGCTGCAGATGCTTTCACCTCACCTACAGAAGCAGCATGGATCCAGATACACCCTTTAGTATCAGGTAATCTACCAAACCTTTCTGATGCATGCTTCAAATAGGAAGGCCTTGAAATCAATAATACCGGAACCGCTATAATGGTCCCAATTATAACCAGAATATTGTAAATGATAAAAAATAAAACAGTCATACAAACGTTATGAGTTTCTTACCGCAGACCTTACTTGTCAAGAGAAAATTATAAGATGGGAGCATTGCCTCCTGGGATATAGTATGTGAAATTAGACAAAGGTTTGCACTGCAGGAAATGATATAAAACTATAAAATTTACAAAGTTAAAGCTCATATTACTTTCGTTAAACTTATAAGTTGCAAAATGAATGCCTCCTGAGAATACTATCAGAAAGCAAAACTTGATATATTCTGAATTGTCGACCAACACATTAATCCATCTCCTTCTTTTTTTCTTTTTTTAATGAATTTTTATTATTTTATTCTTTTTTTACAATTTTTTTGACGTCACTGCTGTCCAAAATAATCTAAACTCACAAATCTTACCCTTATAAAACAAGGATTTTGGACGGGTAAATCCACAT
>JBMFUY010000149.1:0-5376 GCA_049966275.1 bacterium
ATTGCATATAAACATACAAAGGACTTAAGCCTCCTTTACAGCAAAAAGTCTTTGTATCTTAGGTGGATCGTGGGGTTGAACGAATGAGCAAACTTCCCTATTGCATTTTTCGGGATAATGAATTTTATGGATACAGTTTTCAACACTTACTATTGACAAATAATTTTTACTGACATATCACGCTTGTAAATACACTATAAAGGAGGTAACTTAGATGAAGAAATTAGCGTTGTTAGCGATCGTACTCGCTTTTACAGTGGGCATGACAGGTTGTCACAAAGAAGAAGCAACTGAGCAAGCAGCACCTGCAGTCACAACACAGACTTCAACCACAGCAGCTCCAGCTTCTCCAACAACAGCAGCACCAGCAACACCGACCACAGCAGCTCCAGCTTCTCCAACAACAGCCCCGGCGAAGTAAAACGCACTGTTTTGAAAGAGGGGTGTATCCCCTCTTTCCCTTTGTAAACTACCCAAAAAGGCTGTTAATGATCTTTTTATCGCGCATCACTTTATTTAAAATAGTGTAAAGACTTATAGAAGGATCAAGTAGTTCTTTTTTATAATCATTCAGGTTTTTCTCATCCATTACAGTATCCAGGCGAGCTCCAATCTGCTCAAGTATGAGTTGTTTCAGGTTGTTCAGCCTCTTTTTAAATATGGTAACATCATTTTTGTGTGTGTTTATAAAATCAATATGCTTCTGGATGGTCTGAAACAGTTCCAGCGTTCCAGTACCATCAAGCCCATTTGTTAAAAGAACCGGAGGCTGCCAGCTATCGGGTAAGGGTTCAGATGTTTCAAGTAATAGCTTTATTGCGTTTACCATCTGTTTTGAACCTTCTCTATCTGACTTGTTAACGACAAAGATATCTGCAATCTCCATCAGTCCTGCTTTCATAGCCTGCACGAAATCCCCGGATTCAGGAACAAGCACAACAATCACTGTATCTGCAATATTCATTATATCCAACTCTGTCTGTCCGACGCCCACGGTTTCAAGAATGATGTATTTATAACCTGCTGACTCCATAAGATGGGATGCATCCCTTGTAATCCTTGATATGCCTCCCTGTGATCCTCGTGATCCTAAACTCCTTATGAACACATGATCATCCAGGAAATGATGTTGCATTCTAATCCTGTCACCGAGTATAGCCCCGCCTGTAAAAGGACTTGAAGGATCAGTGGCAAGCACACCCACATCAGCACCTGTTTGTCTTATGTGTTTGATAAGCCAATCTATGAGCGAACTCTTACCAGCCCCTGGAGGACCTGTAACACCGATTTTAACGGCTTTATTGTTTTTATCAAGGAGGGGCTCTATTGAAAGCATATCTATCCCTCCTTCTTCAAGCAGGGTTATAGCCCTTGCCAATGCGGGTATGCTACCATGCTTTAATTTATCTATTAAATCCTGTATATGTTTGTCTATTCCCATAGAACCTTAACCTTATCGCCTATATTGACACCAAGCTTTTCATGAGCACTATCCCTTTTTACAGCGATCTCAAGTAAGTTAAAGCTATTTAAAATTGCACATGGTGCACCATCCTTACATTCTTCATAGGTGCTCTGTATTGTTTTTATTTTAATATTCTTAACATATATGCACATCTCTTTGGATACACCTGTCAGAGGAAGTTCATCCGTTGTAATATTAGTTATAAGATTACCAAAATGATCTATATGTATTACCCTGCCTATTATTCCATTTTTCACAGCTACAGCTTTAGGGGTGGTCAGTATAACAGGATTGTTTATTCTTTTGCCCAATACTGATTTATCCCATTTCAAGGATAACCTTCCTGCAGCTGGAGCAAATACATCTCTACCATGAAATGTATTGGAGATCCCCTGCTTTATACCTATCTCATAGCATACTGTAGAATGCTCAACGAGAATATAGCTAAACACACCATTGTCCGGTCCTATAAAGATATAGTCCTTTGTTTTTATGATTATACTTCGTCTTTTACTTCCAACCCCTGGATCAACAACAACAACATGTATTGTATTTTTAGGGAAGTATTTGTAATAACCATTGAGCACAAACCGTGCGAATTCCACATTGTATTTAGGAATGCCATGGGTTATATCTATGATAATCGCCTCTGGATTTATGCTCAGAATTACACCTTTCATAGCACCCACATAACTATCATAAAGGCCAAAGTCTGTGCAAAGCGTTATAATAGCCATATCTAATGCTCATTAGCTATATGTTTAATATGCCTTCTCAGATAGATTATAAACAGTATCACGCCTGCTATGAATATGAGATAATCAAATTTGTGAAAATACGGCCCAAGTGTGTCCCATTGTTGTCCTAATTTGAATCCTATCCAGGCTATCAAAAGACTCCAGATGAATGAGCCCACAAATGTATAGATTATAAACTTTACAAAATTCATTTTAGAGACCCCTGCTGGTAGTGATATAAAGGTTCTTATTACAGGAAGGAGTCTACCGGTAAAAACTATTATATTTCCGTACCTGGCAAACCATCTATCAGCCATATCAAGGTCGTGCTTGCTGATCAATATGTATTTTCCGTATTTTTCAATCAAAGGCCTTCCACCAAATGCACCCACAACATAGGCCAGAATTGAGCCAATAACACATCCAGCTGCACCAGCAAACGCAACATAGAGCAATTGAAATTTTTTCATAAACACAAGATAACCTGCAAAGGGTAGTATGATCTCTGAGGGCAGTGGTATGCACGCGCTTTCAATTGCCATTAGAAAGGCTACCCCACTATAACCAAACATCTTTATAGTGGAGATAATAAAGCCAGCAATAATTTCAAAGATATGTGATACCATTGCTCATTTTATTTTGCGCATTTCCCTGCAGAACCAGCGCCCGGGAAAGCCATCTTCCCTATTATTGGAGAGAGTTCAAATATACCAACAGCCCTGGATGGATTTACAGGATTTATAAGCTCTGTATTATTTATGAGTAAGGCAAACCTTGCATTTCCTGTATCAATCCTTGATGCAAAGGCATTGTTATCCATGATCTCCTTTTTTACATAGGATCCATTGTATTTGATCTTATTTTTGAATGGCTCATAGAATTCTTTTAAAGACCCATCTGTATACAACTTTGTCAGGGTGTTCAGCTGATCATCAAGAGGTAAACCATTAAGATGTTCCACTACATTTGCTGTTCTTAAGACATCATTGCCAAGATCATTGCTGATGACCTTTAATACAGGGTGGTACTGATTCTTTTTATAGTCCTTAAGTAATCTGAGTACTGATACACCAGCATTGACGGATGCCTTATCTGTAACATCTATGAACATGATCATCTCATTCTGTTTCGTCGGCATATCAATGAGATGTCTGTAACCAAGATCATCCAGTTGATCAACAAACGCGTCGTTTATCTTCTTTAATCTTGTTTTAATCTGATCAAACGTTGTTGTCATTGTTATATTATTGCTGAATATGATCGCTGGCACCTCTTTTAAATTATATTTTTCAGCTAATGCCCTGCCCTGCTGTGTACCTGCATTTATTATATCAACGTTTGCCTTATAAAAAAAATTATCAAGGCTTTCTCTGATCAGGTTGGGATGATAAATATTATCCCATCCGCCGACAAGTAATGTTACATGTACATCCACAGGAGGTTTTAATGTCTTGCAATATGTAAGGTTCGGAACGCTGGAACATACAGCTCTTATTATATGCTCTGGCTGTATGGGACCGTCATACCTTTTAGAATCTATGTAGAGTGTTGGACTCGCATTTATACCCAATTTCTCTGTGGTTGAAAAATCCTGATTCAGGATCTTTTCTGCCTGTCCGGATTTAACAAATTCATCTATTTCATTCTTATTTATTTTATTATCCTTAAGGCACTCATCCCTGTTCATGGTGTTATTGTAACATAAGAGATAACTATAGAATTTATCATTATAAAGTTCCTGGATCGCTATCTGATGCAGATCCTCATCAAGCTCTGCAGGACCATGCAGGCTTGTGAAGTTATGATCACCCTGCTTGCTAACTATATAATAGACGTGAAGCTTTAACTGATTATCAAAATTGCTTAAAAAACTAAGTATAACATTTTCAGCCCTTATACCAAATGGACAATGACTCATAACATACAAATTAAGTGTGGGCTTCTGTTGATGACTTTTGGTACAAGAGATCATGGTTACAAGGATCACAGCTGAAATTAGAAAAATCTTTTTTAGGTTTTTATACATTGTTAATTCTCCTTTGTATCGCTTCTTTTCTCTCGTTTGTATATTGCCACTTCAAAATCCTGTACATCAACTACATAGTGATAATCATCTATATAGATTTCATACATCTCAGGTTCATAGGTTAGTTGATCCTCGGATTTCTCAAAGGCTTTTTCCTCTATAAGGTAGTCCAGCAACTTCCTTATTTCAACGAAGCTGATATCCTCACTGGTTATAATATTGAATATCAAATTTTTATGTACAATAGGATAAACATCCATAGAAATATGTTGTAGAAGAGCATTTTTATGGTGTCAAGTTAAAGGCTGGCTTATGTTAACCCAAAAAATGCGTTTGCGAAATAGGGAAGTTTGTGTAATGAGTGATTGGGTACCCCGAACGAATGAGCAAACTTCCCTATTGCATTTTTCGGGTTAAATAAAAATTAAAAGTGCACACCAGGGAAAATTGGGTAGGGCTTTACCTTTTTTCCCTATAATCCCGTTTCTTTATAAAGTATTGCAGAGCGACAAAAAGTGTAGTATGTATAAACTTTAATAGGGGAGACACATGGCGGAAAAAGAAAAAATCGTTATAGCTGATGATATGGATACTGTGTTGATGCTTGAAGAGATCCTTCTGAAGAAGACCGGGTATGATATTATAAAGGCAAAGACAGGCACAGAGGCATTAAAAAAGATACAATCAGAGAAGCCAAAGATTGCTCTGCTTGACCTTGTTATGCCTGAGATGAGCGGCGATGCTATATGTAGATTTATAAAAAGCAGTAATGAACTGAAGCATATAAAGGTTGTTATTATAACATCTCATGGCAAACCAGAAGATAAGGAACGTGCGATAAGAAGTGGATGCGATTATTTCTTAACAAAGCCTGTTAATAGTAGAGAGCTGTTAAATATAATAAACAAAGATATACAACAGAAATAACAGCATTATAAATCTCACATCTCCTTTTTCAAGGTGAGAGAACTTGAAAATTCCACTTCCCCCAAAGGGGTTGATGCGTAGCAGAACGGGTATTCCCTGCATTCTCCCCCTGACAAATAGCCCACGTGTGAAGTAATATTGTTTATCCCGAAAAATGCATTTGCGAAATAGGGAAGTTTGTGTAATGAGTGATAACCCCGCGTCAAATATAGGTATTCTTC
>JBMFUY010000150.1:0-5376 GCA_049966275.1 bacterium
AGAATACCTATATTTGACGCGGGGTTATCACTCATTACACAAACTTCCCTATTTCGCAAATGCATTTTTCGGGTTTAATGCTAACATCGGAACATCCAGTATAATAGACATTGGGTGTCTACTTCTTTGTTAAGATTATTGTATTTTCGTTTGTGGTGGTAATATTGTATGCAGAAGTTATACTTTTATTTGCAAATATAGAACTGAGTACCTGCTGAAAACTACCATTGTATTCCATCCCCAGCGAAGCCTGGCCATTCCCTATGCTTTCTTCAGATAGTTTTTTAACCCCATCACCTGTAATGAGATTATCTTTCAATGCAGTAAGTTCAGCAGGTGAAACAATCCCAGATACAACAACCTTTCCAGTGTGTAAACCACCTGTACTCTGTTTCCATTGTGAGAGTATTGTTGGTATCATTGTATCTGCCAGTTTATCAGTAGCCTTTTTTATGGCTTCATCACCTGCTATCAGTGGATCAATATTAACAGAAGCAGCATGTTCGCTTCCTGCAGCAAGAACTCTACCAGTCTTTACATCAACTGCCCTCAAAGAAACATCTGCCTGAGCTGACTTCATCTCAGAACCAGCAATTGCCCCATAAAGCCTTGCCACTGCTTTCCCGTATACAACTATATCAACTTTGGCAAGGCTACCAATATCCTTTACTGTTGTATCGTTAAGGGATTGAAGCATAAACCCGGGCGACAACTTTATGTTCTTTAACAGAACAGCCTCATCCTCCACATTAACACCACTGGCAAGTAATTTTTTTGTCATCTCATTCTCTGCTATAGACATATTACCAACTTCATTAAGTATACGAACCTCTGGTATTATATAGTTATCAAATGTGGATAATGGGGCATAAAACAATGCAGATTCTAATCTTTTCTCCCCTATGTTCTGTTCAAGTATAATAACTGCCACAGTCGGTTCCTGTCTGGAACTACTGGCTAAATTAAGCTTATCAAGCTCATTTTTAAGATGTTTTATACCAATGGTTACCTGAAGTGTTATATTGTAAACATTATTATTAACCCCTTCATTTAGCACTTTATAATCATGTACATAGTCATCAGCATGAGAGTATATGTTGTTGTTTAATAAATTGTAATCTTCTGTAACCGTACTGGTGGATATAAGCATACCAACTGTTTGTTCCACGGCTTTTTTTAGTGCATCGTTTATTGCATCAATTCGTGCTGAAGATCGATCTTCATTATTGATCAAAGCTGTACCCTGTGAAACAACAACTCTTGAATCTCTTTGAGCTATGATATCATCAGAAGCATTTTGACGAGAAGTATTATTAGCTAATACATTCAACGGCAAAAATATAGTTATGAATGCCCATGCAATTCCCCCCACAATAATTTTCCTGATCATATTACCTCCATTTTTAAAAAAAAAGTCCCGCTTCAGCGGGACTTTTTTAATCTTTTACTACCCCCAACAGATCAGATTTTTGTATTATAAGATAATTAACCCCATCAAGCTCTATCTCTGTACCACTGTACTTACCGTAAATGATCTTATCTCCAACCTTGACGATCTTCTGGAGCTCCTCATCCGTACCAACAGCCTCCACCGTGCCTATCTGAGGCTTTTCCTTGGCTGTTTCAGGGATGATAATAGAGCCGAGTTTTTTCTCCTTTTCCTCCATGGGTCTTATCAGAACCCTATCCTCTAATGGTTGTATTTTCATACCTACCTCCTTTTATATTATTCTTTAATATTTAACAATCTATTTATTTCTGCCTTATTAAATCCAATCACAGGTCTATTATTGATAAGGGTTACAGGCACACCCATCTGATTGGTTCTTCTCACGAGGTCCCGTGCAGCCTGTTGATCCCTTGAAACATCAACCTCTTTAAACTTGATCTTATGTTCAATTAAATATTGTTTGGTTTTTTTACACCAGGAACAGGTTGGTGTTGTAAACACAATCACCTGTGGCTGTCTTACCTCTTCAGGCATATTTTACCTCCTTTTTTATCTTTATTGCTCTTATTTAAAGATTATAACCAGCTATAAGAATCTTTTTAAAAAGGCTTAAATTATATAAAAATTTAATTAGCAGAGCATTAAAGGTCAAGCTCTTTTTTTAAATTAAAATTGGTTGAATTAATTTTAGTTATGTGTATAATAGTTCTATATGAGTGATGGGAAAAAGAGATTAGGAGATTTATTAGTTGAAGCTGGATTAATTGATCCATTTCAACTACGTGCAGCCCTTTCTGAACAACAGAAATGGGGTGGTAGACTCGGTAATCATCTTGTTCGTTTAAAATTTATTTCTGAAGATAAACTTATAAAATTTTTAAGCCAGCAATTAAAAATCCAGTATGTTGATATAGCAAAGATCAAGATCCCGCCCTCTGCAATAGAGTTAATTCCTGAAGAGGTTGCAACCAAACACAACGTTATACCTCTTGGTGTTAAGGTTGATGGTGGGAAAAAAATATTGTTTATAGCCACCTCTGATCCTACAAATTTAGAGGCTATAGATGAGATACAGTTTTTAACCGGGTATACAGTAAAACCTATTATTGCTGCGGATTCTGCAATTGTAAAAGCCATTAAGGACTACTACAATCCTGCTCCTCAACAACCATTAACCGAGAAATCCATTCAAGTTGAAAATCTAAATGGTATACCGGTAGAACAACCTAAAATAGAGCGCTCAAACATTCCAAAGGATGAAGTGGTCATTATAAGAGACGAACCAGATAACCAGGCTACTCAACCATCTGTCCTGGATACTGAATTACCAGAAGAAGCAAAGGCTATACTAAATTCTACGCTTGGTATTAAGGCTGGCATGTCACAGGAGTTAACCAGTTTGCTAATGAACAAAGAAACCAGAGAGCTCGTAAATACCCTGATAGAAATCCTAATAGAAAAGGGAATAATAAAAGAGGCTGATCTAAAACAATATCTAAAATGAGCCCTACCCCTCATAAAAGGCTTGGAGAACTTCTGATAGATGCACATTTAATAAATGAATCACAACTAAGAGCAGCTCTCTCTAATCAGCGGAGCTATGGGGGTAGATTGGGTACGATCCTTGTAAAAATGGGCTTTCTAAAAGAGCTTGATATGCTCAAACTGTTAAGCAAGCAACTTAATCTCCCAATGGTGGATCTACACAAGATAGTTGTAGAGCAGAAGATCATAGATTTAATTCCATTGGATATAGCAGAAAAATACAATGCCCTACCTCTTGGTATAAAAATAATTTCTGGTAAACCAGTTCTTCATGTGGCAATGTCTGATCCAACAAATCTTGCTGCAATAGACACAATACAGTTTACATCAGGCTATAAAATACAACCTGTCCTGGCGCTTGATTCAAGCTTGATAGATTTTATTAATTTCTATTACAAGGGTAAAGAACTTCCTAAACAAACAACCGAAATACCTATGACCGGAAGAGATGAAGAACTATCTGCTGAACTGCAATCAGCTGAACCGCACGAACTAACCGATGGATCCACCCGGAAACAGGAAATAAGGCAGGAAACAAAACAGGAAATCAGGGATGAAAGGTTGTTACCATTTATTAAAGCGTTAATATCTATCCTGATTAAAAAGGGCGTTTTCAATGCTGAGGAATTTAAAGAAGCACTTGCAAATGAATATAAAAATAAAACTTAATTGTTATATTGAACTCTAAAAAACGTTTAAAGAATGGAGATATTAAATAATGACGATCGAATCTATAGTTATAACGGATCTTGATGGAACTCTGCTTGATTACTATTCTTATTCGTTTGAGCCATCCCTTGAAGGCATCAAATTATTAAGTAGATATAATATCCCACTGATATTCTGTACAAGCAAATCATACGCAGAAGTTATATATTTTAGAGAAAAAACCGGTAACACCTCACCATTCATAGTTGAAAATGGTGGAGCAATCTACTTCCCGAAAGGGCAATTCGCAAGGTTTGAATCCTTAAAAGGTAGTAATAATTTTACCCAATTTGACAACTACATTACATTGGAACTTGGCGCAAGTTATAAAAAGATCCGGGAAGTGTTTGAACAAATAAAAACAATGTTCAACAATAAGGTTATTGGCTTTGGTGACATGAGTGTAGAAGAAGTTGCCAAATATCTTAACCTTGAACCAAAGCTTGCTGCTCTGGCGAAGATAAGACGTCATGATGAACCTTTTATCTTAAGGGATCCATCCATTCTGGAAGAGGTCAAACAGTTCGTGGAAAATAAGGGCTTGAAGGTTTATCCTGGCACAAGATTCTACCATCTGATGGGTAATACAGACAAGGGAACAGCAGTGAAAAAACTTGTATCTATGTATGAAAGTGTTTACAGTAAACTAATTGTTGCTGGCATAGGAGAAGGTAAAAACGATGAACCCATGTTTAAAGAGGTAGACATGCCATTTCTGGTAAAAAAACCTGATGGTAGTTTTACAAACGTATCAATTGATAATATAATAAGAATAGATGCTATTGGACCTTATGGTTTTACTGTTGCGATAAAAATGTTCCTGGATAAATTAGGACTTAAATAAAAGGGAGGGAATATGTTTAAATTAAAAGTATCTCTGATAGTGGCTATGTGTTTTATGTTTGTCATGAATGCGCATGCTCTAACACTCTCTGACGCTGAGGCTGTGTTCAACAACTATGATAAAGACATCAGCAATCTCCAGAAATCGATCACCATGTTTGAACAGGTCGCAAAGGAATCCGGGGATCCTAAGGTTAAATCCATGGCTTACTGTGATGAATCAAGGGCTTACCTAACAATGGGTGATCAGGCAAAACTCACCAACACTGATGCACTAAAAGATTATGAGGCTGGAAAAGCTGCTGCAAACAATGCTATTAAAGCGGATCCTGACAATGCAATGGGATATTTCTGGATGTCTGCAAACATAGGCCGAATCGGGCAATATAAAGGGGTTTTGAACTCTCTTTTTATGTTGCCGGATTTTAAAAAATATCTTGGTAAAGCTTATGAAATAAATAAAACTGATCCTAATATACTTGAGGCTTATGGTGAGATGTATTACGAACTTCCCTGGATAGCAGGAGGCAGTGATAAGAAAGCACTTGAGTATCTTAATGCGTCATTGAAGAACGATCCCAATTTCACACTTCCAATGGTTATAATGGGTAAGGTTTACATTAAGCAAGGAGAATACGACAAAGCACGGGAGATATTGGAAAAGGTCATAAATTATAAAACACCAAGCTACAGGGCTGATTGGTTAATGTCTGATAAACCTCTTGCTCAAAAACTACTGAATTCCATTAACCAGAAAAATGCGTTTGCGAAATAGGGAAGTTTGTGTAATGAGTGATGGGGTACCCACCCGAAGGGAAGGGTCACGCGTC
>JBMFUY010000151.1:0-5307 GCA_049966275.1 bacterium
GAATGTGATTGCATATAAACATACAAAGGACTTAAACCTCCTTTACAACAAAAAGTCTTTGTATCTTAGGTGGATCGTGCGACCCATGTTCTGCATGGGTACCCCGAACGAATGAGCAAACTTTCCTATTGCATTTTTCGGGTATTGCATTTTCGGGTTAGCTGCCTGATATGGACATGGCATTAAAATCTCTTGACTTAAAAATTTTATCTGATACTAACCATGTATTCTATATAAAGGAGGGTATATGACAAAAGCGGATCTTGTAAAAAAGATAGCCGATGAGGCTGAAGTATCAAAGGCAAAGGCAGAAGAAGTACTTAACGCTTTTATTAAACAACTTACGACACTACTTAAAAAGGGCGATAAGCTTACCCTGCCAGGGTTTGGGACGTTCTATGTAACAAAACGGGCTGCAAGAGAAGGCATAAATCCTAAAACCAAAGCAAAGATAAAGATACCTGCCAAAAAGGTACCTAAATTTAGACCAGGCAGTCTTTTAAAAAGCGCTGTAGCAAAGTAATTGTCATTTTAAGTGATGGACAGGTATGTCCATCACTACTCTTTTGTCATTTTAATCAGTCTTTTAATTATCATAAAAAAGGACATAGTTTCGTTCTAATGTTAGTGTGAGAAGGATTTTTGATTTATTTTAAATCAGGGAACATTCTTTTCTGTTTATGAATAGATTTTGTTGTTGCTATTTTGTGGCTGATTTTGTATATAACAGGAATGAATAGCTCATTTTCTTTTAAACATGCAGCCTATACCCATGAAGAACAATTGATAGATTGGGCAATAAAGGCTCGTTATTTAGCCTACCCTGTTGTAACACTCCTTGTGCTGTTATTTTTGAAGCCGTATACAGCACCTTATGAGTATTTTTTATTAGCTGTAATCATAGCCTTTGCGATCAATATTACAGGTGATCTCTTGTTCAGAATATCTAAACTGAGAAGGGTTATGGGGGTTGTACTGGCTATAGTTGATATTCTTATTACCTCATTTACCATTTTTTTAACAGGTGGTTTTCAAAGCCCATTCTTTATCCTTCTATTATTACACATATTTGGCGTGAGTTTATTAGGCAACGCAGTATTAACCCTTATATTCGCTCTACTGGATATATTCTTCTATATTATGGCATCTTTTCTTAATGCTTCATTACACAAAGGCGTGTTTGTGTTTGTAAATAGTCTTGTTACAAACAATATTATTAATCTGAGGTCAGGAAACCTTGATCTTGCTATAACAAACATATCTATTTTTGTTCTAATTGTTTTAATATTGATCTTTGTTAATCTCAAACTGAACTCTGCTCTAAAGGAACTCTTCTCTGAAAGAAAAGAGATCGGTTTCTTGTTAGACACAATGGATAGGTTTAAAAAGTTAGAACCCATAAATGATTTCCTGAGCGAGATGACAAACATGATTAGTGAAACACTGGGTTATAGATACAATGCTATAATCTTACTGAACAAGGAAAAAACAGCACTCCAGATAATGGAATATTCACCAAAGGCTGATGTTGAGGCTATCAACAATATACTCGGGTTTGAACTGGATAAACTATGGGTACCCATGCACAGTGAAAATAACATGGTTGTAAAGGCAATGAAGGAAAGAAGTACAATGATAACCCACAACGAGTGGGATCTACTTGTAGATGCAGTGCCACAGGTCACTGAAGAGATCGCAAAAACAATACAACAAACAACAGGAACAAAGGTGTTTGCACTGGTACCAATCATTGCATTTGGAGAGGCTATAGGTATTCTTGAGGTAGAATCTAAAGCTGAGAACTTAAATGAAGGCAACGTAAGGTTGCTTGAGAGTTTCGCCTCACAACTTGGCACAGGCATTGTTAACAGCAGGCTCTATACAGAGACATTAAAACAAAAAGAGGAGATAGAAAAACACTATCAGGAGATGAATACTGTTCTTGGAGAACTTCAACTCGCTTATTCAAGGCTTGAAGATTTTACAAAAGAACTTGAATTGTCAAAGCATAAACTTGAGGAGATGAAGGGTATACTATACCACACAGACAAACTTGCTAATATAGGTCAGGTTATAGCAAGCATCACCCATCAATTCAGTACACCTGTCTCTGTTATAGCAGGTCAGACTGAGTTGCTTAACAAAGAGCTTGAGAACAAGGGGGTTGACATCGGCAGAGAACGGCTCGAAAAGATCAAGTTAAGCATAAACAAACTGGATGAATCCGTGAAAAGGCTTATGTCTTCTGTAAGACTTACAAGGGCAGAGTTCACATCCGTTAATGTTAATAACATCATAAACTCAATAGCATCACTTTGGGAGTATGAATTAAGGACAAAGGGGATTGAACTTATAAAAGAACTGGATGAAAAACTACCCAATATTCAGGCTATACCAGAGGCAATAGAGCAATTGCTGGTAAACCTTATCTCCAATGCAAGGGATGCAATGGAGAACAGAAAGGGTAATATAGTTATATCAACAAGATTTTTTGACAAGGATAACATAGAGATTGAGGTAAAGGACGAAGGTATTGGCATACCTGATGAACAACTTGCAAAGATCTTTACCCCCTTTTTTACAACAAAACCTGCTGGTAAAGGAACAGGCCTTGGTATGACTATTGTTATGAACGCTATTGAGGAACACAATGGCAGGCTTCTGGTTAAAAGTGAGTTGAATAAAGGGACGATATTTACTATAATTCTTCCAATAGAACATAGAGATGACAGAACCCATACAGCCTAAAATAAAGGATGTCCATATTCTTGTTGTTGATGATGAAAGCTCTATAAGAGAGCTTCTGCAGGAGTATCTTTCACTTGAAGGCTATAAGGTAGATGTTGCAAAAGACGGCAATGATGCGTATGAATATCTCAAGAGGTTCTACTATGACATCGTGCTCACGGATCTCGAAATGCCTGGCATGAATGGTATAGAGCTTCTAAAAAAAGCAAATTCAGAAGGCTTGAATCATAAATTTATTATACTGACAGGCTTTGGCACAGTAGAAACTGCTATTATGGCACTTAAGCTGGGTGCTATTGATTATGTTTTAAAACCATTTAAACTTGAAGAGCTTGGATTGATTGTAAAGAAGGCTATCCAGAGAAGGAGATTGGAGGAAGAAAATCTTCAATTAAAGGAAGCCCTATCGCTCTATCAGATCAGCGAAGCAATGGTTTTGAACAACAATATCCGCGCTGTACTTGAGTTGATACTTGAGAAGGCACTGTCTGAGCTGGATGCTGATATTGTGTTTATTTCTTTAAAGGAAACAATCTCTTCTCCCATGATAACACGATTAATGAAATCCTCTGTAAATGTATTCCCGGATGAGCTTGAGGCGAACTTTGATAAAGAAAAGATCTTTGATATCTTGAGAAAAGAACGTTATTTAATCTTAAACGGTGACCGGATAGATACCATAAGAAGAGCAGCGGATCCAGGTCTAAATGTGAAATCCTACCTTGCCATTGCAATAGGACTTACGACAAGGTTTTATGGTGCATTCTGCGCTTTGAGGTTGAGGAAAGAGATACCCTTTACAGACACCTCAAGGAAGCTTGCATCTATTTTTGCAGAACGTATAACAACATTGCTTGAGGTAAAGCGATCAGATGAAGGCTTGCAAATCGCCATTATTGAATCAATAGAATCCCTGGTAAAAGCACTCGAGGCAAAAGAGCCTTATACAAAAGGTCATTCTGAAAGGGTTTCTGTATATGCGCGTATGCTTGCTGAACACATGAAACTGGATCAGAAAGAGATTTCAAATATAACACAGGCAGGCAGACTGCATGATATAGGAAAGATCGCCATAAGATACGATTCATTAACCAAGAAAGAGCCACTTACTCAAAAGGAGCTTGAGGAGTTTAAATCGCATCCTGTAATAGGCGCAAACATATTAAAACCAATGTCATTTCTTGCAGATATAATCCCGCTTATATTGTACCATCATGAGAGATACGATGGAAAAGGGTATCCTGAGGGCTTAAAGGGTGAAAACATACCACTTGGAGCAAGAATACTGTCTATATGCGACAGTTTTGATGCGATGACATCTGAAAGGCCTTATAGAAAACCGTTATCAAAGGAGCAGGTTATATCTGAGCTTAAAAACAATAGCGGTACTCAGTTTGATCCGGTTCTTGTCAATCACATGCTGTTTCTATTGGAAAAGGGTGTGATACCCCTGACAAGAGACGAATCCGAAAGATAGATAAACAATGTCAAACGATGTTAAAATACCTGATAATGTATTTGTTGGTGAGTATACAGACAGGGTTAACAGAACAGGTGTAAGTGTGATCTACTTTGAAGGTGGTGCTATTGCAGGGCTGTATAAATATGGTGGGGCAACAAGCACAAGGCAGATAGATTCTCTTGAGACAACCCATACTGTTTCAAGGATAGATGCGATTACATTATCAGGTGGCAGTGCTTTTGGTCTGGATGCATGCTGCGGTGTAATGAGATGGTTAAAAGAACACGATAAAGGAACAGATATACGTGGCATAAAAGTACCCATTGTGCCAGGCGCAGTGATCTTTGATCTCAGGTTTTCAACAGGCAAGGCCCCTGATTGCAACATGGGGTATTTAGCGTGCAACAATCTATCAAAAACCATTCATGAAGGTTCATATGGTGCTGGTACAGGCGCAACAGTGGGAAAGATCATGGGTATTGATAATGCAATGAAGGCTGGTACAGGAACAGCCAGTATAAAGCTTCACAGCGATACATTAGTCTGGGTATATGTGGTTGTAAATGCATTTGGTGATGTTTTTGATGAACATAAAAGGATTATGGCTGGTGCAAGAATAGACAAAATATCTAAAGCGTTTTTAAACACCTCCAATGTTATGACTGGAGGGAAGATAGCATCTAATATGGAAGCTATAACTGAAAATACCACCCTGGTTGTAGTTGTTACAGATGCATACTTTGACAAATCAGCCCTGAGGGTAATTGCAAAGATGGCATCCGCTGGCATTGCAAGGACATTATCACCTGCTGGAGCGAGTTTTGATGGGGATGTAATATTCGCAATATCAACAGGAAATAAAAGGGAATTTATTGATGTTGTTGGAGATGTGTCTGCACACCTTGTAGAAGAGGCAATAAGAAGTGCTGTGATACATGCTGATGGATTTGGCTTACTACCTTCATATTCTGACATTGTTAAGTTGTGATATGATAGGGATGTGAATAATAAAATGAACATTGTTAACCCGAAAAATGCATTTGCGAAATAGGGAAGTTTGTGTAATGAGTGATAACCCCGCGTCAAATATAGGTATT
>JBMFUY010000152.1:0-5287 GCA_049966275.1 bacterium
TACCTATATTTGACGCGGGGTTATCACTCATTACACAAACTTCCCTATTTCGCAAACGCATTTTTCGGGTTAAGGATATCATAATTGAATTGTATAAAGAAATTGTACCGGGTTGCAGAGGGTTAAATAATCAAACTATCATAAGTTTATTTTCAAGCTTACTGGATTTTATGTGTTTAAATTATACTTTAATACAATCCCTTGTCATTTTATTAAATAATCGTTATGATATAATGAATGATAAAAGAATATGGAGGCACAAATGAAATCAAAAACGATTAAGAGCTGGTGGATAATAATTTTGATCCTGGCAGTTACATCAGCTTTCGCAGCCAAAATCTTAGCCAATAAAGAACATACTGCAGTTAAAAATAGTGAATCAAAGTATAAAGAGCTTGGTTTATTTACCTCGGTCCTTAATAAAGTACAGAAGGATTATGTAGAACCAGTAAGCACAAAGAAGCTTATATATGGTGCTTTAAAAGGAATGGTTAGCTCACTCGATCCTCACTCTGCTTTTATGACACCTGATGAGTATAAAGACCTACAGGTTAGCACTCAGGGACAATTTGGTGGGGTAGGCATGACTATAACATTAAAGGATGGCGTATTGACTGTAATTTCTCCCATAGAAGATACACCAGCAGCCAAAGCCGGAATCAAATCCGGTGACAAAATTATAATGATAGATGGAAAACCAACAAGGGACCTTACCCTTGAACAGGATCTAAATATGATCCGTGGTCCAAGCGGAACAAAGGTAAGTTTAACCATAGTAAGAGAGGGCTGGGAAAAACCAAGAACCTTTACTTTAACAAGAGAAATTATAAAGATAAAAAGTGTAAAGTATGATGTTATTGATGGACATTATGGATACATAAGAATTATTCAGTTTCAGGAAACTACAAACAATGAACTTCAAAAAGCACTTGATGAAATACATAAAAAAACAAATAACGATATCAAGGGGGTTATATTAGACCTGAGGAATAACCCTGGCGGGTTGTTAAATCAAGCAGTAGATGTAGCTTCTCATTTTATAAAGAGTGGATTAATAGTTTACACCAAAGGAAGACTGCCAGATCAACAAATGAAGTTCCTGGCAACAGGTAAAAATGTAGAACCAGACTACCCTATGGTTGTATTGATCAATGGCGGTACAGCAAGTGCATCTGAAATAGTAGCAGGAGCTTTACAGGATCATAAAAGAGCGATCATTGTTGGCACTCCAAGCTTTGGAAAGGGGTCTGTCCAAACTATAATTCCACTTGATGATGGTTCTGCTTTGAGACTTACAACTGCTCTTTATTACACTCCTAATGGGAAATCTATTCAGGCTGAAGGAATACAACCTAATATTATAATGCATGAAGAAAAGGTTGTCGAAGAGCCTCAAAATATCTTCGGCATTACAGAGAAAGACCTTGAAGGACATTTTCCTGCACAGAACAAACTTCATAAAGAGAAAACAAAAGAGTCAAAGAAGGCTGAGGCTCTTTTGAGTGATAGTGAGATAAGGCGAGCACTTGATATCCTGAAAGCAATACATTTTTATACAACTATAAGTGGAGGTAACACGGCTAAAAATTGATGAAATGGCTGAATAGATTTTTATTGTTGTTTATAATAGGTTTTTTAATATATGTTGTTGCCTCACGAGGTGGATTGTATGATCTATGGCGTATCAAAAAGAACATAGCCCAGGCTGAACAGAAGAATAATGCATTGTTAAATGAGAAAAACCAACTCGCAGAACAAATAAATTTATTGATATCAGATAAGTTTTATATAGAAAAGATTGCTCGTGAAGAGCTTGGAATGGCAAAAAAGGGAGATGTGATAATATATTTTGACAGGAATCCAGCAAGCCAACCCCCTCTGGTACAGCACAGTAACAATAAGAACAATTAGAATTATCTTAAATGGGTTTAAAAGTCAGGCAGTCATTTATTGTATCTATTTTTCTGGTTCTACTTTTCTTTTCATCAGCCTGTTACATCTTTGGAATTGCCTCTGAAAATACTTACAATAGTATCTTCTTTCTGCTATTGATTATAGCTTTTGCTATCTTTTCAGTGCTATCCTACATGCTAACTAAACTACCACTTTTTATAAAGAACGTAATGCTCTCATTACTGATAGTGGTTTGCTTTATCATAGTTCTGGATTTCATTGAAAGCACCTTTAAATTTAATGCGAATTCATCCATTTATTTTATCTACATGATCATCACGCTTTTGTTTGGAACAATCAATGGGATTATATCCGTGATATATGGAGCTATTTTATTCCTCACCAAAGCAACGTTGTATTCAAAACCATTGGAACGTTATATTTTTTACTCTGCTGTATCTTTATTCTCTGTAATCGTTGTAGGATTGATAGTTGCTTATGAGAAGAAATTAATAGAAAGATTAAAAAACAAGATTTCTACCCTCCAGCAAGCACCATTAGAATTTAATCTGACCAATAATATAAAAGAAAGCCAGGTGGCATATTCAGAAATTATATCGGATGAAGGGTTGAAGAAAGAAAAGACAAGGTTGACAAGATTATTGAACGAAAGGCTATTTGATATAGTAGAAACAATACGTTCCACAATTCATCCATTCACTGTAATTCTATATTTAAAAGACTCAAATGCACAGTACAGAGGAAGAGAAATACTATCAAGCAGTGAATGGATAAGTATGGATAAACCCCTAACGCAGGAAGACCCATATATAGGCTGGATACTGAAAAACAAAAAAAGTATGATACTAAATGAAATACAGGGTGAGATTAAAGGTTTGCCTTACTATGTACGTAATGAGGGTATAAAATCATTTCTTGCAGTACCAACAATAAGGGAGAATGATGTTATAGGCATAATCTGCGTTGATAGCCTTGAGGTACAGGCATTTACAGATGAACACGCAAAACTATTAACCGTTATATCCAATCAGATAATAGACCTGTTGGATAACATAGAACTACAGTACAAGCTGCGTTATGATATGTATGAGAAAGGAGCAATGTATTCCTTTGTCAGGACGTTATCCCATTCCATAGATACAATAGACATAGCAAAGACATCTCTTAATGAGATCTTAAGAATAACGAATGCAAAATCCGGTTTCTTTGCAATTAAGGATGAGCATAACAAATTCAGGATAGTTTATACACAGAATATTGATAAAGAACTTACAGATGAAAGGATTTTTATTGACACAGAACCCATACTTGATGGCATTGCAGAGAACCGTACACCATCTATAACCCAGATCACAGTACCGCAGTTAAAAACTTTGCATCCTTTCCTTTATAGCCTTTATACACCTGATAAATCCATAAAATATGCTATCATTATACCTCTACTTGGGAAAACAGAAGAATTAGGAATAATTATCCTGTACATGGAAAACACCATAAACGAAAGAATAAGTATAATACTGGAAACGTTGATAAACCAGATATCAATATCTTTATATAACTCAATTCTTTTTGATAAGTTAAACAAACTGGCTATTACAGACGGATTAACTTCTTTACATAACCACAGACACTTTCAGGAATATTTAGAAGTTGAAGTGAAAGAAGCTATCAGATATAATAAAGCATTGTCTTTACTTATGATAGACATAGATCATTTTAAGTTGTTAAATGACAAATATGGTCATCCACAGGGCGATAGGGTGTTAAAAAAATTATCAGATATAATAATGCAAACTATAAGGGATGTTGATTATGCTGCAAGATATGGTGGAGAGGAATTCTGCGTTGTATTGCCTAATACAGATTCTAAAGGGGCTTATAAGATAGCAGAAAGGTTAAGAAGGAATATTGAATCACTCGTGCTAAAAACCGATGCAGGAGAGAACATAAAGTTCACGATTAGCACAGGTATATCTTCTATACCTGAGGACGCAAAAAACAAAGAAGAAATACTGCTTCACTCAGATAAAGCCCTTTATTATTCAAAAGAGAATGGTAGGAACAAGACAACGATATATGGCAATATAAAGTTTGCACCCAACAAGCAGAATGATCTAAACAAACAATGAAGACTTTTTAATAATAGCTTTCTTTTTGCTTGTTTTGTATTAAAATAAATAAAGGAGAGATAATATGAAAAAACTTGGTGTTAACATTGATCATATAGCAACTGTCAGACAGGCAAGAAAGGCTAATGAACCGGACCCGGTACAGGCTATAGCTATTATAGAGCTGGCAGGAGCAGATAGCATAGTAATGCACCTACGAGAAGACAGAAGGCATACACAGGATAGAGATTTAGAGCTGGCAAGAAAGGTTGTTAAAACGAAACTAAATCTCGAAATGGCACCAACACAGGAGATGATAAAAATAGCCCTTGATACAAAACCAGATGTAGTAACGCTTGTTCCTGAAAGGAGAGAGGAACTTACAACAGAGGGAGGATTGGAGGTTGCTCTAAACATAGAGTCCTTCAAAAAATATATACATCTATTTCATGATGCGGATATTAATGTAAGCCTGTTCATAGATCCAGATGTTGATCAGGTAAAAGCAGCACACAGGGTGGGTGCTGATATTGTTGAGATAAGCACTGCACGATACAGTGAATCAAAAACAAAAAAAGAACTTGAAACCAATCTTCAACAAATCGTGAATGCTGTTATAACAGCAGAGAAACTAAAACTTGGTATAGCGGCAGGTCATGGACTTAACTATATTAATGTAGAGCCCATTACAAAAATAGACGCTATAACAGAATACAATATAGGTCACTCTATTATAGCAAGAGCTATATTTGTTGGGATCGGAAATGCTGTCAGAGAGATGAAAGACAAAATTAATGCAAGATTATAATTAATTATAAGGAGATATATTCACATGGCTATAATCACAATATCAAGGGGGACTTTTAGTGGTGGTCAGATGCTTGCAGAATGCCTTGCGAAAAAATTGGGATACAAATCCATAAGCAGGGAAATACTCATCGAAGCAGCTGAAAAATACGGTATCTCAGAAAACAATTTAATATCAGCTATGGAAGAAAAACCAACTATTTCAGAACATTTATCTTTAAACATCGACAGATTCAGATACCTGTCTTTCATACAGGCTACATTATGTGAGCATGCAAAAAATGATAACCTTATTTACTATGGACATGCAGGACATCTTTTATTGAAGGATGTCTGTCCTGTAATTAAGGTAAAAGTTATTGCAAGCATGGAACAGAGGATCGAGTTTGCAATGGAACGTAATAAATTGTCAAGAGAAGAGGCTATCAGTTATATAACAAGAATGGATAAATATAGAG
>JBMFUY010000153.1:0-5259 GCA_049966275.1 bacterium
CTTATAACCTGCATAAGCTGGATAAATTGGAGTCCCAGCTTGCTTTATTTTAAGCGGACAGTAATGAAACCAAGACTTTGTTAAATCTGCCGAAGGCGGGACTCGAACCCGCACGGTGTTAACCGCCACCCCCTCAAGATGGTGTGTCTACCAATTCCACCACTTCGGCATATAATTATTTCTGTTGCGTAGATGGGCTTACAGGTGTTGCATTTTGAGGTTGAGAAGGCATAGTTGAGCTCTGGGTTGGTATAACCTCATTAAATAGTCTACTTTGTCCCCGCTCTCCACTTAAATATGCCAGTGTTAATGATGTAATAAGAAATATTATACCTGCTACTATTGTAGCCTTTTCCAGAAAATTGCTTGGTCCTGCAGAGCCAAAGAAACTTTCACTTGAACCACCAAACGCAGCCCCCATACCTGAGCCTTTGCCCACCTGTAACAGGACAATCATGACTATGGCTACTGCAACCATTATATGTACCAATACTACCAATGCATACATTGTTAACTCTCCTTCTTTGACACGTATTTAATTATACTTATAAATTTGTCAAGGTCAAGACTTGCACCTCCTATAAGCGCTCCATTGATCTGTTCCTTTTCCACAAGTCCTGCAATGTTGTCAGGGCTAACACTACCTCCATAAAGTATCCTGATCTTACTTCCTATCTCAACACCAAACTGTTTTTCAAGTGATTTTCTGATAACCTCATGCATATCTTCTGCCTGTTGTGGGGTTGCTACATTGCCAGTTCCTATCGCCCATACAGGCTCATATGCAATGACAATATCATCAGGATCTTTAATTTGAATATCAAAGAGTGCTGAGGCAAGCTGAAACTTTACCACATTATACATGAGCCCTGTCTTACGCTCTTCAAACCTTTCACCAATACATATGATAGGTTTGATCCTATTTTTCAAGAGGGCAATTGCCTTCAGGTTAACAGTCCTGTCTATCTCGTGGAAAAACTGTCGTCTCTCAGAATGACCGATTATGCAGTATTCAACCCCTATCTCTTTTAGCATCGATGCAGAGACCTCACCTGTGAATGCACCGTTATCTTCCCAGAAGACATCCTGTGCACACAAACTGAATCCATCTGGCTTTATGCCTGTCAGAGAAACGAATGGAGGCGCCACAACAACTTTCACATTGGTTAAAGAGATTCCCTTTAACCTGTCTGATAGAGTTTCGCAAAAGGTCTTTGCCTCTGCCGGTCCTTTGTTAAGCTTCCAGTTTCCTGCAATAATGTATTTAGGTTTTAACATTAGTCCCTGGATTTTATGCATTCCTGAAGTGCGCGCAGAGCAGGCAGTTCCTTGCCTTCAAGTAACTCAAGAAAAGCACCACCACCTGTGGATATATATGATATGTTCGCACTTTCACCTGCCTCATGTATTGCCACATCAGTATCACCACCACCAACTATTGTCAGGGCATAGGAATTGGCAACATGAGAAACCATTGATAAAGTACCTCTTGAGAACCCTTCAAATTCAAAGACACCCATTGGTCCATTCCAGATAATGGTTTTTGCGCCCTGAATAGCCAATGAAAATAATAAATTGGTTGCCGGACCTATATCCATTCCAATCCAATCACTTGGTATTTCCTGAATAGGAACGATCTTTGATTCTGCCTTTGGTTCGAACTTATTTGCCACAACGCAGTCAACCGGTAGAAATACCTTTACCCCCTTTTCCTTTGCTTTCTGCAGCGTATCAAGCGCTGTTCTCAGCATGTCATTCTCTACAATGGATTTTCCAACCTCATACCCAAGTGCCTTCAGGAATGTAAATGCCATACCTCCACCTATTATAAGTTTATCCACCTTATCAAGCAGGTTTGACATAGCTCCTAATTTGCTTGAAACTTTTGCACCACCAATGATGGCAACGAACGGTCTTAAAGGATTTTCTGTTGCCTTTGTAAAGTAGTTTAACTCCTTTTTCATTAAGAAACCAGCAGCGCACTTTGGAACAAACTTTGTAATTGCAGAAACACTCGCATGGTTACGATGCGCAACTGCAAATGCGTCATTGATATAAACATCTATGTCCTGTGCAAGTAATTTAGCAAATTCATCATCATTCTTTTCTTCTCCAGGATTGAATCTAAGGTTCTCAAGCAACATTACCTCTTCCTTACCAAGGTGCTTTTTGTAATCATCCACAGCTGGACCAACGCAGTCATTAACAAAGATCACCTCTTTGTCCAGGAGCCTTGAAAGCCTCTTGGCTACATTTTGAAGGGAAAAACGCGGGTTTCTTACGCCTTTGGGTCTGCCCATGTGTGAGGATAGAATCACGGATGCACCTTCATCTAACGCGTAATTTATTGTTGGTAAAACACTCCTTATCCTCGTATCATCAGATATAGCTCCATCCTGCGTTAATGGCACATTAAAATCAACCCGTATAAAAAGCCGCTTCTTCTTAATATCTATGCTGTCAATGTATTTCAGGTCTTTGTAATTGATGGTCATTGTTACACCCCTTTACCAACCAATTCTATCAAATCCACCATCCGCGTGGTAAATCCCCATTCATTATCATACCATGAATACACCTTAACGAGATTGCCATTTATCACCTTTGTTAATAGAGCATCGAACACAGTAGAAAAGTGGGTCCCTTTATAATCAATTGAAACAAGCGGTTCTTCAGAATAACCAAGTATACCTTTCATTTCTCCTTCTGATGCTTTCTTGAACAATGCATTAACCTCTTCCACTGTTGTCTGTTTCTTTACTATTGCAGAGAGATCCACAATGGACACATCAAAGGTTGGAACCCTTATAGATATGCCATCAAGTTTACCTTTTACCTCAGGTATAACAAGATGTAGTGCCTTCGCAGCACCTGTGGTTGTAGGGATCATTGAGATTGCTGCTGCACGCGCCCTTCTTAAATCCTTGTGTGGCAGATCAAGTATTCTCTGATCATTTGTGTAAGAATGAACAGTGGTCATAAAACCACTCTCAAGTCCAAGATTATCGTTTATAACCTTCACTACAGGTGCAAGCCCATTAGTTGTACATGAAGCGTTTGAAATAATGTGATGCTTTTTCGGATCGTAGTTCTGATGGTTGACACCAAGCACAATGGTTATATCAGGGTCTTTGGCTGGTGCTGAAATAATAACCTTCTTTGCACCACCTTTAAAGTGCAATTCAGCCTTTTCGCGATCCGTAAAATGCCCTGAGCTTTCTACAACAATATCAACACCGAATTCTTTCCATGGTATCTGATCAGGGCTTTTAAAAGATGTTACTATGGATTTCTTACCATTCACTAAAATACTGTCGTTTTGAGCCTCCACATTTGCATCCAATGTTCCATGAACAGAATCATACTTTAACAAATGTGCCAGTGTTTTTGCATCTGTAATATCGTTTATTGCCATAATATCTATATCTTTTCTTTGCAATGATATGCGGTGTATAATCCTGCCAATCCTTCCGTATCCATTAATGCCTACCCTCATAACAAACCTCCTTTAGCTTTTTATAACAATCACTGGTTTTTTTGTGTTCCTTATCACATACTCTGCAGTGCTACCAAGCACAAGCTCAACAATCCTGGAATGCCCATGCGCACCCATTATTAACAGATCATAGGTATCTTCATCAAGCATGGATTTTAAAACCTTTTCTGCATTACCACTTTTTGTTAAAGTTTCAAATCTAATATTATATGGTTCAATATAGGATGTTACATTGTTAAGGATGGTTTTCGAAGCTGCTTCATCCTTATTGATGTTTATCACGCTTAAAGGCAAGCCCATGTCTTTACAAAAGCCCACTGCAAACTCCATAGCCTTTTTTGCACCATTACTATCATCATAGGCAAGAAGTATTTTATTCAATGTTTTAAACTCCATTGGACTTATTAAGAGGGGTTTTGTAAGCCTTCTTGTAAGTCCTTCTGTTGTAGAACCAAGGATCTTTCTGTCAAACTGAGAATTTACCCCCTTCTGCCCGATTATAACAAGGTCTACGAGTTTTTCCCTTTCAGCAATCTCTTTTGTTACTATCCCTGTGTCAAGATAGGTTTTACACTCTACTCCCTCCTTTTTACATGTGCTGCTTGCATCTGATAGTATTTGATTTCCTCTTTGACGTAAAATGTCGCTTACCTTTCCTGAAAAGTCCATAAATGGCTCAAATCCCATTGCTCCGGAAAGGTCATGCAAAAAGGGGTTTTCAAGAAACACCACATCTATCACATGCTGAATGCTCAGAGCAGCACCCAATTTCTTCGCAAGATAGATGCCATACGCCAGAGCAGTATCACTGTTAGCAGAACCATCCACAGCTACAAGTATATGTTTTATCATTTAACCCCCAACTCAATAAATCTCTGAAACTTCAGTATGTTATCAACCACAATCCTTTTTTCCACATCTATGGAAATAACATGAAAAGAATTTGGTAACATCCTTTTTTCCTTTATAGTAGAAGATATTTTCTTGTCAATTATTTCTACAGCATTGTTATCTATCGTGTGGTCATGCTTTGAATATATCATAAGTACCGGCACATTAATCATTCCAAGCCTTTTTATAGTAGCTCTTCTCAAACGCTCAAATTCTATCAAAGCCTTTAATGGTATTTTATTGTAGGCATTGTAATCCCTTTTTACCAGTTGATCCGCAATATCCGGTCCTTTTGTTTTTTTATAATAAATATGTGGGATTGGCAAAAACCTGGAAAATATGTAAAGCATGGACATGAATAATCTATTGAGTCTACCATACAATCTTATTGCTGGAGATAACAGGATAATACCTTTTATCCTGTCCTGATGCATTACAGTGCAGTAGAGTGCAAGCAGCGCTCCCATTGATAAACCAATTATAAAGATTTTGTCAGTACATGCATTTATTCGGGATTCAACCGCGTCAACCCAGTTTTGCATGTTTATATGCAATAAGTCTCCGGGATCTGTTCCATGACCTGGCAGGTTAACACTAAAGGTTCTATATCCCGCATTACTCAGGTTATCAGCTATATACTCCATGTCTGCTGCACTGCCGGATAGCCCATGTATAAGTATTACATCCGTCATAATTACCTATGAATAAGATCAAAAATAGTATTTATCAACAGATAAAAGCATAAAAGGACATCTTTTAAAATTCCTTTACTTAAAAACAAAACTTTTAATCTTGACCCAAAAAATGCAATAGGGAAGTTTGCTCATTCGTTCAACCCTGCGATCCACCTAAGATACAAAGACTTTTTGTTG
>JBMFUY010000154.1:0-5240 GCA_049966275.1 bacterium
GGGTACAGGTGGATCGTGCGACCCATGCTCTGCATGGGTACCCCGAACGAATGAGCAAACTTCCCTATTGCATTTTTCGGGTTAATCATCTTATTGTAATTTGTAAAAATTTGTTTTAGGTTAAATAAAAAAGGAGGAAAAGATGTTAAAAAAATATTTATTTCTATTCATTTCGTTTGTGTATCTTTTAAGCCTTTCAAACATCTATGGCTGTGGCAGGAGTAGCACAAGTTCAACACCGGTCACTCAATACTGGGGAGCGAATGGCTATCTCTTAACACCTGCAGGCACACAGATAGGTAATTCATCCTTTAACGCACCGGATCGGAAAACCATACCACAGCCAAGCGAAATCGCGGTAACACCAGACGGGAAAACTGTTCTGGTGTTGGGTACTGGATGGGTTACGTATGCTAATAAAAGCCATGAAATCATAGCAATTGACCCTACAACTGACAAAATTGTTTCCTATATCTCGCTTACAACCTCACTTCCATTAAAATATGAAAGCTTTGATGGTATTGCTATAAATAGTTCAAGTACAGATGCTTATATACCAGGTATAGTGAAACAAAAAGGGTATGTTCTTGACATAGGAATAGACGGGAACAGCAATCTTTCTTTTAAAAAGGCGATCCCTCTTCAACCTTACACATCAACCACATTTTTTAATGGTACTCCTACCGAGGTCTGGCCCACACCAGCAGGCATTGCTGTGTATGGTAATACGTTAATTACAGCAAACAACGTAGAATATGATAGCTACGGTAATCAATACCCTGGCGAGACAATCTCAATAATAGACCTTTCCACAGGTGTACAAACATTCACATTGACAACACGCGGGCTTTACCCCTGGGCAGTGGCAATAACGCCGGATGGTAAGTACGCTTATGTAGTCAATCGTCAATCTGACACAGGCACTGGCACTGTTACAGTATTTTCACTTACAGGTACCCCGACCACTGTAACCACAATACCTCTGAATCAGGTTGGCTCTGCTGCAATAATATCTTCTATAGATGGCAGCAAGATGTATGTTGCAAACACGCTCAGTGACACAGTAAGTGTTATCAACACAAAAGATAATACTGTATCAAACACTATCTCTCTTGCTATGTTTAATGGAGAGCCATCAATGGGTGGATTGCCTAATAACCTGGCATTATCCGGCAATGGCAATTATCTTTACGTGTCAATGGGGGCTGACAATGCTATTGCTGTTATTGATACTGCCACTGAACATGTTATAGGTAGAATACCAACAGCGGGTTACCCATCAGCAGTAGCCTTTGATAATGCAAACAATCATATCTATGTTGCAAACATGTATGGTGTTGGTCATGGTCCATATATACCCGCGAGTGCAAGCCCGGCTGATATATACAATTTTGCAAATTATGCGTGGTTCTGTTATGGCTCAGTTTCAGACATACCACAGCCATCCAGCGCGCAGCTTGCAGCATACACAACTCAGGTTTATAAGAATGATTTCGTTCCACCAACCTATCAACATCCGGCTGTTCCAGCCAATATCATGAACGCATGGGCAAATATAAAGCATGTTGTTTATATATTGAGAGAAAATAAAACGTTTGATATGTATTTTGGTGATCTAGGGCCTCAGGCAAACGCTCAACCTGTACCATGTCCATTCCTGTCAGCAGGGAGCCTTGAATACTTTAATTCTCTACCTGCTTCTTTTGGCTGCAACAAACCTACCAATGCAGGCATAGGATTTACAACACCCAACACCCATGCTATGGCAAAACAGTTTGCGCTTGATTCAAACTTCTACCTTGATATTGTACCATCCATTGCAGGACATCCTTTATCCATTCAGGGTATGATCAGTGATTACCTGCAGAGGATCTGGTCCATCAACACCGGGTACGGTGGTATGAATAGAGCAGGAGATTCCAGTGAGCCAATAGCATCTGTTCCAAGCGGAACAATCTTTGATGCCTTAAAAAATGCAGGTGTAACCTTTTCTGATTTTGGGCAGGATCTACCATCTTTGTACAATGGACCTTTTAACAACACCAACCCATTGAATTTATCACCTGAAGTTGATCAAACCTATGGCTCGCTTATAAGCGATGTTGTAAAAGCAGATTACTTTATCTCTGCTTTTAACAATATGGTACAGAGTGATAGTTTTCCTAACTTTGTGTTTATGACCCTTGGAGACGATGGATATGAGCCAGCAGATATTCCAATGTCAGCTTATACAGAAAATGATGCTGCTACAGCAAAGGTTGTTCAAGCAATATCAAACAGCAAGTACTGGGGTTCCACAGTAATATTCATTGATGAAGATGACCCACAGCCAGGCTTTGATCATATAGATCAGGAAAGATCGTTTATTATAGTTATAAGTCCCTATGCAAAACATGGATACATATCCACTGTTCATTATGGTTTTCCAAGTGTGTTGCGCACTATAGAGTTAATACTGAGTCAATCAACAGGCAAAACCATACAACCATTTACAGAATTTGATACCACAGCCCTGCCCATGTACGATATGTTTCAGCCAACACCTGATATGACACCTTTTACTGCAATACCAGTAACATGGACCACACCGGACGGGTGGCGACGATAAAACAGATGAATGTTTATATGAAAGAGGGCGTGTGTCTCGCCCTCTTTCATGACCGGATAAGGTAAATGACATACCTGCCTTTTATTCAAAGACTTATACAGAGCTGTTGTTCTTTGTTGACATTTACAAATAAGCGTAATAACTTAAGAGATATGATTTTTACAGGAGAATATGTCTTTGGCAAAGAGGCTTTACTGGAAGGGGTTTGACAGTACAGTAAAAAATAGCAATGTGTTTTCGTTTTTGCGGGCAAACAGGATCAGGGATTTTGAAAGCCTCGTAAAACGCTCACAGAAAAACATTGAGTGGTTCTGGGATGCTGTAAACGATTTTCTCGGCATTGAATGGTATACACCCTACAAAAAGGTTTTAGATACCCGAAGAGGGATTGAATGGCCCAGATGGTTTGTTAATGGAAAGATCAATATTACCCACAATTGCGTTGATAAACACATAAGCACCTTTAGAAGACATAAATTAGCTTTACTATGGGAAGGTGAAAATTACGAGGTAAGAAAGCTTACGTATCTTGATCTCTACCACGAAGTTAATAAGTTAGCTCAGGCTCTTCTGGATACTGGTATAAAAGAAGGTGAAGCCGTGGGTGTTTACATGCCTATGTTGCCGGAAACAGCCATAGCCTTACTTGCAATAGCAAAGATCGGTGCAATATTTATTCCTATTTTTTCAGGTTACGGACCTGACGCAGTGGCATCCAGGTTAAATGATGCTTCTGCACGTCTGCTCATTACAACAGATGGTTTCTATAGAAAAGGCAGCATCGTTGAAATGAAAAAGATTGCTGATAGTGCTGTAGCAATGAGTCCGTCTGTGAAGCGTATTGTTGTATTTAAGAGGCTTGGTATAGATATTCCATGGAACAAAGATAAGGATATATACTGGAACGATTTTGTAAAAGACAAACCCACCATTGTTCAAACAAAGAAGTTGTCATCCGAAACACCATGGATGATCATCTACACATCTGGTACAACAGGAAAACCCAAAGGGGCTGTGCATGTGCATGGCGGCTTTCTTGTAAAACAGGCAGAAGAGATAGCATTTCAGGTTGATTTGAAGGATCAGGACATTTTATTCTGGTTTACTGATATGGGCTGGATTATGGGTCCATGGGAGGTTGTAGGTGGCCTTGCATTGGGTGGAACCCTATTTTTTTATGAGGGTGCACCTGATTGGCCTAAACCAGACAGATTGTGGGATATAATAGAGCGGCACAGAATTACAATACTTGGTATCTCTCCAACTGCTGTAAGAGCGTTTATGCGTAATGGTGATCAATGGCACAGGGCACACGACCTATCGAGCTTAAGGATGTTTGGTTCAACAGGCGAGCCATGGAACCCTGATCCATGGATGTGGTTATACAAAGAGGTGGGTAAAGAAAGATGTCCTATTATTAACCTATCCGGAGGCACTGAGGTAGGAGCATGTTTTCTATCTGTGCACCCGGTAAAACCATTAAAGCCCTGTTCTCTTGGTGGTCCTGCATTAGGAATGGATATAGATGTATTTGATGAAAATGGCAAACCCATCAGGAATGCTGTCGGAGAGCTTGTTTGTAAAAAACCATGGCCCAGTATGACAAGAGGGGTATGGCGCGATCCTGGAAGATACATAGAAACCTATTGGAATAGATGGAAACATGTATGGGTACACGGAGACTGGGCATCCATAGATAAAGAAGGTTATTGGTTTTTGCATGGAAGATCGGATGATACCATCAAGGTTGCGGGTAAGCGTGTTGGCCCTGCTGAGGTTGAATCCGTACTTGTATCTCATAAAGCAGTAACAGAAGCAGCGGCTATTGGTGTACCGGATGAATTAAAAGGAGAAGTGGTAGTTTGTTTCGTGGTGTTAAAACCTGGTTATGAACCATCTGAGACACTACGTAATGAACTGATCCAGCTTGTGGGTAATGCACTTGGTAAGGCATTAACTCCGAAAACCGTAAAGTTTGTTGCGGATCTTCCTAAAACAAGAAATGCAAAGATCCTGAGACGGTTTGTAAAAGCAAAATATCTTGGACAGGATATCACAGATACCTCTTCTGTTGAAAACCTTTCCTCTTTAGAACTTATAGAACGGGCTATATAATCAATTATACTGTGTGTTTTTCAATAATGTCATACTTTAAAAAAAGGAGAAAAAAAACATGTTAAAACTGTATGTTGGCAACTTGTCATTTAGTGCCACAGAAGACGAGGTAAAAGGGTTGTTTGAAAAGGTAGGTGCTGTGCAGAGTGTTTCAATAATCAAGGACAAATACTCAGAACGCTCCAAAGGTTTTGGATTTGTTGAGATGACCAATGATGAAGATGCAAAGAAAGCCATTGAGCAGATCAACGGAACAGACTTCAAAGGCAGAAACATCAGAGTTGCGGAAGCCAAACCAATGGAAAAGAGAGAGGGGAGTAGTTATGGTGGAGGACGCAAAAAGGGTGGATACAAAGGCGGGAACAGCAGAGCCGGGAATAGATAAGAATCCTCTTTTCGTATCAGCATGTGTTTCAATGTCATTCTGAGCAAAGTGTCTATTAACCCGAAAAATGCGTTTGCAAAATAGGGAAGTTTGTGTAATGAGTGATAACCCCGCGTCAAATATAGGTATTCT
>JBMFUY010000155.1:0-5152 GCA_049966275.1 bacterium
AAAAAGAAACGGAATGTGATTGCATATAAACATACAAAGGACCTAAGCCTCCTTTATAACAAATCCCCCTTCCCCCCTTTGCTAAAAGGGGGGAAGGGGGTACAGGTGGATCGTGCGACCCATGCTCTGCATGGGTACTCCGAACGAATGAGCAAATTTCCCTATTGCATTTTTGGGGTAAGAACAAAAAATAAATACTGTTGTTAATTTTACTAAATGTGTGTATCTGAATAATTATCCCGGATTGAAGTCTATGGAAAAAAATAAAGAAGTGGTTGTTTATATAGATGGTGCTTCAAGGGGTAACCCTGGTAAGGCAGGGTGTGGCGTGGTGATCTATGGTGTGCAGGAACAGCCTATTTACCTAAAAAAATACCTGGGTCATGCTACCAACAACATAGCAGAATACAATGCATTGATCCTTGCACTCGAAAAGCTTAAGGAATTAAATGTAAAAGAGGTTACCATTAATTCTGATTCCCTGCTTTTAGTTTCACAATTGAACGGTGAATACGCTATAAGAAATACAAATATTAGAAAATTATTCAGGGTATATATGAGCCTTGCCACTAATTTTGATAAGATCACTGTAAAACACATACCAAGAACACTAAATAAAGAAGCTGATAAACTCGCAAACCTTGCCATAAATGAACATAACATGGTTGGAGGAACATCCTAAACCTTTGTATCTGCCCAGGTCTTTCCTGTACTGATAGAAACCTTTAAAGGAACAAGCAATTTCATTGCCCCTTCCATCTGTGTCTTAACAACAGATGAGAATGCTTGCACCTGTTCATCCTTAACTTCAAATACAAGTTCATCGTGTATCTGTAACAACATCCTTGCGTCATATCTTTCCCTTTTTATTGCATCATTCATCTTTAACATTGCAAGTTTGATAAGATCAGCAGCACTCCCCTGCACAGGCGTGTTAATGGCTATACGCTGATAAGCCGGATTATCCAGAGTTTTTGGTATATACCTGCGTCTACCAAGGATGGTTCCAACATAACCTGTTTGCCTTACACCATTTAAAACATCATCAATATAAGATTTAACACCTTTATACTGGTTAAAATAAGCATCTATAATTATTTGAGCCTGTTCCTGTGGTATATTAAGTTGCTTTGATAACCCATAGGCTGACATACCATACAATATACCAAAGTTTACAACCTTTGCGTTGCTTCGCATCTGTGGAGTTACTTCAGCAACAGGCACATTAAAAATCCTGGAAGCAGTGGTCGCATGAATATCCTGATCATGCAAAAAGGCATCTATCAGTGCTTCATCAGAGGAAAGATGTGCCATGATCCTTAGCTCTATCTGTGAATAGTCAGCGCTTAATATTGAATAACCTTCATCTGCTATAAAAGCCTTTCTTATCATCCTTCCATAGTCATCTTTTACGGGGATATTTTGAAGATTTGGCTCACTGCTTGCAAGCCTGCCAGTAGCTGTACCTGTCTGTAAAAAATGCGTATGGATCCTGCCTGTTGTCTTACTAACAAACGAAGGTAAGGTGTCGACAAAACTATTCTTTAGTTTTGCAAGATTTCTATAATTAACAAGATAATCTACAAAAGGATGTTTACCCTTAAGCTCTATTAATACCTCGTTGTCCGTAGAATATCCCGTTTTGGTCTTTTTTATTGGTTGTAATTTTAACTTTTCAAACAGTATATTAGCTATCTGCTTTGGAGAATCAGGGTTAAACGATTCAGGAACAAAAGCCTGCATCCTGCTCCTCAGCTGATCAAGTTGCTCTGCAAATTGCCTTGAAAGTTCCTTAAGATATGCACTATCAACCCTGATACCTGTATATTCCATCTCAGCAAGCACTGCTGACAAAGGCATCTCTACTTTATAAAACAAAGGTTCAAGCCCATCCTGTTTAAGTCGTTTTTTATAAACTTCAGAAAGCCTCTTCAGCTGAACCGCATACCTTATCAGATCAACAGGCTCATACCTGTCAACACTGTTATCTTCATTCTTACTGTTTTTGTGCTGTGCAAAGAGCCCTCCAAAACCATCTGAAGCCTCTTTGACAGATGGCATGGATAACAGAGATGGCAGTTGTTCTCCTAATTCAGACAGAGATAAAGACTCCAGTGTATAGCTTTTTGCTTCAGGATTACACAGGTATGCTGCGAGTTCAACAGAGAACAATCGGGCATTAACCTGTATGTTATGATTTAAACATAGTTTGTATATGGCTTTAGCATCATGAACTGTTATCTCTTTCTGTAATGAGACCAAAAATCTTAAAGCTTCAGCAGGGTCATGACATTTGAGATAATAGGCATGATCCGTATAGATGCATACAATATCCTTCCACAGAAATAGAGATAGCTCTTCAGCCCTTTCCAGAGCATCTTTTATATCCATGATGTCTTTTATCTGTGTATACTCAAGCATTTGCTTTTGTGAAACCGAGGTTCCTAATTTTTCTATTAGTCTGTTAAATTCAAGCTCTGAAAAGAGTTTGATAAGCTTTTCTCTTTGTTCTAAAGAAGGTGGATGACCTTTTATATTAAAGGATTCTAAATCAACATCAACAGGTACATCACGTCTTAGTTGAACCAATTGTTTTGTAACGTTGTATAAATTTTCTTTCGCATCCATCAGTGATGCCTTTATCCGCTGATTGGTGATTTCGTTGATGTTTTTATATATCATATCAACGCTTCCATACTTCTTAAGCAATTCCATTGCTGTCTTCTTCCCCACTCCCTGAACACCTTTAATATTATCAATGCTATCCCCTGTTAACATAAGAAAATCCCGCATCTGATAGGGTTCTACTCCAAATTTTTCAACAACTGTTTGTCTTGTTATCCATTGATCCTTCATTGTATCAAGCATAACAACATCATCATCTATCAGGGACATCAGATCCTTATCAGTTCCAATGATTACAACGCCAAATCCAGCCTTTTTAGCCTTATCAGTAATAGTTGCAATGACATCATCAGCCTCAAATCCTTCTACAAATACATATTTTATTCTTAACGCTTCTGTAATTTCAAAGACATAAGGGAATTGCACAGCAAGGTCATCCGGCGGTACACCTCTATTTGCTTTATAGGTAATATCAACCTTTTCTCTGAAGGTTGGTCCCTTTGAATCAAAAACAACAACGAAATATTCAGGCTTATACTTTTCTATGGTTTTTATTAACATATTTGTATAGCCATACACAGCATTTGTGGGTATGCCCTTTTTGTTTGTGAGTGGAGGTAAGGCATGATAAGCGCGAAAAATATAAGAGCTACCATCAACAATGAATAAGACTGGATACTTTGAAATAGGAATGGACATTTTAATTATTTGTTATGAATAGGCTTACATCCCTTTTTCTTCCACAAGGCTCGAAAGCACATAGGGTATACGATCAAGGATCTCAGATGCAAGCACAGCACTATTCCTGTGATAAGCATAAATAATATCACCTGCCATACCATGTATAAACACACCTGCTATGGCTGCTTCCTGAGGATTTAAACCAGTAGCTATCAAACCCGCAATTATACCGGTCAACACATCGCCCATCCCTCCGGTTGACATACCAGGATTACCTGTTGGATTTACCCAGACTTCACCATCTTTATTCGCTATTACAGTTCTTGCTCCCTTAAGAACAAGCGTGCATTTGTATTTCTTTGCAAATTCACTTGCAAGGCCAATTCTGTCTTTATTCACTTCCTTTGGATTCATGTTTACAAGCCTACCAAATTCACCTGGATGGGGAGTGAGCACTATATGCTCATTGTTACTTTCAACAAGCACCTGAGGATCACTTGCTATTATATTGATACCATCTGCATCTATAACAATTGGTATTTTACACCTTCTGATCAGTTCAAAAACAAATTCAGCAGTTTGTGGCTCTGTTCCTATACCTGGTCCTATTGCAACAACATCTCTTGTCTGTAATAATTTCTCAACCTGGTTTATAGCTGATCTATCAATAACACCGGTAAGGGTTTCTGTTAATGGTTCTTTTAAAGCTTCCAGTACTGTAGTCTCGTACACAGGCATCAAACCTTCAGGACCAGCAATTGTTACAAGTCCACTACCTGCACGTAAAGCGCCCTTGGCAGAAAGTATACCTGCCCCACTCTTCCCTTCTGAACCAGCTATAATCAATGTATGCCCATAATCACCTTTGTTGGTATTATAATTTCGAGGTTTTAATAATGAACTAACATAAGTATGATCCACAAGATTGTATGGTATGTATGTCTGCTTAATAAGTTTGTCAGGAATTGATATATCCACAACCTCGACTTCCCCTGCAAATTCAACACCTGGATAAACAACAAGCCCTATTTTAGCCAGACCAAAGGTAACAGTTTTTTTTGCCTTTACAGATACACCAGCCACTGCGCCGGTATCAGCATCAATACCAGAGGGTATGTCTACCGCGATTACAGGCAAACCAGAATTATTTATAAGGTTTATTGCCCCATAAAATGGCTCTTTAACCACACCATTTATACCGGTGCCAAGCAGGGCATCCACTATAAGTCCTTTTTCTTTAAGGTTGATATCCGTTTTGTCAAACTCAGTAGCATCTTTAAGTTCATGTATGATATCTATTATTCTGCTCAACGCAGTATAATTTGTTAATGCATCTCCCTTAAGTTCATCCTTCTTCCCGAAAAAGACCACATCAACATGATAGCCTCTATTTATAAGGTGACGGGCTGTAACAAATCCATCCCCTCCATTATTCCCCTTTCCACAGAATACAACCACTCCTTTTTTAGCCTGGGCATTAAACTCCTTGATAATAGTTTGTGCAACTGATCTACCAGCATTCTCCATCAAAACAATACTATTAATGCCAAATGCTTCAACAGTCTTTTTATCAAGATTTCTCATCATTTCAGATGTAACAACCTTCATACAACCTCCATGAATAACATTTACGCTTATACTACTATTAAACACAGAAAATGCAATAGTACCATTTAAATATAAATAGCTGTCATTTAAACTTGAAAAGTGCACTACCTTTTTTAATTGTCAATGGATTGGAGAGTGCACCGAAGGCATTTATAGGATTATTTAACCCGAAAAATGCAATAGGAAAGTTTGCTCATTCGTTCAACCCTGCGATCCACCTAAGATACAAAGACTTTTT
>JBMFUY010000156.1:0-5090 GCA_049966275.1 bacterium
ACCCTTCCCTTCGGGTGGGTACCCCATCACTCATTACACAAACTTCCCTATTTTGCAAACGCATTTTTCGGGTTAATATAAGGTGAATAGGCTATTTGCACCAAAATATACCGGTACAATTAAACAGTTGAAATTGAAAAAACTTATTGTCTGCTTTTTATAATAAGCTGGACATTGTGTTGATCAATTTCATGCGTTTCATAGATATATCCTTTTTCATCAAGTTTTGGATACAGGAACATTGGTACTCGTTCATGTTGAACTACGAGTGTTTTAGATGGATCAAGTTTCGCCAGTGTTTCAAGGATCAGTGCCATTGGTTGTGGTGGTTCAAGTCCCCTCACATCAACATACACAGTATCACCTTCTTCTTTAATTCTGTTACGGAGATCCACGACTTCAGACTCCTTGCCAGGTTCATTAACTTTTAGTTTGTAAAACCATATCTTATAATGCTCATCTGACAGTATCTCTGTCTGATATTGGAACCCCTTTTTCTTCATCACCTCATACAATGGAGCAGGTTCAAAGATTGTCTCAAGTACAAGTGCTTCCCCTTCTTTTATCTTTTTAACTGTTTGCATAATAATATTGAAAGGTTCTTCGCCCTTTCTCATAATATCACGTACATCAAGGTTGGTTATTTTTACATGGTGTTGCTCTACAATGGACTTTACTGGCATCTCAGGTTGAACCTCTGTACCACCTTCTTCAGAAATTTCTTCATCGGATATCGATTCTCCAATTGCTTTGTTCAATAGCTTAACAAGCTCTGTCAGGTTTACACCAGCGACCTTTGAAGCATGCCTTACTGTTGCAAGCTTCGCAAAGGTATTTCTCATGATTGGATTTTTCAGAAGCTCAAAGTGACTATTGTAAGATGCGAGAATATCAATCAGCTCTGGATGTTGCTTGATAATATCTATAATCTTTGTCTGTGGTGTAATCTTCATCTGAATCCCATCCTCTTTTTTGTTTCAGGTGCTATTCTATCAGGGGTCCATGGAGGATCCCACACAACTTCAACCCTTACACCATTTACACCGTCCATCCTTTTTATAACATTTTCAACCCCATTTGTTATACTCGCATGCAAAGGACATCCCCTTGCTGACAGTGTCATTTTTACATAAACCTCATTGTTCTCGTTAACCTGCACATCGTATATTAATCCAAGTTCAACTATGTTAAGACCAAGTTCCGGGTCTATCACAGATTCAAGTGCTTTTAATATGTCCTGTTGTGTAATCATACTTCCTCCTACTTTCTCAATACATTTACTATATTCCATGCAAATATAAGTGATCCTGTTAGTAGAATCATACCAGCCACTTCTATTATACCTGCTGTATTGACCAGTATGCCCATGGTCATAAGAATAATGCCTGCATTAAAAACATACAGCTGGATCCATGTGAGTGGCTCACTTATCATGTCTTTTGTCATCGGGACTTTCTCAAGGCCTATCTTTGAGCTGTATTTATTGTACCATTGTAGAAAAGGAACAATCTTGTGCATCATACCAATTATGTACATACCGGCAAAACCAAACAAACCAATAACAATGTACACCACTTCAAGCCTGAATGGGTGCTTAAATATCAGCAACCATACACCGATCGTTCCTGCTATTAATAAATAGCCTGTAGCACATATTGAAAACCATATTGCTGGTTCAATACGTCTACGTGTTCTTTGTCTATAAATTATACGCATCTGAAGGATATAGGTTATTATGCCGGAAAGGATTAGAATACCTCCAATAATTCCTGTCCACTCTGGAACAGAGGCTATTCCAAATATACCCATTAGAAAGTGTAAAACAAGTAAAACAAGCCCAATGACAAACATAAAAAAGGATAACCACCCATAAGCCTCTTTATATCCATGTGACAGTATAAACATAGGGATAAGTCTGAAAGAAAAACCTATCACTACAAGGCTTACCCATCCAATACCAGCAGTAGCAATGTGTAAAAACAACAAAGCCAGTGGATCATAAACAATGATGCGGTGTAACTGTACCGCAGCAAAAGAGCCTGTTATTACAGTTAGAAATAAAAACATCATTGCAACAATAACATGCCAGACTGCTAAATCAGGCTTTTTCATACCTCTCATTGTCAAAACAGTATCAACAAGGAATAGTAGAATGGCGACACCTATAACACCGGCGCTATGAACCGGTACTGTATCTGTCCAGAATGCATATATAAGCAATACAGTACCAGCAAGGTATATATAGAATACGATCTTTGCGATAATTTCACTGTAAAGGTTTCTCTCAGTTATAACAGGTATCAATTGGAACATTGCACCTATAATGGTGATGTTTATCCAGCCAAGTGTTAACATGTGGGTCATAGATAAAAGTATGGGAGAACTGTAAGAATGCATAGTAAATGCGCGTGCTTGAAAAACAATACTGGCACACAGGACAATAAGCATCAGAACACCTGTAAAAAGGTACCTGTATGGCACTGTAAGCCTGGGTGATTTATCCGTTGCTAACTGCATACAATTATGATAATCATGCCAATGTGTTATGTGTATGAGATAGATCATATAATCTTTCATACACATACAAAAACACTAAGTGCCTGTATCATGCTGTATAAGAGGAATAAAAATAGAGGATTTGGTTTAATAAGTATATACCCTATAATATACTTTATACTTTTATTTATGCCACTGAGTGTATCAGCTGACAGAGAGCCACAGTATGCATACCAGTATTCTTATGCCCCTTTGGGCACCTATCAGTACAGGCTTTACAATATAACAACGTATGGAACCAACCAGGCAACTGGTTTTGAGGATCAACTTGGGGTATACTACGGTATTATAAATCATATCAATGTTGGGGTTTATACAGCAATACCTATAACCCAAACCGGCATTGGCTCTCAAACAGGTGCTGAACTTTCTTTCTACACTCATACAAATATAATAGATATTAATTCCTTTTTTGGTTATGTCTGGAATTCATCAGGTCCATCTTATGTAAATACAAGGCTTGTTATGTCCAGAGATCTGGGTAGAATGAACATAACCGTTAATGCTATTGGTAGTCATACTTACAGGAGTGGCAGTGATCCAGTGGATTTAACATTTGCTGCCGGCGCAGCCTATTCAATAAATAAATTCGTTGATGTTGGACTGGAAGCGTTAGGCGAAGATCTTGAAGCTGCGTTTGAATCCAATGAAGCAGAAGGAGGGGCTGTTTTTATAGTCTCCCCGGTTCTGGTTTTTAACACTGAAAAACCAGGCGGATTGAATTTGATTGTTGGCCCTGGTTATGAAATTAAGAATGGCGTGTCAGGAGCTGTCTTTAGAATAACCTTTGCAAAGACATTCTAATCAGAATAAACTATAAAAGTCGTTTGCAATTTAAGGTCAGTATGTTATCAAAGAAAAGGGTGAGCTATGAAAGAGGCTTTAAAAAGCGAATTAAGAAATATTTTTAAAGAAGATCAGATAAGTCAGGAGATTGCTTCAATTGTTGTTTATTCGAGGGATTTAAATCCACTCGGTACTATCTTTACTCAACAGGGTAAATCTATGCCAGCACCAGATGCTATTGTTTGGCCTGAAACCTTAGAACAAATTCAAAAACTCGTTTTGCTTGCAAACAAATATGGGTGTCCGTTGATACCTTATGGTAGTGGTTCTGGTGTATGCGGCGGAGCAAATCCTGTGGGTGGGGGTATTATCGTTGATATGAAGAGGATGAATAGAATAAAGAAACTGGATAACATTTCCCTGGTTGCAGAGGTGGAAACAGGTATAATTGGAGAGTTATTTGAGAGGGAGCTCAATGCAAAGGGCTATACACTTGGTCATTTTCCTTCTTCAATATGGTGTTCCACAGTAGGTGGCTGGCTCGCAGCACGTTCAGCAGGTCAATTATCATCCAGATATGGAAAGATAGAAGATATGGTCCTTGGTATAGAAGTTGTAATGCCTGATGGGGAGGTTTTAAAAACAAAGGTAACCCCGCGTTCAGCAACAGGTCCTGATTTCAAACAGTTGATCGTGGGTTCAGAGGGTACACTTGGCATTATCACATCAGCAACACTGAGGATAAACCCATATCCAGCTTCACGACGTTTCACCGGTGTTTTATTCCATACTGTAAAGGACGCACTTGAAGCTATACGCGAACTCATGCAGACCGGTATAAAGCCTGCTGCAGTAAGGTTATACGATGAGATAGATACCTTTATGATAGGTTCAGGGAAGGGTAGTAAGAAACTCTTATCTCAGGAACAGGAAGAATATACTGAGGATTTCAAAAAGGTTATAATGAAGAAGGCAGAACGTATGGTACTTACAATCCCTTCAATCATAAATAGCATAATCAAATTACTACCAGCAAATAATCTTTTGATACTTACGTTCGAGGGTAAACCAGAGCTGACAGAGGTTGAACAGAAAATAGCGATCAGGATCATGGAATCACATGGTGGTAAAAATATGGGAGAAGAGCCAGGAAGGTATTGGTGGGAACACAGGTATGATGTCTCATTCAATCTCTCACCTATATACAGTATAAAGGCATTTGCAGATACAATAGAAGTTGCTACTACATGGGACAAGCTATTGATTCTATATGAACGTATGCGTCAGGCAATAGGTAAGCATGCCCTTGTAATGGCACATTTCTCTCATATGTATCAGGAAGGAGGATCAATCTACTTTACATTTGCTGCATCTACTTATGATGAGGCGAAAAAAGAAGCCCTGTACAGAGAAACCTGGAAGGACGCCCTTGATACTGCCATAGATATTGGAGCAACAATTAGTCATCATCATGGTATAGGGATGTTAAAAGCACAATGGATGGACAGGGAACATGGCAAAGGTATGGAGATTTACAGGCAACTGAAAAAGGTCGTGGATCCGAATAATATAATGAATCCAGGTAAAATGGGGTTATAAATTTAACTTAACCCAAAAAATGCAATAGGAAAGTTTGCTCCTGAGTTTCCCAATTAGTGCGGTTTTTTATTGATAAGGATATTTATGGAGTTGCCAGAGATTTCGTCTTTTAATGTAACAGTCCATTTGTCTTTGAGCTCATCGACCAC
>JBMFUY010000157.1:0-5047 GCA_049966275.1 bacterium
AAAAGTCTTTGTATCTTAGGTGGATCGCAGGGTTGAACGAATGAGCAAACTTTCCTATTGCATTTTTCGGGTTAAAGAGTACCTGTTTAATTTTATTTTATTATTTTAATAAACGAGACCTGTCTTCCTGTACTGCCTGCCCTGTGCGAATAAAAATTCGGAGAGCATTTTGTACAGAGGTTTATATGAGATATGTTAGATACTGGTACACCTGAAGATTGCAATTCTCTTTGTGCAATTGTTCTCATATCAAGTAACCCCTTATCTTTTGCAGTCTTTTTAAAAGCATCTCTTATGTCTATAACCGCGTTTATACTCTCGTAAACCTCTATACCCACTTCATAGCAATCTTTACATATCCCAGGACCAATAGAAAAAAAGGTTTCTGAAGGTTGGGCATTATAAAATGTTTGTAGTTTATCAATGGTGTTGTATATAATCATATTGGCAAGCCCGCGCCATCCAGCGTGTATTACACCCACTACATTAGCCTCTGGATTATACAATAAAATAGGTAAGCAATCTGCTGTTTTTATGCCAAGAACCTTATCAGGAAGCTTAGTTAACATAGCATCAGCAACAGGTATAAAATCCATATATTCATCATCTATTATTACAACGTTGTTTGTATGTCGCTGGGATAAAAGGATTATATCCTCTGGCCATGGATCCTCTGCAGTACCAAATCCATGATCAATCGTGGTAAACCTTTCAAGGTTATCTGCTTTAAGATAGCTCATGTTCCTCCAGTACCTTTTTTAACCACAGTGGGAACGGGGCAGAGCAAGATAATGGTGTGTTGTAAACAGGATGCACAAACTTTAATGCATAGGCAAACAATGCAATACCATCAAGTAAAAGAGCCATTCTTTGCAATTTCGGATCACGAAATAAAGCTTTTCTCTTAGAGTAAACAGTGTCATTCACTATAGGATAACCCATGTCGCTTAGCTGGGTTCTTAACTGATGTGTTCTACCTGTTTTGGGGAACAATAATAAAACAGTTGCCTCATCAAATCTCTTTATAACCTGAAAAGATGTGATTGCCCTTCTGCCATGCATGGTCTTTGTTGTCATTTTTTTCCTATCAACCGGGTGCCTTTCTATAAAACCATCTATCACGCCACTCTGTTCTCCCATCTTATTGTGCGTAACAGCGATATATGTTTTTTCTATAGCTCTTTGTTTAAACATTTTTAAAAGGTTTATGTGAGCCTCGTTGTTCTTGGCTATTATAAGCAGACCCGTTGTAAGTTTATCAAGTCTGTGGACAATACCTCTTCGCAGTGGATCACCCATATCAGAGAGCTGTTTATTCATGTACAATAAACCATTTACAACTGTATTATGCATGGCATTCATTGTAGGATGTGTTGATACGCCTGCAGGTTTGTTGATTATCATTATATACTCATCTTCATAAAGAACAGACAGGGGTATATTTTCTGGTGGAGGTGAGACAATGGATCGTGATTCCTTAACATGATCTACAATTATAGACTCATTTCCTCTTATCCTGTAATCTGGTTTTTGAACAGTAACCCCACCTATATAGACCATTCCTCTATTGATTAAATCTTTTGCCTTTTCTCTTGATATAGATTTTATCCTGTTTGCCAGGAAAACATCCAGTCTTTTCCCCTTATCATTTATATCCGGGGAAAGCTCACTGTACTCATGTTCCATATCACCAGATTTTGGATTTTATTCTTTGTCCTGCAAGCTTTATAATTACGTCAGCTATAGCTCGCTCATAGAGTTGGAGAATAGATTTATTCTGTTTCAGCTCAGGACTCAATCTGCTCAAGAAAAGCTCACGCCCTTCCTCTATCTCATCTTTCATTACATCGTAAAATGTATCATTCTCTATTCCCTGTTTTACTTTTTCCTGATTGTAAAGTGCAAGATCAGAAGCAATTGCTCTTGCAAGTCTCTTTGCTTCGATCTCATTACCTATTAATGGCATAAAGTCCCCTTTTTTCTTTTGTAGCTATTAAATCATTCAATTTATTAATTTGCAACTCTACTGCCTGCGTACCCTGCTCTATCATTTCGGCATGTTTACCAAAATCTGTCCATTCATAGTTATCGAGGTTCGGTCTGATGACTATATCAGCATTCCTCAGCTGTTCCTCTTTTGCAATATGTCGCAGTATGGCATTGGAACGCCATATAAGGTCTATCCCTCTTGTAGGTACTCGATCAGTATCAATGGGCGAAGAAACATCCACAGCTATTACGATGTCGCAACCAAGTTGTTTTGCATATCTAACAGGTACTGTATCTATGAAGCTACCATCAACTAGTAACATACCATCCTTTTGTACAGCTGGCAGTACGCCAGGTATTGCAGAACTTGCCATTATTGCCTCTCTCAATGAACCACTTTCTATGTTAACAACAGCTCCTTTCAACATATCCACAGCAATTGCAGAAAACTTAACAGGCAGTGTTTCTATCATAGTATCATCTATAAGCATGTCAATCAGTGCTTTGTATGTTTGTTCTTTTATGAAAGAAAGTCTTGTTAAGGAAGATGCGTAAAATATCCCTGTAAAGAAATGCTTTCTGACAGATTCTAAAAAACTTGTCTTTTCAGCCTTTTTGCCTCTGATATAATCTAATTTTATACTGCGGAATACCTGACTGTTAAGCATAAGCTGAAGTTTTTGTTCAATAAGTTCAGGATCCATTGAACGCGCATATATTGCACCTATAATAGCTCCTGCACTGGTTCCAGCGATACAATGAATTTTTATGCCATAGTTATGAAGCTTCTTGATAACGCCTATATGTGCAAGTCCTCTTGCTCCGCCTCCACCAAGGGCAAGTCCTATCTTAAGCATGGCACCTGTTATCTCTCAAGCTCAACGTTCCAGTAGGATGCGTCTACTATGTTTAGAAACGGTGTCCATTCCTTGTAGATGATATGCTTAAAATTAAATGCAGCGTAAGGTGTCCATTCGGGTTTTTTAGGTTTTCTTATCAATTTCATGCCTGCCTGTTCCGGGGTTCTTCCACCTTTCTTCTTATTGCACTCAAAACAACTGCACACAACATTCTCCCATGTGCTTAAGCCTCCCATTGATCTTGGAATAACATGATCTATATTCAGCTCATTCCTCGGGAAGATACGCCCACAGTACTGGCACGTGTTTTTATCCCTTGCAAATATATTCAACCTTGAAAACCTGACGTGTTTTTTGGGTATTCTATCGTATGTAACAAGTACTATAACCCTTGGCACTTTGATCACCTTATGCACAACACCAATCACATCATCACCGTACTCTGCTTTTAATTCTGCCCAGTTGTTAAAATCATAGATTGCAAATTGATTATCAACAACCTTTGCAATCCCTTCATACAGCAATACAAAAGCCCTCTTTACTGTCGTTATATGAATAGGCAGGAAGGATTTGTTTAATACCAGAACCTCTGTAGACAAAACACCCATGTTACACCTATCCGTGCTTCAGTATCTCTGATACGAGTGTTTCACTTCCGTATGTAGCATTCTCCTTAACTAATTTCTCCACAAGGTCTGCATTACGCTTACGAAACGCATTTACTATCTCTCTGTGCTGACTTATAGAACCCTCTATTTTTCCACTCATGGTCAACGCTATTCTGAAGCGCTGGAATTGCTGGGTTAAAGATTGAAGTAATTGATAGAGTTTTTCATTCCCGCAATTGCGTAAGAACTTGTCATGAAATTCATTGTGGAGTTTAAATGCAAGTCGCCATTCTCCTTTTTTGTGTGCCTCTTCAAGTTTGTTGTTGATCTCTTCCATCTTTTTAATATCCTCTTCACTCATCCTGTTGCATGCAAGCCTTGCGGCATAACCCTCAAGTATACTCTTTATCTCATAGAACTCCCGGATATCTTTTTCTGTGATAGGTGCGACATAAGCTCCTCTGTGCGCCTGAACCTTTATAAAACCTTCTGTTTCAAGTTGCCTTATAGCCTCTCTTATAGGGGTCCTGCTTATGTTGAATTTGTTTGCCATCTCGGCTTCTGCAACACGCTCCTCTGGCTGGAGGATGCCTTTAATGATAGCGTCACGAATTGCATCCGCTATCTGTTCCCTAAGTGTTTGTTTTTTTTGTAAATCTATCTGTCTTAGTCCCATAATGTTTTATGTATACATTATACATTACAAATTGTCAACTATTTTCTTCACCGAACATTATTTAACAACAATCCCTATTATAGGAACCCTTACAATGGGCTGTTCTTTACTCGTAGAGTATATTATTATCTCACCATTAATTGGTCCGGGTTCTGCATTAGAAGATATAGTTACATTATAAGTTTCTTGAGATGCCTGTCTGTTTATTTCTGTTAGTTTAATATATGGTCTGGTTACTGTAACTGCTGTAATCTCTGTGCCTGGATTAGAAATAAATATGGTTATGTCCTGCTGTGATTTCTTACCCTTTTTTATTGAGCCAAAGAATAGTGCAGGCTTATCTGTCATAATATCAGTAATAACTTCACCTGTAAGATTAAGGGTAACAACTGGTTTCTGTGGATCATTATCTGTAACGGTAATGGTTTTTGTTACAGGACCAATATAGTTTGTAGAATCAAATGTTGCCTTAATAACACCTGATGCACCGGGTAACAATTCATTGGAAGATGCAAGTGCAACAGTACAACCACAGGATGATTGCACATTGTTTATCACAAGCTTGTCACCACCAACATTTTTAAACTTGAAGTCATAAACAACCTTCTGCCCCCTTTTTATCTTTCCAAAATTGTAGGTTACCTGTTCAAACTGTATTGCTGGTGTATCACCCTTTGATATTTGTTTTACCGGCGTACACCCCACAATAGAGGTGAGCATTAATACGAATAAAATTGTAAGGTATGAAAAACCTTTTGTATACATCATGTCCTCCAATAGATCGTTCTATATAAGATTTTTTTAAAAAATACAAGGAAAATTCAAAAACTTTCTATTTACCCGAAAAATGCGTTTGCAAAATAGGGAAGTTTGTGTAATGAGTGATAACCCCGCGTCAAATATAGGTATTCTTC
>JBMFUY010000158.1:0-5031 GCA_049966275.1 bacterium
ATACCTATATTTGACGCGGGGTTATCACTCATTACACAAACTTCCCTATTTCGCAAATGCATTTTTCGGGTTAATTTGATATGCCTTCTTGTTCTTCAATACATATCGAATTCGATTGAGCAGCTTCCTCGCTATCCTTATTATCGCCTTGTTCTTTGGCATACGACTGCTCAGCTTGTTAGCGGAATGACATTATCAAACAGTCTGGTATGTTCTGGGTTAATATAAATAAGAATTGTAAATCCTTCGTATCTTTGAGGTTTTATTCATCAATGTATTGAAAAAGTCTCTACCGCATGATGCACCTTTAAATCCCATTCGCATTGCAACCGGTACAAGCTCCTTTTCATTTCTGGGTATCTTTTCCACTGAGAAATCCTTATCTATCCTTACCCTGTTCTCCAGCTTTCTCAAAAACATATAACCATCCTTTAATGTATCCATGTCCTTCTTGCTTATGTAACCATTTTCCATCAAAACCTCTAATGCGAGGAAGGTGTTTTTTTCATATATGGCAGGATTTTCATTCCCATAGGCTAACTCCAGGTATTGAACAATAAATTCTATATCCATCAAACCACCTATACCCTTTTTAAAGTTATAGTTCGCTGTATCATCCTGAACACTTTTCTCCAATCGCATACGCATATCATGGATCTCTTTCCTCAGGTTATCATCTTTTCGTATGGATGACATGATCTCAGGTATGGCAAGTAAAAATTTATCCAGTAATCTTTTAGGACCTGTTATACCTCTTGCCTTTAACAATGCTTGCTTCTCCCATATCATGGAGCTTTCTTTATGATACTGAATAAAAGAATCCATGCTTGCAACAAGCGGTCCTAAATTCCCTGAAGGTCTGAGCCTTGTATCTATTGTATAGGCTCTACCGCTCTCTGTAGAGATGCTTATTGCTGTGATAAACCTCTGGACAACCTTTGAGAAATATTCCTGGGGGGACATCTGCTTTGTTGTATTTTTATCGCTTCCATACACAAAAACAAGGTCAAGATCTGAGTTGTAATTCAATTCTCTGCTTCCGAGTTTTCCCATGCCTAACACAAGCAAACCGTTCTCTTCAATGTCCGGTATAACACCGTATATTGGTTCAAGTTCCTCCATAACAAACTTAAGGGTTATACTGATAATAACATCAGCCAGAGTACTCAATTGCTCTGACACCTCAACAATATTCAGGTTTTCATTTATATCGTTGATGCCTATCCTCAATGTTTCCTTTATCTTGAATTCCCTTATAAGTCTTAATTTGTCCTCATAGTCATTAAGTTGATGATATGCTTCATACAGTTCATCATACATATCCTGATATGTTCTTTCCAGAGACACATATCTGGCAAGTACCAGAGAATCAAGATACTCAGGGTAATTTATAAGCAGATGAGAAAGAAAATCAGACATACTGAAAAACTGAATAAGCGTTGACATCGTTTTAGGGTTCTCTTTGAGTAATGAGAAGAATACGCCTCTTGCTCCAATCCTTCTGATAAATTCAACAAGGTGTTCAATTGCTGCATCAGGATCAACAGTCTCAGAAGCTCCTTTTAAAAACACCGGTGAAAGCCAGTTCAGTATTCGTTTGGTTTTTTCGCTGTACCGTGTACCTGGTATACCATCCCTCAGGATCTTTATGTATTCCATCATCTTATCCATATCCCTGAAGCCCATTGCCTGTAGCTTCTGCCTTATCTCATCCTCTGGTGTATTATGTATGAATATTCTCACTACATCATCAGGTCTCTGTGATTCTATAATCCTTTCCTGCTCATAAAATAGCTGCTGAAACAATTCATGAACAATCTCTTTTGCTCTGGTAATTTTTAATAGTCCTCTATCATAGGCATCTTCTAACAATCTCTCCTTTGATGGAAGGATCCCTCTTATTACCCTCCTCTCACTTCTTTTATCTGAAGGTAACTTGTGACTTTGTAACATTAGATATTGCTGTATACGATGTTCAGTGGTTCTCAACACTTTATAGGCATCTATCAGTTTAGTTGCACTATCACTGTTAATAACATTGAGCATGGATAGGTTTTCAATGGCAGTAATTGTTGAGCGCGTTCTTAAAACTTTTTCTCTTCCGCCATGTATCAACTGTATAACCTGAGTATAAAACTCCAGCTCCCTTATACCGCCCTCCCCCAACTTTACGTCCCATGTCTGATCCATTCCTCTGAGAAGGGACAATTGAATCCGCTGTTTGATATCCTTCAATGCATCTATTGTAGAAAAATCAAGATACCTCCTGTAAACAAAGGGTTGTATTTCGTTAAGGAAAGCCTCTGTCAGAGATCTATCACCAGCTTTGTGAGAAGCCTTTATCATAGCCAGTCTTTCCCATGTTTCACCCCATGATTCGTAATAGGTAAGCATCCTTGAAAGGGATGGTACAAGCACCCCCTGTTTCCCATCAGGTCTTAAATCAAGATCAACTCTGTAAACATTTCCATCTGATGTTTGAGCAGTTAATAATGAGGTTAGTTGTTCTCCTAATTTGTTAACCTTTTCTATACCAAGTAACTCGTACAGCTGATCAGATGCTAAATAAATTATATCTATATCAGACGCATAATTCAGCTCATCACCTCCAAACTTTCCCATACCTATTATAGAGAAGCCTCTATCAGGTTGAACACCGTTTAAAAGAAAAATATACCCTAATGAATACTGTAATATCGCAGACGCAAGGTAAGATAGGCTCTGCACTGTTTTATTAAGGTCTATGTTTCCAACAACATCATTAAAGGCTATACATGCAATCATTTTGTTTTTGAACTGCCTTAGTTTTGTTGGGTAATGCTCGTTGTACGAAATGCCATTTAATATGCTCAGGTAATCCTGCTCTGAGTCCGCCAGTGTTATTGGAAAATCATTGTACTTCAAAAGATAACCCGCAAGCAATGGACTCGTACCTGATAACTCTATTATACCTGGAAACAATTTGTGCTCCTTGACCTTATCTTCTGTTAAAAAGCTATTAATATACTCAAGTGCCTCAACCTCATCCGGTGCAGAAAGGAGTGATGTTACAAATTGCTCTTCAGATAAAACACCATTAAGGGTTTTACTTACAGAAAAAAGCAGATTGATCCATTCATCAGACACATCAATGCCTCTTGCATGCATAACATTCCTGATGCTTTTATAATTATGCTCTTTTATGGCTTTCAACAATAGGTTTACCTGTTCAGCAGACATTCTGTACTCTACCCTTTTTATATTCTAATTTACGCTAAAGTATACAATGCACAGCAGGATAATAGCAAGTGCTACGCGGGATCTTTACAGGGGCAGACAATCCACTCAGTGCAATATGTCACGAACTCCCGCACAATTTTGACAAATATCGTAACTTATACTTTAATATCAGTAAAGTAAATGCAATGGCTTTTCTAATTTACACATATCAGGGCACCCCTGATGAAACAATCTATAATATCGATAAAGATATCATAAGCGCGGGGCGTTTACCTTCCAATGATATAGTTCTTCTTGATTCAAGTGTGTCAAGGAACCATTTTGTTATTAAAAAGGAACAGGATGGCTTTTATATATACGATAATGGTAGTTCAAATGGGACCCTGTTGAATGGCAACAGGATCAGTGGGAAGGTTAAATTAAGTGATCAGGATCAAATAACAGCTGGAAAGGTGGTCTTTACCTTTAGGGAGAACGAACTGACAACCATAAAAGAAGTCTCTGCGGATACGCTCAACAATGTAGCACTTTCTCCGTCCGCATTAAACAACATATATTTTGATATAATATTTTCTATTGCTCGTGAAAGTATTTATTCCACTGATCAAAACGAGCTTTACTCTAAAACTATAAAACTGATATGTGATGCTGCTAAAGCCGAATATGGGGCAATGCTTTTAATCGATGAACGCACAGGTAAGCTGGAAGTGATCGCATCCAATTATAAACAAGCTCCTGATAACAGGATGATAGGCTCTACAATAATCAACCGGGCAATAAAGAATAGGGCTGCAATACTTGTAAAGAGTGCTTTTGCAGACACGCGCTTTACAAATGACACAACGATTAAAAGGTTAGGTATAAATTCTGCAATCTGTGCGCCAATATGGGAAAAAGAATATGTGTATGGAGCAATATATATAGATCGCAGAATAAATCCCATGCCTTTTGATGAAGAACACCTAAATTTTCTTACTGTTATAGCAAACCTTATCGCACTCAATATTGCACGTGACAGGCTCCAGAACAAAATAGCTGAGGAGAGAAATATATCGGATCAAATAAAAAGATTTGTACCAATTGAGGCTGTAGAGAGCCTGCTCAAAACAATCAGGGACAATCCTTCTGAAATGTGGAATATACAGGAGGTAGAAAGGGCAACAGTAATGTTTGCAGACATTGTTGGATTTACTTCGCTCACAGAAAAAAATAAACCAGAGGATATTGCACGTCTGTTAAGAACATTCTTTGAGCGTGCTACAGATATTGTATTATCCAATGGAGGCTCTATAAACAAGTTCCTCGGTGATGGTTTCATGGCTATCTTTGGTACACCTATATCCATGCCTGATGATCCTGATAGGGCTATTAAATCAGCAATAACCTTACTCAAATGGGTTAAAACAGCTGAATTGGCAATACCCATTTCTTTAAGGATTGGCATTGATACTGGTTCAACCATTGGTATTATGGTTGGCTCAACCCAGAGGCTTGAATATACCATTATTGGGGATTGTGTGAATATAGCTTCAAGGCTACAAGCCCTTGCTAAAGCAAATCAAATACTTATTTCAAGCAATACGAACCAGTTTATAAAATCTTCGTTTAGTATAAAACTTCTTGATGAAGTTTTTGTAAAAGGCAAGGAGACGCCACTTAAGGTATATGAGGTGGTCTGTTAGCCCCAGAAAATACAATAGGCGTTCTTAACCCTTCTACTTCGTAAATACACCTCTGTTAACCCGAAAAATGCGTTTGCAAAATAGGGAAGTTTGTGTAATGAGTGATAACCCCGCGTCAAATATAGGTATT
>JBMFUY010000159.1:0-5021 GCA_049966275.1 bacterium
CAGGTTGAAAACCTCCTTGAATGGCACTACAAACTTTAGAACCAGGGATTTCATTTACATAGTCAGGAGGCTGTTGATAAGCCGCAAATGTAGTAAGCACAGCATTAAAAATGTTCTGAGATGTAAGTTTGGATTCAGGCAAGCCATTAATTATGGCTTTTATATCAGGATTATTCCAGGCTTTATTAGAACCTGGATTGCAACCAACGGTAAAATAACCTGCTATCATAAATAATAGGAATATTCTTAAAAAATGTTTTAGCGTTATAATCATGTGTAAAAATGCATCACGCATTCAACAGTAGAATATCACAAAACCCTTATAAACTCAATTCTCTGATAACGATCAATCTTAATTTGCAAATAACCCAATATGGGGTGGTACCCATCCACCAAATGCCTTTTCAAGTTCAAGTGCAACAGCAATAGTAACATGATCATTACCATGTATGGAAGCCACCTGCACACCTAATGGTAAACCTTCATCATTTAAGCCAAGCGGTACCTGAGTAACAGGTAGTTCCATCATATTTAATATGCCTGTATACACAAAATCAAAAGGTGTTAACAGTGGTTTTCTATGCTCTGGAGCAGGTCGTGAATATGATGGATATAGCATAATACCATTCTTACCTATAAGTTTTACAAGTTCCTCGCGTAAATTTATTCCAGCCTCTACAAACCTTTTTGTCCTTGCTGGTATATGTTTAAGCAGGTTTTCACCTATTGCCAGAGCAAGCGATGGAAACGTATGGTCTGAAATACGGAATATCCATTTTATCATCTCAAACAATGGCTTTATTTTTTTCCCATTCCCAAGCATTTCATTGAATGATTCTTGATCTGACGCGTACAGCATGGATGCCCATATATCCAGAGACCTCTTCAAACCCGCAATCCTTGTTCTGTTAACTATTGCCCCTTTACTCTGCAAAAAATCAGCCACCTTTCTCTGTGCTCTCTTCAGATCCTCACTCACACGAACCACTCCATTGTCTTCAACATCTATGACTGTTAATCCTTCAAGTTTAACACTGCCAATATCTCCTATTTTCATCTTAACGCATGCGGGATCTTTCCCATCTGGTCCTGCCATAACCTTAAGTAATGGCATTAAATCCTCTGCCTTGCGAGCAATAGGCCCTGTTGAAAGATATTTAAGCGCCTCATTCCTCGCAATAGGGTACTGACCTGTATTGGGAACAAGTCCACCTGTTGCTTTATGTCCAAAAACTCCATTAAAAAACGCTGGCATTCTTATTGAACCACCAATATCAGCACCAAGACCGAATGGAGAACCGCCAGCACCTATTATTGCACCTTCACCCCCGGAACTCCCTCCAACTATATGTTTTGGGTTGTAAGGGTTATTCGTTCTTCCATAAAGTTTGTTGTCTGTTTCCATCCACATGCATAGCTCAGGTGTATTGGTAACTCCAAGTGGGATTGCACCTGCTTTCTTTAGTCTCGCCACTGCAGTCGCGTCATCATCTGCAATAATGTTTTTGCGTGCAACAAGCCCTGATGTGTTAGGCATGCCTTTTAGCTTAAAACTTTCTTTTATAGTACAGGGTACGCCATGAAAAGGAGGCAACTTATCGGGATCTGAATTCTTTACCACTATATCTGCATTTTTTGCTTCTTCTATGGCTGCATCAAACCGATCTTTTACCATTGCATTTATAACAGGATTTACCAATTTGATATGCTCTATATGTGTCTTTACAACTTCCAATGATGTAACCTCTCTGGTGCGTATCAATTGAGCAAGCCTTGTGCCTGACATGGTTAGAAGCTTTTTCATCATACCCCCTTTTGCATGTAAAAAAATTTCATCTACCATTGCTTTTAATTTTGTTTGACTGAATTGTCAATAAGTTTTCCATGTAAGAAAATGGAAGCTTTCAAGGATCCGACCTGTGACCTGTGGACTTAGGTAAAATCAGATAAAAACCATGCAAATTTAAGATAACCAGTCAGCGAGGTTCAGGATGTTACGGACTCCTGTATCTCTGTTTTTCCATATTTCATAGAGGTATAATGAGTATTTTTATTTACAATGCACCAATTTAAGTCCTTACACTTTGATTACATATCATGACACTATTGTTATACAGTTACAATATTGTATGAATGTAAAGCTTTTTCAAAAATGGACTTTTGATAAGAGAAATTAAGCAACACATTTTCTCCTGTTATTTTGTATGATCCGTTCCATCCTTGCATGCAGTATTTTTTTCTTTTCTCGCTCTTAATACATCTTCCTGCCGACCAAAAAACACATCCGTCTTTATTCCTGCATGCAGTCTCTGATAATTGTATTCATATTAAAGGAATTATATCTTATTACCAAATAAGCAGGACATTGTCTTTCTTTCAAGAAGCATAAAATATCCTTTTGATGCTTTTTCGTTAGATGGCATAATACATGCATCATCAAGCTATGGTATGCATATACAGGTGTTTGATATTTTAATACAAAGGAGGACGCGGTATGAAAATGATAGTTGCTATTATCAAGCCTTTCACGCTTGATAAGGTTAAGATCGCACTTTCAGAAGAAGGTATAACCGGTATGACAGTTTCGGAAGTAAAAGGATTCGGCAGACAAAAAGGTCATACTGAATTTTACAGGGGAGCAGAGTATAAAACGGACTTTATACCCAAGCTAAAACTTGAAATCGCAGTTCCAGACGAGCACGTACAAAAGATAGTAAGAGTCATAACATACACTGCAAGAACAGGTAGCATCGGAGATGGTAAAATATTTGTGTATGGGCTTGAAGAGGTTCTTAGAATAAGAACGGGGGAAACAGGAAACGATGCAATATAGATAAAATATTTTCTATACATGCAGGGTTCTTCTTTTTTATATAAAAGTATTTTCTATTTCAAGAGGCAATGACACCTGGATTTCTGTAGCCATATACACATAACCGTGGTCAAAGGCGACTGCTTCATTTTCGATTGAAGCCCACTATTCATGTAAAGACAGAAATCCAGTTTTTTATTTAAAAAATTATTATAAGATCTTAATTCTCTGAGTATCTGACTTGGCAGATATTATTGTAACAAGACAACATTATTGTAATAAAATAACAATATTGCATTACAATCCAATGTTTCTTTAAACTCTTCAACAATCGATATCTCCCGCAAATTTTCTCCAAAAAACCAATCGCAGGTATGCATTTGCATGTTGGCATACGTTGTGCTTTTACCCCTTGCAGGAGGAAAAAATGAAACAGATAAATTTTGTAAAGTTTATGATATTGATTATAATGCTGGGAACTGCAACCAGGGTTTTTGCAACACCTTCAACCACTTACTGGACACCGGATGTAATGGATATTCAGGCATACGGCATTCCACATCTTGGTATAGACAACTATTTTACCATTGATAACAGGGCAAATGGGGGCAGTGCATTTCCAACGGATCTGGGACTTACAATGGGGGTGTTGCCGTTTGATAAGATTCAGATGGAGGTTGGAGTGGATGCAATGGAGCCGTCTCCTTATCCTTATATGTTCAATGCAAAGATAGGTACACCGGAAGGGTTGCTGTTTAAAGGTTCTCCAGGATGGGGTGTAGGTGTGTTTGATGTTGGCACAGAACCAACAGTTACAGGCTATGATATTGGTTATGTGTTGGTTGGTAAAACTGTTCCATATCTTGGCAGACTAACCGTATCTTACTACTACGGCAATCATGGCACGCTCGTAAGCAGCAAGGGTAATCCTGAGAATCAGGGCTGGATGGTGGCTTTTGATAGAACGCTCATCACACTCAACAGTCCATGGATTTATTCCATTGCAATTGCCGGTGATTACGCATCCGGTAAAAACTACATCGGTGGCGGCGGGTTCGGTCTGTATTTCAATTTCACACCGAATATAGACTTACTTACAGGACCGGTATGGTTCAACGATGTCAAAATGAACGGCGACTGGAAGTGGACCACCCAGTTAGACATAAACTTTTAAAAGGAAGCAGTTATGGAACAAACTAAAAATAGCACAACGCAGGTAGAAGTTAAAAAGACGCTTGGTCTTACAGGTGTTACAGTAAACGCAATGGCTTTGATAGCACCTGGTGCGTTTCTATGGATAACCTATCAAATGCAGGCTGCTGCAACTGCACCCAATGGAGCTTCAGTAGCCTCTGATATATGGGCGGGTATTTTTTTTCGCTGATCCTTTGCATAGTTCACAGTTCGGAACACACTGGGCTTTTAGCAATGCATGGGATGTTGTAAAGCCTCATTCGCTGGAAGGTGTGCTTATACAATCAACACTGGCAATCCTTATTCTGGTTGGATTTGAAAGCAGTACGGCGTTTGCCGCAGAGGCAAAGAACCCAAAGCGTGACATACCGAGAGCGGTAATTATCTCGCTTGTAATCCATGGACTGTTTGCCTATCTTTTTGAATATTTTGCTGCCTGTTATATGGTAAGTGAGAAACTTGTTAATACCACGGGAGGAACAACTGTTACAGGCATGGCAGCCGCCGCATCATCAAGCGCACCTATTGGTGATATGGCAATACTTATAGGCAACAGCATGTTAGGTGGTATAGGCTTTGGATTAATGATGTCTATAGCTGTAACTGTTGCATTGGCGATCCCTGGAACAACATTAAGTGCTATCAATACAGCAGTGCGTGTAAGCTATGCTATGGCTCAGGATAAAGAAATGCCGTCTGTCCTTAACAGTTTGCATGGCAGATTTGCTACACCTCACAGAGCAGTATGGGTGCTTGTGGTTGTTTCCTCATTGATCGGAGCAATAGGCGTGAGATCTGTTGTTGGACTGACAGGAATAACGCTTGCATCAAACTTCGGAACATTCGTACTTTATGGGTTGACATGTTTGTGGACCCGAAAAATGCAATAGGGAAGTTTGCTCATTCGTTCGGGGTACCCATGCAGAGCATGGGTCGCACGATCCACCTAAGATACAAAGACTTTTTGCTGTAAAGGAGGCTTAAGTCCTTTGTATGTTTATATGCAATCACATTC
>JBMFUY010000160.1:0-4954 GCA_049966275.1 bacterium
AAAAAGTCTTTGTATCTTAGGTGGATCGTGGGGTTGAACGAATGAGCAAACTTCCCTATTGCATTTTTCGGGTTAACCCGAAAAATGCATTTGAAATAATGGAATTTTTGTAAAAAGCAAGATACAAACCTCATGTGATTATATGCTGTAGCTCTGTAACTATCTCAGTAGATTTTATCCTGTGCTGATTGCCATCAGAAAGTCTTTTGACTGTTACATATCCTTCCTTTAATTCATTCTCTCCTATTATAATTACACTTAAGGCGTTTAATTTATCAGCGCGTCTCATCATACCTTTAATAGATTTATCTGTATAACCTATCTCACATGTTATATCCGCATGTCTTAACATTGTTCCTATCTCAAGTGCTTTATGTTTGGCTTCATCGGTTAAAGGTATAATAAAAACATCAAGCCCGCGTACAGAAGGGTCGCTTATCAATGAGGCTATACGCTCTATACCCATGGCAAAACCGATCGCGGGTGTATGTTGCCCTCCAAGTAACTCTACAAGATAGTCATACCGCCCACCTGCAAGCACAGCGTTCTGTGCACCAGCCTGTCCTGTTGTAAATTCAAAAACTGTTCTTGAGTAGTAATCAAGCCCTCTGACCAATCTTGTATCCAGAATATAAGACAATTTTAATCTATCAAGTTCTGATGTGATGCTTTTAAAGTGGGATGCACAATCATTACAAAGATAGTCTGTTGTCTTTGGAGCATGGGTTGTTGCTGTAATACAACTCTGTTTTTTACAGTCCAAAACCCTGAGGGGATTTTTCTCAATTCTATTTTGACAATCATTGCATAGCTTCTCCTTTACACTGTATAAGTAGGATTTCAGGGCTTTTGTATATTCAGGTCTACACACTGGACAGCCAATTGAATTGATACGCAGGGTAATATCCGGGACAGCAAGTGCAGTTAGTATATCATTTGCAAGTTTTATTAGCTCCACATCTGCAAATGGATCGCCAATCCCAAAGATTTCGCATCCAGCCTGATGGAATTGTCTGAACCTGCCCTTCTGTGGCCTTTCATGCCTGAACATGGGCCCTATATAAAACCATTTCTGAATGGGATCCTGTTTGTCTATGTTATGCTCTAAATATGCCCTTACAACAGAGGCAGTACCCTCTGGTCTTAACGAAAGGGACTCCCCACCTGCATCTTTAAATGTGTACATCTCCTTTTCAACTATGTCTGTTCCTGTGCCAATACCTCTCACAAAAAGTTCTGTTCTCTCAAGTAAAGGTGTACGTATCTCTTTATAGTTATAAAGTGAAAAATACCTCCGGGCGGTATCTTCAATATATTGAAGTTTATAGCTTTCAGGAAAGAATGTATCATTAAACCCACGGATAGATTGAAATTTGCTGTTCATTAAATCGTAAAAATTAGCCTTTTGATCTTTTGTACTTTAATAATCTGTAGTTTATACTATCTACAAGGGCAATCCAGCTCGCCTCAATAATATTCTCTGATACGCCTACAGTGCCCCATCTGTTTACTCCGTCCCCGGATTCAATCAAAACCCTTACAGATGCAGCTGTTCCCTCACCTGAGGATATTACCCTGACCTTAAAGTCCAGTAGTTTTACATTCCTCAACTCAGGATAAAACTTCTCAAGTGCTTTTCTCAAAGCATTATCCAGTGCGTTTACAGGTCCGTTGCCCATGGCAGCAGTGTGCTCGAGCTTGCCATCCACCTCAAGCATTATTGTAGCCTCTGCTATGGGTGGTTCATCCTCTTTCCTTTTTTCATCTATAACCCTGAACCCAACAAGCCTGAAGAATTTTTTATGTCTGTTCAGAGACTTGTTTATAAGAAGTTCCAGTGAAGCCTCTGCTGCTTCGTATTGATACCCCTTATTCTCCAACTCTTTAATGGTTTTTACTATGCGGGAGGCATCAGTATCACTATCCAGTTTGATCCCTAACTCTTTTGACTTCATCAATACATTTGCCTTGCCTGACAGATCAGATACAAGTATACGTCTGGTGTTGCCAACGAGTTCAGGGTTTATATGTTCATACGTTTTTGTATTCTTCAGTATGGCATCCACATGCACTCCACCTTTGTGTGCAAAAGCACTATCTCCAACATACGGAAGGTATTGATTGGGTGGCAGGTTTGCAAGCTCATCTACAAACCTTGAAAGCTCTTTAAGACGCTTCAGGTTTTCACCAAGCACATTGTAGCCCATCTTCAGTTGAAGTGGTGGTATGATAGAACAGAGATTGGCATTGCCACACCTTTCTCCATAACCATTTATAGTACCCTGAATATGCCGAACACCATGCTTTACAGCTAGCAATGAACTTGCTACTGCAGTATCAGAATCGTTGTGCAGGTGAACACCGAGTTTGTCCACATTTATTATCTCTTTCACAGATTCAATGATCTGCTCTATTTCCCATGGCAATGTACCGCCATTTGTGTCCGCAAGAACTATACGATCCGCACCAGCCTGTTCTGCTGCTAATATGGTCTTTATTGCATAATCCCTGTTGTTTTTAAACCCATCAAAGAAATGTTCTGCATCATATATAACACCCTTCATGTGTTTCTTTAAAAACCTTACAGAGTCAAATATCAGATCAAGGTTTTCTTCTAAAGATATTCTTAGGGCATCTTTGACATGGAGGTCCCAGCTTTTACCGAATATTGTAGCGTATTCTACACCAGAATGAACAATAGCCTTGAGATTGGGATCCTTTGTGGCTGGAATACCTTTCTTTCTTGTACTTCCAAATGCTGTAAGACGTGTCTTTTTTAGCTTTATACCTGAAGCCTTTTTGAAAAACTCAATATCTCTCGGGTTAGAGCCAGGCCATCCTCCCTCAACATACGTAAAACCTATATCATCAAGTGCATTGAGAATACGCAACTTATCCTCTACAGAAAAATTTACGCGTTCTGATTGAGAACCATCCCTTAACACAGTATCATAAATCTCAATATCTCGTGAAACCATAGTATTATATTATAAGCACTTTTAAATGATGATGCAACATCGTTACAACAAAAACAACAGCTTGTTGTATAAACGAAACAATCCAGTACACTACTGGATTGTTTCGTTACCCGTTTTAAACAATGAGCTAATTAAACTGTTTATGTTATTTTGCCTTATCAAGGCCAAAGGCTTCGTGCAATACCCTTACTGCAAGCTCTGTGTATTTGGCATCTATTACACAGGATATCTTTATCTCTGAGGTGCTGATCATCTGGATGTTTATATTTTCTTTTGCAAGGGCAGAAAACATCTTTTGTGCAACGCCAGCATGACTCCTCATACCCGCGCCTATAATAGAAACCTTTGCGATATTCTGATCAGATATAACATTCTGTGCATTGATCTCTTTTGCTACATCCTTTACTATTTCTATAGCCCGTTTAAAATCGCTCTTTGCCACTGTAAACGTCAGATCTGTGTAGCCTTCTGTACTCACGTTCTGAACAATCATATCCACGTTTATATTGGCATCTGTTAACGGCTTAAAGAGCTTTGCCGCTATACCCGGTTTATCAGGTATTTTTACAAGGGTTATCTTTGCCTCGTTTTTGTCATAAGCTATGCCAGAAACAACTGCTTCTTCCATATCTTTATCCTCCGTTACCAATGTTCCTCCACTATCTGTGAAGGTAGATTTGACCATTACTGGTACTTTATATTTCATTGCAAACTCTACGGACCTCGTTTGCAGGACCTTTGCGCCAAGGCTTGCCATTTCAAGCATCTCTTCATAAGAGATCCTATCAAGTCTACGTGCTTCGGGTACAATGTTTGGATCTGTGGTATACACGCCATCCACATCCGTGTATATCTCACAAACATCAGCCTTAAGTGCTGCTGCAAGTGCTACTGCTGTTGTATCGGATCCACCCCTGCCAAGTGTTGTTATATTTCCTTTCTCATCTATGCCCTGAAAACCTGCAACAACTACAATATAGCCATCCTTCAGTGCCTTTCTTATGTTATCCTGCTCTATCCTTAAGATGCGACTTTTTGAGAAGGCTGAGTCTGTTATGATCGGCACCTGGAAACCGAGAAAGGATTTTGCCTTATATCCCATTGCATTCAGGGCTATGGACAGTAAACCAATGGTTACCTGTTCACCTGTTGACACAACCACATCGTACTCCCTCAGATCCGGTATCTCGGCTGTTTTATTTGTATAATCAACGAGTTTATTGGTTTCTCCTGCCATAGCAGATACAACAACAACAAGGTCATCTCCTTTGTCCTTCGCCTTTGCCACTTTTCGTGCAACATTCTTGATTTTATCTATGTCACCAACTGAGGTGCCACCAAATTTTTTAACCACTAAAGCCATATTTTTTACCTCTCTTAAATATTTCTAATGTTCCTATTTTATCCAGTATTTTCTTTTTACCATTTAACCTTATTTCTCTACCGTTATCTTTCATACTGAAAACTAAAAACAAATCAAGTGAATTTGCAAGCGATTTAAACTTTTCTGGCCATTCTATTAAAAGAAACCCTTTATCTGTATCCAGATCATGGATCCCGATCCCTTCCAGTTCGTTCTCAGAACGGATCCTGTAAAGATCCGCATGATATATCGTAACAGACCCTTTATACTCGTTGATGAGTGTGAATGTGGGGCTTGTTACAATATCTTTATGTATATTGTATGCAGAAGCAAACCCTTTAACAAAGGTTGTTTTACCTGCACCAAGCTCACCTATCAGTCCTATTTTTGTGCCTGTTGGAATAAGTCTGGCGATCTGTTTCGCGATACGCATCATTTCAGAAGGGCTTTTTACAAATAATCTATATCCAACATGTGATTTAATCATGTTTGGCGCATCCGACTTCTTAATGGGTATATACAAGATATAGTGGTTTATGTATCATATAAAATTATGGATGAGAAAACTTTTTGGCTCTTCAGGTTTTTATGTGGATAGGTTAAAATGTGGCAA
>JBMFUY010000161.1:0-4939 GCA_049966275.1 bacterium
GTGCGCTCCTCCTGAGATATAAAGATATTTTGTTGTAAAGAAGGCTTAGGTCTTTTGTATGTTTACCCTGTTAGAAAATCTGCCAATTATAATATGCAATCACATTTCGTTTCTTTTTTTCTAATATTCGAAGCATACCAATATTTGATGCACGACCCGTCCCTTCAGGTCGGTACCTCATTACCCATTACAAAAATCTACTTATTTTTCAAATGCATTCTTCTGGTGAATTTAATATTGGTTAGATTATAAATCTTTTTCTTGAAAATGATCTTCACTCCCACTATACTACCCTTATGGAAGAATTTATAAAACAAGAAATAGATCAGGGTATACTTACTTTAAAAATAAACAGGCCCCCACATAATTTTATAAAATTACCTGTGATTCAACAGCTTGGTTCAATAATTGAGCATATAAATAATACCCATCAATACAATGGATTAATACTGACAAGTGCTATTGATGATACATTCACCTCTGGACACGAGATTGTTGATCTGTCGCAGGAAGAAAGTGATAAAAGATTGAAAAGAAATATTAGATTTATTGCTGAGGTCTTATTGTCCATTCAGAGACTGCCCATCCCAACACTAACGATTATAAATGGTCATTGTGTAGGCTTTGGACTTGAGCTCTCTTTGTGTACTGATTTTCGTTTCGTGTATGACAATGATATTAATATTGGTTTCCCGGATGTTAAGATCGGTACATTCCCTCCTTTTGGAGGCATTTATAGACTGGTAAAATTAATAGGTGAGATAAGGGCAAGAGAGTTGTTGTTAAAAGGTAAGTTAATAAAACCCGCAACAGCAATGGAATGGGGATTGGTAGATGCTATAGTGAGTAAAGACCAGGCAATGGCAGAGGCAAAAAAGCTATTCAAGGGTATTTCAAAATATGCTCCTCTTGCTATCACAGCAATAAAGAGAGCCATTGTTGATGCCACCTTAAAGGATTTTATGACTGTTATCCGGGATGATATAGATGATTATCTAACAGTGGTTCGTTCTTATGACTATTCAGAAGGTAGAAACGCGCTTGAACAGGGAAGAAATCCAGAGTTTAACAGAAAATAAAAGCCCCGCCAACTTTAAAAGTGGCGGGGCATAAACGCCTGGCAGCTACCTACTCTCCCACACGGTCGCCCGTGCAGTACCATGGGCCTTGAAGAGCTTAACTTCCGTGTTCGGAATGGGAACGGGTGTTTCCTCTTCAGTATCACCACCAGAACAAATATTATAACGATTGAATATATAAAAAATCCAGTCAAGTCATTCGACCTATTAGTATCGGTTAGCTCAATGCCTTACGGCACTTACACACCCGACCTATCAACCTTGTAATCTCCAAGGGGTCTTATTTCCAGTCTTGCGACTGGAAGGGATACCTTATCTTGAGGTGGGTTTCTCGCTTAGATGCTTTCAGCGATTATCCCGTCCGAACTTAGCTACCCAGCTATGCCACTGGCGTGACAACTGGATCACCAGAGGTTCGTCCATCCCGGTCCTCTCGTACTAGGGACAGAGCCTCTCAAGTATCCTACGCCTACGACCGATAAGGACCGAACTGTCTCACGACGTTCTGAACCCAGCTCACGTACCGCTTTAATTGGCGAACAGCCAAACCCTTGGGACCTGCTTCAGCCCCAGGATGCGATGAGCCGACATCGAGGTGCCAAACCTCCCCGTCGATGTGAACTCTTGGGGGAGATCAGCCTGTTATCCCCGGCGTACCTTTTATCCGTTGAGCGATGGCCCTTCCATACAGAACCACCGGATCACTAAAGCCTGCTTTCGCACCTGCTCGACCTGTCAGTCTCACAGTCAAGCTCCCTTATGCTTTTGCACTCCACGGCTGATTTCCAAACAGCCTGAGGGAACCTTTGCACGCCTCCGTTACTCTTTAGGAGGCGACCGCCCCAGTCAAACTACCCGCCAGACACTGTCCTTTCTCAGGATTACTGAGACAAGTTAGAACCTAAGTCCAACAAGGGTGGTATTTCACTGTTGGCTCCATCCCAGCTGGCGCCAGGACTTCATAGCCTCCCACCTATTCTACACATGCTAAACCAAGATTCAATGCCAAGGTGTAGTAAAGGTGCACAGGGTCTTTCTGTCTAGTCGTAGGTAGGCGGCATCTTCACCGCCACTACAATTTCGCCGAGCTACTGGCTGAGACACCGGAGCAGTCGTTACGCCATTCATGCAGGTCGGAACTTACCCGACAAGGTATTTCGCTACCTTAGGACCGTTATAGTTACGGCCGCCGTTTACTGGGGCTTCAGCTCAATGCTTCACCTATCTTGCGATAGGTTAACATCTCACCTTAACCTTCCAGCACTGGGCAGGCGTCAGACCACATACTTCCTCTTACGAGTTTGCGTAGTCCTGTGTTTTTGTTAAACAGTCGCTGCTCCCATTTCACTGCGATCCCAAAAGGCTTCAGTCGTAAAGACCTACACCTTCCAAGACACCCCTTCTCCCGAAGTTACGGGGTTAAGTTGCCGAGTTCCTTAGCCAGCTTTCACTCGAGCGCCTTAGAATTCTCATCCTGTCTACCTGTGTCGGTTTGCGGTACGGTCAGTCATAAGACTCACTACGAGGTTTTTTTAAGAAGCATAGGATCGGTTAGTTTGTTGCCGGTAAACCGGCATCCCCATCTCCCTCAAGGTTAATGCCCCACCGGATTTGCCTGGCAGAGCCCTCTAAAGATCTGGACCAGCACAACCGTTCGCTGGATAACCTACCTTTCTCCGTCACCCCTTCGTTGATAACGCCTTACAACTGGTGCAGGAATATTAACCTGCTTTCCATCACCTACGCCTTTCGGCCTCGGCTTAGGTACCGACTAACCCTGGGAGGATTAACCTTGCCCAGGAACCCTTAGACTTTCGGCGTGCCGATTTCTTATCGGCATTATCGCTACTTATGTCAGCATACTCACTTCTAAAACATCCACTGGTCCTCACGGTCCAGCTTCACATGTTTTAGAACGCTCCCCTACCATTCTGACTTACGTCAGAATCTACAGCTTCGGTAAGAAACTTTAGCCCCGGTATATTTTCGGTGCAAATATGCTCGACCAGTGAGCTGTTACGCTATCTTTAAAGGATGGCTGCTTCTAAGCCCACCTCCTGGCTGTTTTAGCACATTTACTTCCTTTAACACTTAGTTTCTATTTAGGGACCTTAGCTGGTAGTCTGGGCTGTTTCCCTCTCGACCATGGAGCTTATCCCCCACAGTCTGACTCCCAAAAAACACATCACGGCATTCGGAGTTTGATTGGATTTGGTAGGGCATACGCCCCCCTAGTCCATTCAGTGCTCTACCTCCATGATGCTATTTTGAGGCTATACCTAAATATATTTCGGGGAGAACCAGCTATCACCAAACTCGATTAGCTTTTCACTCCTACCCACAGCTCATCCGAGCTATTTTCAACTAACACCGGTTCGGGCCTCCATCCCGATTTCTCGAGATTTCACCCTGGCCATGGGTAGATCGTCTGGCTTCGGGTCTATTCCCTGTAACTAACGCCATTTTAAGACTCGCTTTCGCTACGGCTCCTCCGTTAAAACGGATTAACCTTGCTACAGAGAATAACTCGCTGACTCATTAAGCAAAAGGCACGCGGTCAGCCATTTCCCACCAAAGGCGGGACATAGGCCTTCCACTGATTGTAGGTATATAGTTTCAGATTCTATTTCACTCCCCTAGTGGGGGTTCTTTTCACCTTTCCCTCACGGTACTTGTGCACTATCGGTCACCAATGAGTATTTAGCCTTGGAGGATGGTCCCCCCAGATTCACACAAGGTTTCTCGTGCCTCGTGTTACTCAGGATTATATACATGAAGCTTTTCTTATTTCGTATACAGGGCTATCACCTTCTATGGCTCCGCTTTCCATCGGATTCTACTATAAGAAAAGTTTATAACTTCACGAGATAGGTATGGCTATCTCCTATATAATCCTACGACTTTAACTGTACAACGCCCATACGCTATTACGTACAGTTAATTTAGGCTGTTTCCATTTCGCTCGCCACTACTCTGGAAATCTCGGTTGATTTCTTTTCCTGAAGGTACTGAGATGTTTCACTTCCCTTCGTTAGCCTTCATTGCCTATGTATTCAGCAATGAATAGTAGAGGTTTACTCTACTGGGTTTTCCCATTCGGAGATCCCCGGATCAAAGTTTGTTAGCAACTCCCCGAGGCTTTTCGCAGCTAACTACGTCCTTCCTCGCCTATTGGTGCCAAGGCATCCACTATATACCCTTAAAAACTTGACTAGATTTTTATATATTCAATTTTCAAAGAACAACTTTCCTATGGAGGTAACCGGGCTCGAACCGGTGACCTTCTGGTTGCAAACCAGACGCTCTCCCAAACTGAGCTATACCCCCAAAAATGCCACAGAGCTTTGAGCCCTCAATCCAGGCATTAAACCTCTGGACTCATAACTCCCAACTCAAAAATGGTGGGCCTAAGTGGAATTGAACCACTGACCTCACGCTTATCAGGCGTGCGCTCTTACCACCTGAGCTATAGGCCCATTATGAGGGCCTTTAAATTTATAAAAAGTGGATAGAATATATTTCTTTGTTGTATTGTTTTATTTTTTACTCTTAGAAAGGAGGTGATCCAGCCGCAGGTTCTCCTACGGCTACCTTGTTACGACTTCACCCCAATCACCGCTCATACCGTGGGCACCTACCTCCCCACCTTGCGGCAGGGTTGGAACAGTGACTTCGGGTATAAACAGCTTTCGTGGTGTGACGGGCGGTGTGTACAAGGCCCGGGAACGTATTCACCGCATCGTGCTGATATGCGATTACTAGCGATTCCACGTTCACGGAGTCGAATTGCAGACTCCGATCCCAACTGGGGCTGGTTTTTTGGGATTAGCTCCACCTCGCGGTTTGGCAACCCTTTGTAC
>JBMFUY010000162.1:0-4936 GCA_049966275.1 bacterium
GCAAACTTTCCTATTGCATTTTTTGGGTTAACAGCAGGTGCGCCTCCGTCCAATCAGGACCGGGTATTCAATTCTATCATTGCGAGGGGGTCAGCGAAGCAATCCCTCTGTACGTTGATAGATTGCTTCGTCATTTCATTCCTCACAATGATATTGTCGGTCAATCTTTATTTTTCTAAAGTAGGAATTTGAGAAACCGGATTCCTCGTTTTTGCGGGGAAATGGCAAACAATTGCCATACTCAATATTACGTCATCATTTTTCAGACACTGTAAACCTGTCTGTTATTCTACCGTGAAATGGATAAGATGCTGGTATAAAGATAAACCTCTTGATATCAAAAACATCAAATTATCTGATTTAGCGGGTGTGCATTTTCAAAATTTAGCTAACGGATTCAAGTATAACTTTTTAGTTGCAATCCTCATTGTTCGTGATAATCTAAAAACTGTAAAAAACCATGAGCACAAAAATAAGAAAAGAACCAGAATAAATAATCCAAAGAACTCTGATTTAATCTATGAAGATAGCCCATTTTTCAAATGAAGTACTCCCTGTTGTATACTATGGTGGTGTAGAAAGAATAATTGTATGGTTGTTAGAAGCTCTGGAAAAGTTAGGACACAAAAATTATCTACTTGCTCCTGCTGGCACCAAAAGTCCTCACGCAGAGGTTATACCTGTTGAAAAAGTTAAAAAGATAGAAATTGCATCTCCAGAACTTGATGATAAAATACCCCTTGATACAGATATTCTCCATTATCATTATGGTTATTCCTTCATTAAGTACAGGGTTCCTACACTTAAAACAATTCATGGTTATGCATGGCTTGATAAAACTCTTGATAATAGCTTTAACTTCTTAAGTGATGCCCATAGAAAGGCGTATAAAAGACCTGATCTTCCCTTTGTTTATAACGGGCTTAAACCTGAAGAATACCTTTACAGCGAAACAAAAGAGGATTTTTTATTGTTTCTTTCAAGGGTGGATTGGAAGGTAAAAGGTTTACCATTTGCTATTGAAGTTGCAAGGAAAACTGGAATGAAACTGATCATTGCTGGTAATGCTCATAGAAAATTTGTAGAAGGATATGCCGGGTTAGGCTATCTAAAGAGGCATTTTAACAAAAATTGTCTTTATGTGGGTGAAATCGGTGGTGAAATAAAGTCAGCATATCTTGCAAAGGCAAAGGCTCTGATCTTTCCCACGCAATGGCAGGAACCATTTGGAATAGTTGCTATTGAAGCTATGGTCAGTGGAACACCAGTTATTACTACTTATAATGGTGCAATGCCAGAGATTGTTGTAGACAGAAAAACAGGATTTCTGTGTAAAAATACAGATGAGATGGTTGAGGCTATAAAAAGAATAGATGAAATTAGACCAATGGATTGCAGGAACCATGTGCTTGAACATTTTCATTACATACGTATGGCTGAAGACTATGTAAAACTCTATACATCATTGTAAATCAGGCCTTATGAAATTCCATGTATACTCAAACACTATCAATTTTGTTTGACCTAAAACATGAAACCTTTATAATCCCAGGATAAATGTATAGAGAGGAGAAATTTAATGACAGGTGATGTGTTATTAAAAACAGATTTAAAAGGCATTCAGTTAAAAGGTAGAGGCAAGGTAAGAGATATATATGATCTTGGAGATACTTTGCTAATCATAGCCACTGACAGAATTTCTGCGTTTGACTATATTATGCCTAATGGTATACCTGACAAAGGTAGGATTTTAAATGGCCTTTCTTTGTTCTGGTTTAACTATACAAAGGACATCATAAACAACCACGTAATAACAGCTGATGTCAAAGATTATCCTTATGAACTTAAACCTTACCTTAATATTCTTAAGGACAGATCAATGATTGTAAAGAAGGCAAAGCCATTTGCTGCAGAATGCGTTGTAAGAGGTTATCTCTCTGGTTCTGGCTGGAAAGAATATAAAGAAACAGGCATGATCTGTGGAATAAAATTAAAGCCAGGACTTGTAGAATCGGACAAACTGCCTGAACCAATCTTTACCCCCTCCACTAAGGCTGCTGCAGGTCATGATGAAAACATAGATCTAAAAAGATTTGAAGACATTGTTGGTAAAAAATATTCAGATACTATTATTGAAAAAAGTATAGCTATATATAAAAAAGCTTATGAATATGCATATAAAAAGGGCATCATCATATCAGATACAAAATTTGAGTTTGGATTAACACAGGATGGTGAACTCATTGTTATAGATGAGATGTTAACACCGGATTCATCAAGGTTCTGGTCTCTTGAAGATTACAAACCAGGTGGACCACAAAAAAGTTTTGACAAACAATTCCTGAGAGATTGGCTTGAATCCATTCACTGGAATAAAAAGCCTCCAACGCCATTGCTTCCGGATGACATAGTACAGAAAACCCGTGAAAAATACATTGAGGCTTATACAAGACTAACCGGCAAAAGCCTTTCATAATTATATATGATTGCACAGGGACTCAGATATATCCCATTTTATCTTTCTGATATAACAGATAAGGATATTGATAATCTGCACGGGATCGTTAAAGATGCAGAAAATGATACCTTTAATCTTATAAACAATTATGAGAATACCTTTGCGCAGCTAACAAAGTTTCCCTTTACAATAGCTGTAAATACAGCAATGTACGCTCTACTTCTATCATTAAAGGCGCTTGGTATAGGCGAAGGTGATGAGGTTATAAGTGCCTCTTATACAAGCCCTGATATTGGTGAGGCTATAGAGCACGTGCGTGCTTCATTGGTATTCTCTGATATAGATCCACAATCCTTAATTCTTGCTCCGGACTTTGTAAGAAAGCTAATAAACAATAAAACAAAAGCCATTATTGTTTTTGACACAGCAGGTTTAAACAATGACTTTACCCCTATAATGCAGATGGCAACCTCCAATGGTATCAGTGTAATACACTATACGTATTACAACCCATTCTATCCTTACAATAATTCCTCACATTCACTGCCACACATTACAATTTTTGCAAACAACGATCCATTTTTAAAAGGAGCTATGATTGCCACTCATATGGAACAAACCCACAAACTTATAAAGGCTTTGAGAGAACATGGGTTTAAAAATCCGAAGGATACAAACAACCAGAGTAACTGGTATTATGAAGTTGTCAATCCTGGTTTTGACTGTATGATGACTGGTATCCAGTGTGCTCTTTCAATAGCCTATCTACAACATGCAAAATCGCATACTGAACAGCGTTTACGTATAGCTAAAACTTATAATAACCTTTTAAAGCCACTCAGCGATACCTTTTTATTACCTGCATCAGCAAGCCAGCCGGAGCACAGTACATGGCAAATGTATATTATAAGGATTATAAAAGGCACAATAACTATAAGCAGGGACGAGCTCATCAGTGAACTTAAAAAAAAAGGAGTGGAAACATCCGTTCATTTCATCCCATTACATATTCATCCATATTATGCTAAAAAATACAAATCCCTGTACAACAGTTTTGTAAATACCTATGAAGTTTATACCTCTGCTATAAGTCTGCCCATTTACCCACAATTAAATGATGATGATGTAAATTATATTGGACAGATTATTAAAGATACTGTAAAGAGGTTCTCACGATAATTTATGCAAAAGCTTGATCGGATCCTTAATATCGTTGGTTTGGCTGGATTATTTTTGTTTGTAATATCCATGCCTTTTTCTCCTGCTCTATCTGAAGCAGGTTTTGATATTGGCTTGCTTGTAGTGATTATAAAAATGATATCAAACAGGCATATAGTACTGCCTCCAAAGGTATATAACCTTGCGCTTGTTTTATTTGTTGTATTCGTTAGCACAACCATTCCTTTTTCAATGGATCCAGGATTAAGTGTACGCAAGTTTGGAATTGTTAGATGGTTAGCTTTTCCTTACGTTGTTCTAAATTTGAATATTGATTCAAAAACTACAAAGAGATTGTTATATCTGTTGTTAAGTGTATCCGGCGTATTTTCTATTTTTCTCATTGCACAGCATTTTGCAGGTAGAGCGATCCTGCCTTATAAGTTTGATGTATTTCAAACGGTTGATTTTGCCAATAGAAACCTATCCGACAGGATTGCCCTTAGATTTGGTCAATACTATGCAATGTTGTTTACGTTTGTAGTTGTGTATACATACTTCAACAGGCAATTAAAACGCATAAAACACATTATCATCATGGCTGTTTCTGCAATAGTTTCTATAACAACAACGTATCTCGCATATGCAAGAAGCGGTGCAGCTGGCATATGGACGTCGTTTGTTTTGTTTGGCATTTTAAGGGCGAGAACCATCCTATACGCTGCCATCATCTTAACCCTTCTGGGGTTGGCATTCATATTCTTATTCCCTCATACTGAAGCTGCAGAGTTGTTTTACAGCACCATTCATCCTACCAGGGCATCCGGTGTAAGGTATGGCTCTAACATTGCAAGGATCCACATGATAGAGAATACTGAGCAGATATTGAAACAACATCCATTTGTTGGCATCGGGTTTAATTGTTATGGTAAATGGACATCAGTTTATATGCCAGAGGATAAGGGATGGGAGAGGACATTCAGTGATCCTTTGGAATTCCTTGCAACAACAGGTATCATAGGTTTTCTTGGATTTTTGATATTGTACATGGTTATATTCTATATCTTATTAAAGGCGCATGATGCGCTATCGTATGCTGTGTTCGCAACCTTTATTGTGTTTGCTGGTGGTGGTGTATTTGAGCCCATGTTTTTTAACACTGTTCTCTTACGCGGTATGATGTTTTTAATCAGTTTAAGCATGGCAATGTCCACGTTCAAGCAGTCAAATCCCTGAAAAGGGTTTAACCCGAAAAATGCGTTTGCAAAATAGGGAAGTTTGTGTAATGAGTGATGGGGTACCCACCCGAAGGGAAGGGTC
>JBMFUY010000163.1:0-4921 GCA_049966275.1 bacterium
CAAAAAGTCTTTGTATCTTAGGTGGATCGCAGGGTTGAACGAATGAGCAAACTTTCCTATTGCATTTTTCGGGTTTAGCAAAAGGGGTGGACTACCAAAGGCAGGACCGGGTATTTTAATCTGTCATTGCCAGTGAAGCAATCCCTATGTTGCTGGTAGATTACTTCGTCATTTCGTCGCAATGACAACTCAAAGCTGATGAGGAATTTTGACTTTATACTTTTAAAATCCAAGCATGCGTTTGTACTGGTTAAAAATGTTCACCATTAAAGGTGATAGCCATGCAATTACAGGTGTTACTATAATACTGCTTAAAAGGCTATAAAGGATCATGCGTTTTTTATCAGCACCGAGTGCCTGGAACACAAGAACAACAGTAAATGTACCAAGAACAAAAGGACCAAACACAACAGAGTATAATAATCCCTTACTCTGTATAAACTGTGTTAGTCTTTTACCGCGTTTTTTCTCTATGTAGTCTTTTATCCATTTAATATGCTGTAATTGGTCTATAAACAGGATAATCACGCATGCCATTAAAAAATTAGCAAGAGCAGATATCACTGTTACAAGTACAAAGGGCAATCCAAGCTCTATTCCCAGTGGAATAGCCATACCCCTGCCTGTTAATGGATTGATCGTTGTAAGAATGACTGCAAGCCATTTGTCAAAATATGTCATTGTTTTAACCTTTTAGTAAAAGATATATGTTCAGCTGGATTTATCAAGCTTATTTAATCCGAAAAATGCAATAAGGAAAATTTTTCATTCACTCTGGGTACCCAGTTTTTCATCACAAAAATTCCCTTATTTTTTCAAATGCATTTTTTGGGTTTATACAAAAGCTTATACATCTGTTACTTAAGGTAATGCTTATGCTACTTTATGTTACACTTTTAACACCAGATGCGTGTATGTGATTTTGCTAACTCATTAAGAAATAAACAGTTTGTCACATTTTGAGAAGCTGGCATCTATTGTGCTTTCTCAAGCTTATACAGAGGGGCATCAATGTTATATCAAATAAATTTTTGAGAGGAGGTAAATATGTCAGATGAAAAACAGGTGGTATTAACCACAATTCAGGACACTACAGGGAATCCAGCACCATTGGGGCTATTGGGTTTTGGCATGACAACAGTTCTTCTAAACCTTGCGAATGCGGGTATCATCGCGCTTGGTAGTATGATCCTTGCTATGGGTGTGTTTTATGGAGGGCTTGCTCAGGTTATAGCTGGTATTGAGGAATGGAAAAAGAAAAATACGTTCGGAGCTACTGCTTTTACATCTTATGGATTGTTCTGGCTTTCGCTTGTTGCTTTAATCTTTTTTGGTAAATGGGGATGGATCAATGCTCAGGATACAGGAGGTATGGTTGCATATCTGGTTATGTGGGGCATCTTCACGTTCGTTATGTACATAGGTACTTTAAAATTAAACAGAGCGCTTCAGGTGGTATTCTTTACATTGTTCCTTTTGTTTTTCTTGCTCGCAGCAGGGGATGCTTCTGGTAGTAAGGTAGTGCATGCCATAGCGGGTTATGAGGGTATCTTTTGTGGTTTATCTGCAATCTATACTGGTCTGGCTCAGGTTCTTAACGAGGTTTTTGGTAAGGTGGTTTTGCCCATTGGTCCTGTTAAATAAGAGGCTTTAAATAATGCCTGGAAAATTTGCTAAACCAGAAAAGAAAAAAAGCAATTTAACACAAATCAAAAATCTTAAAAGAAAGGAGGCACCGGGTTATATGGCAAATGAAATAAAACAAAATGGAGGGGGATACAGTGAAGCAGAGATCGCTGTTCACTGGAAGGAAGAAGAACTAATTCCACCTCCACTAACATTTGTAGCTCAGGCAAACATGGCGGATCCGAATGTGTACGAGCGCTTCAGTGAAAAGAATTTCCCGGAATGTTACAAGGAGTATGCAGATCTTTTAACATGGGATCATTACTGGCACACAACACTTGATACAAGCAATCCACCATTCTGGAAATGGTTTGTTGGTGGTAAGTTAAATGCGGCCTACAATTGTGTGGATAGGCATTTAAAACAGTATAAAAACAAGGCAGCATTTATATGGGTGCCAGAACCTGAGGATGAGCCACATATAGTGCTTACATATCAGGAGCTTTTTGTAAGGATAAACGAGTTTGCTGCGCTATTGAGGGACTTTGCAGGGCTAAAAACAGGGGATAGAATAACATTCCATCTACCCATGGTGCCTGAGCTACCAGTATCAATGCTTGCAAGTGCAAGGCTTGGTATCATTCATTCAGAGGTATATGGAGGATTCAGTGGACAGGCTTGTGGTGATAGAATACAGGATTCTGGTAGCAGGGTACTTGTAACGATAGATGGTTATTATCGTTCCGGTACACTCATAGACCATAAGGCTAATGCAGACATAGCAGTAAAAAGAGCAGAGGAGCTTGGACAGAAGGTTGATAAGGTCCTTGTATGGAGACGTTACCCTGGCAAGTATGTGTCTAAATCTCCCATGGTAAAAGGAAGAGATTTCTTTGTTGACGATTTACTCAAAGAATTCAGGGGCGCAAGGGTTGATCCTGTATCAATGCCTGCAGAAGCCCCGTTGTTTATTATGTATACAAGTGGAACAACAGGTAAGCCAAAGGGTGCACAGCACAGTACTGGTGGTTATTTAGCCTATGTTACTGGAACATCCAAGTATATTCAGGATATACATCCTGAAGATGTCTACTGGTGTATGGCTGATATAGGCTGGATCACAGGTCATTCCTATATTGTGTATGGTCCTCTCGCACTCGCAGCTACAAGTGTTATGTATGAAGGTGTTCCAACGTATCCGGATGCTGGTCGTCCATGGAGGATAGCAGAAAGGCTGAATGTTAACATCTTTCACACTGCTCCAACATCCATCCGTATGCTTAGAAAAGCAGGTCCAAACGAGCCTGCTAAATACAACTACCACTTTAAACATATGACAACAGTAGGAGAGCCAATAGAACCAGATGTCTGGAGATGGTATTATTATGAGGTGGGAAAGAAAGAGGCTGTGATAGTTGATACGTGGTGGCAGACAGAAACCGGAGGTTTTTTGTGCAGTACCATGCCTGCAATAAAACCAATGAAGCCAGGCAGTGCTGGTCCTGGTGTGCCTGGTATCTATCCTGTTATTTATGATGAAAACGGCAGGGAGATCGAGAGAGGCTCTGGCAGAGCAGGTAATATCTGTATCCGCAATCCATGGCCCGGGATCATGCAAACGATCTGGGGTGATCCTGATAGATTTGTAAAGGTATACTATGAAAAGTACTGCAAGAATAAGAACAGTAAGGATTGGAGGGATTGGCCATACTTTGCAGGTGATGGAGCCATGGAGGCCGCGGATGGATACATTAGAATTCTCGGTAGAATTGATGATGTGATCAATGTGGCTGGACATCGTCTCGGAACCAAGGAATTAGAATCAGCGTGTCTCACTGTGCCAGAGGTGGCAGAGGCAGCGGTAGTGCCTGTTGTTGATGAGGTAAAGGGCAGGGCTCCTGTCGTATATATATCATTAAAACCAGGTTATGAGGATCAGGGAGAAAAGGTGGCGCAGAAGGTAGTTACAACTGTTGAAAATCTTATAGGTAAGATTGCAAGACCAAAACAGATCTACATAGTGCCTGACATGCCTAAAACACGTTCAGGCAAGATCATGAGGCGAGTGCTATCAGCTATCTCAAACAGGTTTAATGTAGGAGATGTTACAACACTTGCAAACCCGGATGTTGTAGAAAGGATCCGTGTACTTGTACAGGGAGAGAAAAAGGTGGCTGAGGAAAGTGCACCTGAGGATCTTGTAAAGTTTGGAGAAGAAAAATAATAAGGAGGGTATATGAAACATGTTTACCAGGGTATAGCGTTTTTATTTGTGTTCACAGCTTTTTTGTTCTTTGCAAACAGGGGATATGCAGTTACAATCCAGGAAGCAAAGGATGCTTCAACAACAGTAAAGTTTCTATTGCAGGTACAGGCTCAGGCAGAACAGGATGCAACATACAACAAACAGGGCTGGGCAGGAGATTTCTTTATAAGAAGGGCAAGACTTATCCTTTTTGGTGATGTAACGCCATTCGTAAACTACTTTGTTGAAACAGATTCTCCTGACTATGGTAAAGCCGGGAATTTCAGCCAGAGGGTTTTTATTCAGGATGCCTATATAACCCTGCATCTGTACAGGGATGATCTGAAGTTGGATTTTGGTATGTTATTGCTACCATTTTCACATAACGGCAGGCAGGCTGCAAGCAGCTTGTTGCCTGTGGATTATGATCTATCAGCTGTATTCCTGCGGTATCCTGCACAGGGTAGTTTTGTAGGCAGGGGGCTGGGTGCTGAATTAAGCGGGTTTTTGATCAATGGACATCTCAATTATATCTTTGCTCTAACCAATGGGGTTGAAACAACTGTGAGTAAGATAACAACAACAACTGCTGTCTTAAATCCTAACAACACTAAACGATTCACAGGAAGATTGCAATACAATGTATTTGATAAGGATGATGTTCTTGGATTTTTCTATGCAGGTACATACCTGGGTGCAAGGAGGATACTTTCAATTGGTGCAAGCTATGATGAGCAACCAGATGCAGTATCTGATGACCCAAGCAACGTAGATTTTACAAAGGTTGGAAATTACAGTGCCTATGATGTTGACCTGTTTCTTGATTATCCCATAGCATACCCTTCATTGGACAGTGGTGTGCTTACTGTGCAGGCAGCGTACCTCAGATACAACTTTGACAATCTTAACTATGACGATGGAACTGCTTATTATGTAGAGGCAGGATATTTGTTGCCATGGATGTTAGGATGGGGAAGGCTTGAGCCGGTTATTAACCCGAAAAATGCAATAGGAAAGTTTGCTCATTCGTTCAACCCCACGATCCACCTA
>JBMFUY010000164.1:0-4908 GCA_049966275.1 bacterium
CCCTTCCCTTCGGGTGGGTACCCCATCACTCATTACACAAACTTCCCTATTTCGCAAATGCATTTTTCGGGTTAAAAGGTAAGGAGAAAAAAATGATATCTTCCTCCTTACCTTTTTAATTTTTATCTTTTAAACTTAACCTCTCTCAACAAGTACTGCAACTCCCATTCCACCGCCAACACACATGGTTTCAATACCAAGTTCTATGTTGTTGTCCACCATCTCATGAACAAGGGTTGTCATAATCCTTGCACCTGTTGCACCCAATGGGTGTCCTATAGCTATTGCACCACCCCTTGGGTTTAATTTTTCAAATGGTATACCAAGTTCTCTTATTACTGCCAGAGATTGTGATGCAAACGCTTCATTGAGCTCTATTACACCAATGTCTTTTAATGTTAGTTTTGTTTTTGCAAGCAATTTTCTTACCGCGTAAATAGGTCCTATGCCCATAACCTCTGGTCTCACACCGGCAACAGCCATAGCCCTTATTGTAACAAGTGGTTCTATACCAAGTGATTTTGCCTTTTCCCTTGACATGATCATTACAGCGCCTGCTCCGTCATTGAGAGGACTTGAATTACCCGCTGTTACCGTTCCTGTTTCAGAAAATGCAGGCATCAAAGCAGCAAGCTTTTCAAGAGAGGTGTTTTCCCTCGGGCATTCATCTGTGTCAAAGAATTTTATTGAGCCATCTGCTTGAGGAGCGTTAATACCAACAATCTCTTTTTTAAACAAACCAGCTTTTATAGCCTTCACAGCCTTCATATGACTTTCATACGCAAATTTATCCTGATCCTCTCTTGAGATTTTATACTCCATTGCAACATTCTCAGCTGTTTGTCCCATGGTAATATACACATTGGGTTTTTTCCCTTCCTGAATTTCATTCAAAAGAGGTATATTTAAAGCCTTATCAGGGTTTAACCCACCCATGGGTATATGGGTCATGCTTTCAATTCCAGCACCAATTCCAACATCTATAAAACCAGCCATTATTCTGAGTGCTACAAAGTTTATGGCTTCCAGACTTGAAGAGCAGAATCTGTTCAGGGTTGCAGCAGGCACTTCTACAGGCAAACCAGCCAATATACCTATAACCCTTGCCACATTTAATCCCTGTTCACCCTCTGTCATTGCACATCCGACAACTAAATCTTCAATCTCTTTAGGATCAAGTTTTGGTGTTCTTTTTACAACCTCTTTTACAACCTCTGCTCCAAAGTCATCAGCCCTGACGTTTACAAGACTCCCTTTATTTGCTCTGGCAATAGCTGTTCGAGCTGCTGCCACTATTACTGCATCCCGTGGCCCTTTATTCATAAATAACCTCCTTTTTCATTTTTTGATTTAATTATCAATTTTGATTTTATATGTCCAGTGTTTTTTATCTCTTTGTTGTTATTTTATCTTAGATTGTTCTACCAATAGCCTTTGCTACTTTTGCAATGCCTCTTACCATCTGTTTGAATTCGTCTGGTTTAAGCGATTGTTCACCATCGCTTAATGCCTTTTCAGGCTGGTTATGAACCTCTACTATGATACCATCAGCCCCGGCGGCAATTGCTGATAGCGACATTGGAGCAACAATATCCCTTCTTCCAGTGCCATGGCTTGGATCCACTATAACAGGCAGGTGTGTTAATTTTTTAAGAACAGGTATTGCGTTTAGATCTAGTGTATTACGCGTTTCTGTTTCAAATGTTCTTATGCCTCTTTCACAGAGTATGATCTTCTCATTACCCCTGCTTGCAATATACTCAGCAGACATGAGCAGTTCCTTAATGGTTGCTGAGAGTCCTCTCTTTAAAAGGATCGGCTTGTCTGTTGAACCTAATTCTTTTAAAAGAGAAAAATTCTGCATGTTACGTGCTCCAACCTGAAAAATATCTGTATAATCATATATGAGTTCTATATCCCTTGTATCCATAACCTCTGTTACAACAGGCATGTTAAGAAGATGTTTTGCCTCTTTCAGGAGTTCCAATCCTTCTTTACCCATGCCCTGAAATGAGTATGGTGAGGTTCTTGGTTTATAAGCCCCACCTCTTAAAATAGAAGCACCTGATGATTTTACCTGTTTACCTATTTCTATAAGCATTTCTCTGCCCTCTATTGAACATGGGCCTGCCATTATTACTATTTTCTTTCCACCTATTGTAACCCCGTTTACCCTGATAAGGGTATTTTCCTTTTTAAATTCTCTGCTTACAACCTTATAAGGACTCAGGATAGGCAATACCTTTTCAACACCAGAGAATGTTGTAAGAGGCAGGTTTGCAAGGTTTCTCTCATCACCTATAGCTCCAATTATTGTTCTTTCCTTGCCTTTAGAGATATGAGGTTTTAATTTCATGTCTTTTATTGTTTTTACAATATTCTCTATGTCTCTTTTTGTTGCCTCTGGTTTCATTACAATTATCATGTTTAAACTCCTATCATTAATCTATAGGCAAGCCATTTAGGCAGCCCTGCTTTAATAATTTTATTGCTCGCTGTATTTATATCATAGCTCAGTCTTTTAACACTATATATACCTTTATCCATGTCAAGTATTCCGTAAGATGTGGTGTTGTCAAAGTCTCTTGGTTGCCCTACACTTCCAACACTGATGATGTATTGTCGGTTCTGTGTGATTTTTACAGTATCAGAATAGTCAACAATCGGTTGACTATTGTCTTTTAGCGATCTGGAAACAACAAATCTTTTATGCGAATGACCAACAAAGAAGATCTTATAACTTTTATCAAACACATAAAAGATTTTTTCTACATCGTAAATAGACATTACGTAGTCATACTCTTCAGGATGTACTGGTGAGCCATGACTTAATAACAAACCCTGATATTCTAAAGTAAAAGGTGATTCCCGTAGCCATGCAATGGCTCCCTGGTTAAGCATATTTTTTGTCCATTCTATCCCCTGCTTTGCTTCCTCATTAAAATATTCCGTATTAACAATATCTACAACAGCAGCATCGTGATTGCCCATAATATTTTTATGGGCAATATCTTTTACTATATCACAGCACGCCTGTGGGTCTGCTCCGTATCCAACAACATCACCCAGAGATATAACAACATCAGGTGAAGAACGTTTCAGATCAGAAACAACAGTTTCAAGGGCTTCTAAATTACCATGTACATCAGCTATAACAGCAATTCTCATTTAACATTTTTTAGAAAGAACTCAGCTAACAGCTCCTGATCGCTTTTGGTCTTTGCTTCTTCTCCTTTCTCGTGGCTGCTATCACCACTTACTGGTACTCCAATAAATCCATTTTCTATCCTGTAGACGTTCTCATTTATAACTACAGAATCCGGGAATACCTCTGCATTCATATTGTTTAATTCAACAAGGGTTTTAATCTTACCAACGAGCCTATTTTCATCTGTGCCACTCTCTACTGATATAAATCTTACAGCTTGCTGTAGATTAAAACTTGGTTTTGTTTTCGTTAAGATTGTAATCTTCTCCCCTTCCAGTAAGAGCTTTCCCTGGGCATTCAAATCATCAAGTGCCTTTTGAGTAAAAAATACCTTTTCAGATAGCCCTTTCGCGCCACGTATCAAAGTATTATCAAGCTTTGCACCTAACATTATAGCCCCTCTTATATCAGCATGTGTTAAATCAGCATTGGTTAGGTCAGCATTACTAAGGTTTGCATTGAGTAAGACAGCATGTCTCAGAGAAGCTCCTGATAAATTGGCATTTGAGAGGTTTGTATTACTTAGATCCGCGTATCTAAAATTTGCATTTTTAAATATGCCTGATGAAAGATCAAGATTTCTTAAATCAAAGCCCTTAAGGTTAGCCCCTTCAAATGATATCCCCTTCTTTACACCTATTTCAATATCTTCACGTGTTAATTTGCTCATTTAATGTCATTAATGAAACTTTTTATTCTTTGTTTTGTTTCTTCTGTCATACCCGTGAATTCTATCCCGATGCCTGGAGAAATATTATTGAGCTGTGCTTCTTTAGCAGATATATACCACCGAACAATGCCTGTAGCTTCTAATAGATTTACATCATTGGGTATTGTAAATTTCATTGATACCTGTTTACCTATAGGGATAGGTTCAGTAACTTTCAAAAAGATGCCACCTTCACTAAAATTTGTTGAATAATCATATAGATATGCTTCACTATCAGGGTAATCTAAAAGTAATTTTATGCTTTCATCATCGATAGACACAATAACCACCTTTACCATCACACGTGGTGTTCTTCTTTTATTCATATTCATGGAATATCTCCATCTTTGAAAAAACTATAATATATTGGAGGTTAAAAAGCAATAATACATTACACATCGCTCTTCTGATAAAAGAGGATAAAAACAGGTTTTATTGTCATAATGGTACTAAAACTGTTGAATTGTTTTTAGCTATGATATAAAAGTATCAACTGTATGAAAACATATCGTAAAGAATTATGGTTTAATACCCCAACAAGGATAGCATTTATAAATATTACTCCACAGGTAGAGCAATGCCTGAAGGAGAGTGGTATAAAGGAAGGTATTGTTTTAATAAATGCCATGCATATTACTGCCTCAGTGTTTATAAATGATGATGAAGCAGGATTACACCATGATTTTGAAGTATGGCTTGAGAAGCTTGCACCTCACGAACCAATCACACAGTACAGACACAATATTGGTGAACAAAATGCTGATGCACACATGAAACGCCAGATTATGGGGAGAGAGGTTGTGGTCGCAATTACAAATGGAAGGCTTGACTTCGGTCCATGGGAGCAGATCTTCTATGGTGAGTTTGATGGCATGAGGAAAAAGAGGGTGCTGGTAAAGATCATAGGAGAATAAAGGTTAACCCGAAAAATGCGTTTGCGAAATAGGGAAGTTTGTGTAATGAGTGATAACCCCGCGTCAAATATAGGTAT
>JBMFUY010000165.1:0-4813 GCA_049966275.1 bacterium
GTGGATCGCACGACCCATGCTCTGCATGGGTACCCCGAACGAATGAGCAAACTTTCCTATTGCATTTTTTGGGTTAAGCTAAAAACATTAACTGTCAACTATGGACTTCAAAGCAATCTTGATGGTATTATAGGTATTGTAATGCTTAATAAGAAAAATCCTTTGAAGGGAGACAGATTTGAAAATACTAATAGTCGGAGCAGGTGCCATAGGTTCTGTTATAGGTGGCTTTTTATTTAAAGCAGGCTATGATGTTGCCCTTATTGGTAGAGGCGAACATATCCAGCATATTAAAGATAAAGGCTTAAACATAACCGGTATCTGGGGAGACCACAAACTTGAACATATTAAAGTAATTGAACCTGCAGACATATTGCCTACCCTAAAATTTGATGTGATCATCCTATCTGTTAAAAGTTATGATACACTAAACGCAATACAGATGTATTCCAGTTTATTAGCTAACAATGGAGTATGTGTCTCATTTCAAAATGGACTTGGCAATATGGAGAAGATAGCATCTGTTATTGGTGCGGATAGAACAGCAGGTGCAAGGGTTATATTTGGCGCAGAGGTTACATCCCCGGGTACAGTTAATGTAACTGTTTATGCGGATCAGATTGTCATTGGGCCTTTTAAACAGGGCAATAGACCAAACAAAAATTTGCTTGTAGAGCTTGCAGAGATTATTAATACCAGTAATATCCCTGCTTATTATACGGATGATGTGTACCCTCATCTATGGGCTAAGATGTTTTATAATTGTCCTTTAAATCCTTTAAGCGCCATTTTTAAATCAACTTATGGAGCACTCATAAGGAATGAGTACATTGTTTCTATAATGAATGATGTGGTGAGAGAGGCGCATGCAGTTGCAAAGGCAATGGGTGTAAATATTCCATGGAGAAAACATACAGATTTTCTTGAGCTTTTTTATACTGTACTCGTTCCAGCAACCGCGGATCACAAGGCATCCATGCTTCAGGATATTGAGAGAGGAAAGAGAACAGAAATAGATGCGATCAATGGTGCTGTTGTGAGCTATGGTAGAATGCTTGGCATCTCCACAGATGTAAATTCAACACTGGTTTATATGGTTAAGGCAATGGAACAACACTATTATAATTCCTCAAGCAGGCAGTCCTAATACAGATAACAAGCCACCATGTGTCCTGGGGACACCTCTTTCAGCTGAGGGCTGATGTCCATGCAGATATTCTTTACGTAATTACACCTTGGAGCAAACGCACATCCGGTTTGAGAGCCATTTGTTCCCTCTTTTAGTTCAATGGGCATGCGTTCTGTTGATGGTATGCTTGAAAGTAAAAGTTTTGTGTATGGGTGTAGCGGATGTGTGATTAGCTCTGATTTTGGTGCAAGCTCCATAATTCTACCCATGTACATTACAGCGATTCTATGTGCTATAAAACCAACTGTTCTAAGGTCATGAGAAATGAACAAATAGCTTACCTGCTTTTTTTCCTGAATCTCTTTGAATAGATTTAAAAGTTGAGCCTGAATGGATATATCAAGGCTTGAAACAGGTTCATCTGCCACAATGAATCGTGGATCTATGGATAAAGCCCTTGCTATACTGATCCTCTGCCTTTGTCCACCTGAAAATGCGTATGGGTATTTGTCATAAGCAGACTCTGGCAGTCCAACAAGCTTGAGCAGTTCTATAGCCTTTTCTTTTAAAATCTTTTTATCCCTGACCCCATTGACCAGTAGTGGATCTGAAATAATGTTACCAACCTTCATACGTGGATTTAAAGAGCTGTACGGATCCTGGAAAACGATCTGAGCCTCCTGTCTGAATCTTCTTATCATATCTTTTTTCTTATGCTCAAATGCATCTATTACATCAATATCATCAAATTCTATACTGCCATGTGTTGGTTTTACTAAAAATAGAATTGCCCTGCCAAGTGTTGATTTGCCTGATCCACTTTCACCAACAAGCCCTAATGTTTCATGTTTATCTATGGAAAGCGATACCCCATCAACAGCTTTTGTTGTGGTTTGCCTGTGAAATAGGCTATGTCCTGTGTAATACACCTTTAAATCTTTTATTGATAAAAGTGACATGGGGTATTAATAACCTGAACAGCGTAATTATGCAAGTTTGAAATGCTTGAAACTATAACAACAATTGCTATTTTGATAATAAAAAGGAGGTAATGTGCAAAGAACACTTTCAATAATAAAACCGGATGGTGTGAACAAGAGGATTATAGGTAAGGTTATATCCATGTTTGAGGAAAAGGGTATAAAGGTAGTGGGTATAAAGATGCTCTATCTTACGAAGGAAAAGGCAATGGGATTTTATAAGGTTCACAAAGACAAACCTTTTTTTGATAGTTTAACTACATTTATGTCATCAGGACCAATAGTGGTGATGGTGCTCGAGGGCGATGATGTTATAAACAGGGTGCGAAACATAATGGGGGCTACTGACCCTAAAAAGGCTGAAAAAGGAACAATAAGAAATATGTTTGCCTCTGATATTGAAAAGAATATCGTACATGGCTCTGATAGTCCTGAAAGTGCTGCAACAGAGATCCCTTATTTCTTTTCAGAAATGGAGTTACAAAATTACTGATATCATGTTATGTTTCAACAGGGTGTGCTTGATCAACAGTATTAACCTCCATCTAATTGAGAATATGTATGGCTAAAGGGCTTTTAAATGTATAATACAACAAACAAACGAATCTGCATAAAAGATCTCTCACTTAAAGAGCTTCAGGGTGAGCTTCAAAGCCTTGGTATGCCTGCTTACAGTGCACAGCAGATATTTGTATGGCTCTATAAAAAACAAACGAACAATTTTGATGCAATGACAAACATTTCAAAGGCACACAGACGTGTACTATCAGAGCATTTTGAAATTCCAACCTTAAGGATCGTGAATAAACAGGTCGGCAAGGATAAAACAACCAAATACCAGCTTGGTCTTGATGATGGGTACACAGTAGAATCTGTGCTTATACCCATGGGAAGATGGCATACATTGTGTGTTTCCACCCAGGTTGGTTGCGCTCTGGGCTGCAAGTTTTGCCTTACAGGCATAAAAGGGTTCAAAAGAAACCTATCTGCTTATGAAATTACAGAACAGCTCGCAGTTGTCAGAGCAGACAACCCTGATATTTCCATCTCTCACATTGTATTTATGGGCATGGGGGAGCCACTTGCAAACTATGATAATACACTTAAGGCAATAGATATACTGACATCTGATTATGGTTATCAGTATTCTCACCGCAGGATAACCGTTTCAACAGCGGGTCTTGTTCCAAAGATCAGGGACTTTATAAAGGAATCAAAGGCTCATATTGCAGTATCACTCAATGCAATGTATGATGATACAAGAACATACTTAATGCCTATTAACAAAACCTACCCACTCGCAATGTTGATAGACGTACTGAAGGATTATCACAACAAAAGAAAGGGCTGGGTTACATTTGAGTATGTGATGATCAAAGACATTAATGATGGTATAGCTCATGCAATCCAGCTTGCAAAGTTGATCAAACAATTCCCATTTAAAGTAAATTTAATACCTTTTAATCAACACAGTGGTGTGGATTTTAAAAAGCCGGATGAGGAGCATGTAAGAGCTTTTCAAGAATACCTTTTAAACCATAACATCGCGTGTATGGTGAGAACAACACATGGCGAGGAGATAGACGCTGCGTGCGGACAACTTGGTGGTATCAGAAATATAAAGGAGGTTAATAATGAATATACAGATTCTGGATCTTAATTTCTTTAAACCCAATACCATAGCAAGTTTTATGATTGAAACCAGCGAAGGACCTGTGCTTATAGAAACAGGACCTGACACAACGTACAAGGTTCTTACAGATACCCTTGCAAAATATGGATATAAACCAAAAGATGTAAAAGGCGTTTTTGTGAGCCATATCCATCTTGATCATGCTGGAGCTGCATGGCATCTGGCTGAAGAAGGAGCAACAGTGTACGTGCATCCAAATGGTGCAAAACACATGGCTGACCCATCAAGGCTTTTTGCATCTGCAAAACAAATCTATAAGGATGATATGGATAGATTATGGGGACAGCTTAAGCCAATAGCTCAGGAGCGCATCCATGCTGCAGAGGATAAGGAGGTTATCAACATTGGTGGCGTTAAGATACAGGCTATTTCAACACCCGGGCATGCCTCTCATCATAATGTATATCTTATAGATGGCGCGCTGTTTACAGGTGATGTGGGTGGTATTCGCATAAAAGACGGACCCATCTTTGCTCCGACCCCTCCTCCTGATATAAATGTAGAGGTGTGGCAGGACTCTTTGAAGAAGATAAAACAGATAAAGCCGGATGTGTTTTATGTTACTCACTTTGGTGTATTTAAGGATACTGAGGAACACCTTGAGAGGCTTGAGGACATGTTACTTAGCTGGACAGACTGGATAGGAGAAAGGCTTAAACAGGGAAAATCAGAAGAAGTGATTATAAAAGAATTTGAAGAATATTTTAAGGGTTTGATTCAGCAGATAAGTTCTGATCAAAGCCTTTTTGAGTGTTATGAACTTGCGGATCCTGCTTATATGAATGCACCTGGTTTAATAAGATACTGGAGAAAATTTAGAAATTTATAGGACACCAGGGATTGGGCAGACAAATGGGAGTGGCAACCCTGTGCTTTGTCACTTAGTCTCTCAAATGACCGGTATATAGATTGTCCGGGCAAAAGCAGGTCCATCAACCCGAAAAATGCGTTTGCAAAATAGGGAAGTTTGTGTAATGAGTGATGGGGTACCCACCCGAAGGGAAGGGTCAC
>JBMFUY010000166.1:0-4813 GCA_049966275.1 bacterium
GTGGATCGTGCGACCCATGCTCTGCATGGGTACCCCGAACGAATGAGCAAACTTTCCTATTGCATTTTTCGGGTTAAGCTATCCAGTGATAATTTATAGTACACAGAGCAATAAAAGAGGACGGGTCCACCCCCGTCCTTTTTTATTTAACTGAAATAAAATGCAATTTAAGATTCCATGTTATTTTTTTATCTGTTTTACCTTAATATACTTATAAGCCATAAAACCAAGGATAATCACAATCCCTATCCATGTTTGCAATCTGGATTTCGCTATTAATCCATATGCCAGAGAAAAAACACCTGTTAAAAGAATTGAATATTCAAGCCCAAATAATCTGAGCAAGAGATTTTTTTTAGGCTTAAGTTCTTCAATGTTGCCATGCGAGGGTATGAATTTAAATTGAAGTGCTGTTGTAAGTTGTTTGGTAAATTTTGAAGATATTGCAGGATAGGTATTTTGTAGTTCTTTGTATCTCTGGATTGCTTCCTTCTCAAGATTATACTTTACACATTGATTTACATATTGTTGATGCAGAGCTTCGTTAGATGGATCCTTTTGAACAATCTTCCACAATTCCTGCTCAGTCATATTAAAACAAATTAATCATGCTTTTATGTTTTATCAACCACATGCTACATTTTAAAGCTGATCAGTGTTTACTATACCTATGTTTTGCTTTGCAAAACAAACCTGAAATATGCTATTAAATAGAACAGGTGATTGGTAGCATACTTAACGCGGCTATATCCTTTAATAAGGGGTATTTATGGAAGATGAATTATTTAAAAGGTTTGGCAGGTTATTTACAAAAGGCACAGTACTATTCCGTGAAGGTGATACCGGAGATGAAATGTACATTATAGATACTGGAAAGGTTAAAATATTTAAGGTGATCAATGGCGTGGAAAAGGTGCTTGCTATACTTGGTCAATCAGATTTTTTAGGAGAGATGTCACTTTTGAATAAAAAACCAAGGTCAGCGAATGCACAGGTTATCGAGGATTCAAGACTGCTTGTGATCAATAATAACACCTTCGAGGCTATGATCAGAAACAATCCAGAGATAGCAATAAGAATAATGAAGATACTTGCCAGAAGGCTTGACGATGCAAACATACAGATAGCAAACCTTATGATAAAAGATTCTACACAACGACTCATCGCTACACTGATCAGGATGTCAGAAGCTGAGCATAAGGTAGATAACAGCGCCTTTTTAAAAACCGATGCAGAAAGATTATCTGTAATTACAGGTCTTGAAAAAGATACAGTGGATGAGCTTATTAACACGCTGGTTAAAAGAAGGCTGATAGAAATAGCAAACGATGGTATTCTTATAAAGAATACAGATAACCTTAAGAGGTATCTTGATTACATTATGATAAAAGAGCAGTTTGAAAAATCTAATGAAAGATGATCCTGTATGGATATAAGGGTTCTTGGCTGTCATGGTGGAGAATTACCAAACTTCAGGCCAACATCATTTTTAATAAATAAGCATCTGGTTCTTGATGCTGGTTCTATAACCGGTGTTCTTGGGTTAAAAGAACAACTTGGCATCAATCATATTGTGGTAACTCATGCCCATGTTGATCATTCACGTGATCTTATGTTTTTAGCTGATAATATAATTGGAGCCAATGGAAGGGGATTTATTCTCTACAGCATACCTGAGGTTTTAAAGGATATAAAGAAACATTTTTTTAACTGGCGTATATGGCCGGATTTAACTGCCTTACCTGACTACAAAAAGCCTGTAATAAAGCTTAAAGCTATAAAGAATGGGCAAACAGCTCGGATATCTAAACTAAAAATTACCTTATGCAAAGTAAATCATACTGTCCCTACAGCAGGGGTTATAATAGATGACGGGAATGACAGTGTTGTGTTCAGTGCTGATACAGCTCCAACAGCAAAATTGTGGTCACTGGCAGCAAAAAAGAGAAACTTGAAAGGAATATTTATAGAATGCTCGTATCCAGAAGAGAAAAATAAACTTGCATCTATTTCAAAACATCTTACCCCTTCTCTTTTGGGAAAAGAAATTAAAAAGATCGGGAGAGATGTTATGGTTTACGTGTATCACATAAAACCGCAATTTTACAACCAGATCACAAAAGAGCTAAAGCAGCAGAACATACCAAACATGAAGATCTTAAAACTTGATGAGGTTATACACATATAAGCATGCCGTTATTTGGTTCTAACAATAAAACAAAAAGTAGTTTAGATGGTTTGTGGATAAAGTGCAACAACTGCGGTGAGATCATCTATAAAAAAGAGATTGAGAAGAATCTTAAGGTATGTCCAAAGTGCAACTATCATTTCAGGCTATCAGCAAGGGAGTGGATCGATATACTCATGGATGAGAATAGTTTTCATGAGTTGTGGAATGATATCGAGTCTGTTGATCCCCTGGATTTTAAGGACAAGGTCAGGTATAGGGATAAATTAAGGGAGTCTCAAAAACAAACAGGTATAAAGGATGCTGTTGTTACTGGGTATGGGTTAATGAATGATTTATTTGTAAACATCGGGGTTTTTGATTTTAATTTTATGGGCGGGAGTATGGGGGCTGTGGTTGGAGAGAAGATTACAAGGCTTATAGAAAAGGCTACTGAGGAGCAGTCCAATTTGCTTATAGTGACATCATCCGGTGGTGCAAGGATGCAGGAAGGCATATTTTCTTTATTGCAGATGGCAAAAACAAATGCTGCGCTCAGCAGATTGAACAAAACCAGAACCCTGTATATTGCATTACTCACAGATCCCACAACAGGTGGTGTGGCTGCAAGTTTTGCCAGTGTAGCAGATATTATCATAGCTGAACCAAAGGCTTTGATAGGTTTTGCAGGGCCAAGGGTCATCTCAGATACAATAGGTCAGAAGTTGCCAGAAGGTTTTCAGAGATCAGAGTTTTTACTTGAACATGGTATGATTGACATGGTTGTTGAAAGAAAGGTAATAAAGAAAACCATTACCCAGATTATAAGGTTGCTGGGGTATACGGGTAATAAAGTAAAGGAGAGAGTATGACAGCGTTTCATATATTTCTGACAATAGTACTTTTTATTGTTATGACAGCATCTATAGTTTCTGTTGTGTTTGGTGTGCCAGGAACACTTATATCCTTTCTTGCGGTGCTTATATTCGTTATAATAACAAAAGCACATTACATTGGCTGGATCACTGTTGCAGTGCTTGCAGTACTTACGTTGATAGCAGAATTAGGAGAGATACTATTTGGAATAAAAGATGCAGCAAAGGTTGGTGTATCTAAAAAGGCTATAACAGTGTCAGTAATTAGTGGGATAGCGGGCTCCATTGTGTTTGCTCCATTTCTATTGGGTATTGGCGCGATCCTTGGTGCTGCATTAGGAACATTTGTAGGTGCATTCGTAGTCTCGGTAATTGAGAGTAAACAAACATTGGATGCTGTGCATAAAGGCTGGGTCTCTGCAATAGGAAGGCTAAAGGGAACATTGTTTAAAGGAACAATTGGTTTAATAATGCTGATCATCTGTCTGGTAGAGATACTGTAAATGGAGGCTAAATGAGTATCAACCAGTTTAAGGGAGTAGATTTTTATCTGCTTGATGATCTCTTAACCACTGAAGAGAAACTGATAAGACAGAGTGTGCGGGATTTTGTTGACCGTAAGTTCATGCCAAGGATAAAACAAGCCTATAGAGATGGGGTATTCCCCTTAGAAATCGTACCAGGACTTGCAGGGCTTGGTGTTTTTGGTGCAAGCATTGATGGTTATGGTTGTAATAAAGTAAGCAGCGTATCATATGGATTGATGATGCAGGAGCTTGAAAGAGGTGATTCTGGTTTGAGAAGCTTTGCATCTGTGCATAGCTCACTTGCCATGACAGCAATTTACCAATTCGGGAGTGAGGAACAAAAAAGGTTCTGGTTACCACAACTTGCAAATGGTAATAAGATAGGTTGCTTTGGACTTACAGAACCGGACTTTGGGTCCAACCCTGCAGGTATGCATACAATAGCAATAAAGGATAATGGACACTATATCTTAAATGGTACAAAGATGTGGATCACCAATGGTTCCATTGCAGATGTTGCAGTTGTATGGGCAAAAACAAAAAAAGATGATCCTAAAAGTATAAAAGGTTTTATTGTAGAAAAGGGTATGCCAGGTTTTACAGCAAGGGATATTCACGGTAAGTTATCAATGAGGGCATCCATAACTTCAGAGCTTAATTTTGATGAATGCAGGATTCCAGAGGATCATGTTTTGCCAAAATCTGATGGACTTAAATCTCCATTGATATGCCTGATGCATGCAAGGTATAGCATAGCCTGGGGGGCTATTGGTGCTGCAATGGCTTGTTATGAAGAAGCTCTGAATTATGCAAAAGAACGCGTACAATTTTCAAAACCCATTGCCGGCTACCAGCTTATTCAGGAGAAACTTGTCTGGATGTTATCAGAGATCACAAAGGCTCAACTTCTTGCATGGCGTATGGGGACCATGCTTGATGCTGGTAAATTAAAACACTATCATGTTTCACTTGCCAAGATGAACAATGTTAGGATTGCATTAAACATAGCTCGTGAATGCAGGGATATACTTGGTGCAAATGGCATTATAGATGATTATCAATGCATGAGACACATGGCTAATCTTGAGAGTGTGTATACGTACGAGGGTACAAACAATATCCATACACTTATACTTGGAGAGTATATTACAGGTATAAGGGCATTTGATTAACCCGAAAAATGCAATAGGAAAGTTTGCTCATTCGTTCGGGGTACCCATGCAGAGCATGGGTCGCACGATCCA
>JBMFUY010000167.1:0-4792 GCA_049966275.1 bacterium
CCAAAAATACAATAAGGAAATTTTTTCATTCACTCGGGGTACCCATGCAGAGCATGGGTCGTGCGATCCACCTGTACCCCCCCTGCCCCCCTTTGCTAAAAGGGGGGCAGGGGGGTTACAGGGGGCTTGCACGACCCATGCTCTGCATGGGTACCCCGAGTGAATGAAAAAATTTCCTTATTGTATTTTTGGGGTTAATAATGACAAACATCATGTCACAGTATTAATTTCAAAATTTCTTGACAAACCTAAATTTAATTATTACTTTTACCTTATAAAATAAGGTAAAAATATTAAATACCTTACTTTATAAGTTAATGGATCTTAGTAAAATGAGAGTATGGTTAGATAAAATGGAGGCTTAACAGCATGCTTTATGAGAACCCCTACAACCATTATTTTGATTATGTAGTACAGAGAGATTTAAACAAATGTATAAGATGCAAAGCCTGCGTTACTCAGTGCTCATACGGTGCAAACTTTTACGACGCAGACAGGGATATAATATACAGTCTTGACTACAACTGTGTAGGATGTATGAGATGTGCAACGTTCTGTCCTACTGATTGTATAAGGATCGTTAAGAATCCTGATACTTTCAGACTAAACGCAAACTGGAAAGACTACAATATCAAAGACCTTTACAAGCAGGCAGGAACAGGCGGGATAATAATCACTGGTATGGGAAATGATAAACCTTTCACCAACTACTGGGAACATATGGTTATAGATGCCTGTCAGGTTACAAACCCATCCATTGATCCTTTAAGAGAGCCAATGGAATTAAAGACATTTCTTGGCAGAAAACCTGATAAGGTTGAGGTTGATAAAAACGGAGCATTGACAACAAAACTTCCACCTCAGCTTGTACTTGAGACACCAATCATGTTTTCTGCTATGTCCTATGGCTCCATAAACTACAATGTATGCCAATCCGTTGCCATGGCAGCAAAAGAGCTCGGCATTTACTGGAATACTGGAGAGGGTGGACTTCCAAAAGCCCTGTATGAATATGGGAAACATACAATAGTTCAATGCGCCTCTGGTAGATTCGGAGTGAGTTCGGAATATCTTAATGCAGGAGCTGCTGTTGAGATCAAGATTGGTCAGGGTGCAAAGCCTGGTATCGGTGGGCACCTACCCGGTGAAAAGGTCTTAGAAGGGATATCAGAAACAAGGATGATCCCTGTTGGTACTGATGCGATCTCCCCTGCACCTCATCATGATATCTACTCCATCGAGGATCTCAGACAACTTATTTATGCTTTGAAGGAAGCCACAAGATATGAAAAACCTATTTCTGTTAAGATTGCAGCAGTGCACAATGTTGCTGCTATTGCAAGCGGCATTGCAAGGGCAGGTGCAGACATTATTGCAATAGATGGATTTAGAGGCGGCACAGGTGCTGCTCCAAAGGTGATAAGAGATAATGTCGGCATACCAACAGAGGTTGCCATAGCTTCTGTGGATGAACGTCTGCGTGAAGAAGGTATACGACATGAGGTATCTTTAATAGCAGCAGGAGGGTTCAGAAACAGTAGTGATATTGTAAAGGCTATTGCTCTTGGTGCTGATGCTGTATACATAGCAACATCTGCACTGATGGCCGTTGGTTGCACATTGTGTCAACAGTGCCACAGAGGAAGATGTGCATGGGGTATTACCACAAATGATCCTGAGCTTTCAAAACGGGTTAATCCAGAAATAGCTGCAGAAAGACTGGTAAATCTTATAAGGGCATGGTCAAACGAGATCAAAGAAATGCTCGGACTCATGGGTATTAATTCTATAGAGAGTTTAAAAGGTAATAGAGATAGGCTTAGAGGTATTGGACTGTCTGAGGTAGAGCTTAAAACACTTGGTATAAAACAGGCAGGGATGTGAGAGGATGATATGAAGGTTGTATATCCAAGAGAACAGTGGTGTGTGGCATGTAATCTATGCGAAGTTGCATGCATGACAGAGCACTCCAAAACAAAGGACCCGTTAAAGGCATATCTTATTGAAAAACCAAGACCCATACCAAGAACAAAGGTTGAATACAGATCCCCTTTGTCCATATCTATCATGTGCAGACACTGTGCTGAAGCCGAATGCGTTGAAGCGTGTAAAAATGGAACCCTTACGAGAAACGAAAAGACAGGCGTGATTGAGTTGAATCAGGATAAATGCCTTGGTTGCTGGATGTGTATTATGGCATGCCCTTATGGCGCAATAAGTCAGTTTGTTAAAAATGATAGACCTGTTGCGAATAAGTGTGATCTTTGTCCGGAAAGGGATATTCCAGCATGTGTGGCTGTTTGCCCAAACCGTGCTCTTGTATTTGAAGATAGAGGGTAAAGGTATGGAACAGAAAAAATACGTTATAATAGGGAATTCTTACGCGAGTGTTTTTGCCATAGAGGCTATACGTAAAATAGATAAAGAGGGTGAGATCACTGTAATATCAAAAGAACCCTATCATGTTTATGCTCGTGCAGCTATTCATGAATACATGGATGGCATCATTGGCGATGCACAGATGTATTACAGAGATAGCGATTTCTATACAAAAAATAGTATTAAAACAATACTTGGCAATGCAGTATTACAGATCAACCCAGAGGATCACAGTGTTCTTTTGGATAACAATCAAAGGGTTTATTTTGACAAACTCCTGATCAGCAGTGGTGGTGTTCCAATAACACCTCCAATTGAAGGTGCAAAAGGTAAAGGCATGTTTACTTTTACAACATGGGATGATGCAAAGATGCTAAGGGATTGGGTAAAAAGGCAGGAAGAACCAAAGGCAGTGGTTATAGGTGGTGGACTGATAGGACTGCAGTGTGCAGAGGGTTTAAAACACATGGGTGTTGATGTAACTGTAGTGGAGCTTGCAGATTATATACTTGTTAAAGCACTTGATCAAATCACTGCAACCAGAGTTCAAACATGGCTTAAAGAGAATGGATTAAAGATTATAACAGGCACAACTGTAGACACAGTAACACGAGTAAAAGGTAAAATAACAGGTGTAAAACTTAAGAATGGTGAAAGATTAACATGCAATACCGTTGTTTTAAGCATAGGTGTGCGTCCCAATGTAGGCTTCCTTGAAGGTTCAGGGATAAAGATAAATAGAGGAATAATGGTGGATAACAACATGCAAACAAATATAGAGGGTATATTCGCTGCTGGCGATGTGGCTGAAGCAGAAGATTTTTTAAGAAAAAGAGCGGATGTCATACCCATAATACCTGTTGCAACAATGCAGGGAAAGATCGCTGGATACAACATGGCTGGAATAAAAAGGGTATACCCTGGTTCATTATCCCAGAATGCATTTCAATTTTTTGGTAAAAGCACTGTTTCTATTGGTAATGTAATAGATGTGGATAAGAATGCAGGCTACGAGGAAATTATAAAAGAAAATGGGGATATATATAAAAAGGCGGTTTTAAAAGATGGTAAATTGGTAGGTATTCTATCAATGAATTATATAACAAGGATAGGCATATACAACAGTATTATCAGGGCAAAACTCGATGTAAGTGGAATCAGGGATAGGCTTCTGGCTGATGACTTTGGCTTTTTAGACCTTCCAAAAGCATTCAGAGATGAAATGTTAACAAAACCAGGATAAACGTATGGGCATAAAACATTCAACACATTTTGATAAGGAGTTTGGTGGCTGTGGTCTGGTTGGAATTATAGACAGAAATGGCAAAGCCATTTCCGGGAATATGGTTGTAACGTCTCTATGTACAATGAAGGATAGAGGGAATGGACTTGGTAGTGGGTATGCTATTTACGGAGCATACCCGGATTTAAAAAATTATTTTGGCATACATGTAATGTACAATGATCTATCCGCTAAAGAACCAGTAGAGACATTATTAAAAAATAAATTGAAACTTGTTCATTCAGAACCGGTTCCTGTAAAAAGGATCCATTCAATTACCAATCCACCGGAGTTCTGGAGGTATTTTGTTAGTCCACCGGATTACATTAATCCAGAAAACAGTGATGAAATAGACGATCTTATTGTAAACGTGGTGATGGTGATCAATGAACAAATAGATAATGCCTATGTAGTTTCAAGTGGTAAAAATCTTGCTGTATTTAAAGGTGTTGGTCATCCAGATGAGATCGCTGAATTCTTTAAAGTGGACAATTATTCAGGTTACCTTTTACTTGGTCATACAAGGTTCCCAACCAACACCCCGGGCTGGTGGGGAGGGGCACATCCTTTTACAATACTTGACTGGTCAATAGTGCATAATGGTGAAATATCTTCATACGGCACGAACAGACGATACGTAGAGATGTTCGGATATAAGTGTACCCTGTTAACAGACACAGAGGTTGTAGCATATCTGCTGGATCTATTAATCCGTAAAAAGGGACTCTCACTTTCCGCAGCAGCTTCTGTACTTGCTCCACCATTCTGGAAAGATATTCAGGATATGGAACCGTTGAAAAAAGATTATTACACCGCACTGAGGGTAACATATGCCAATGCCGCGCTGAATGGTCCATTTGCGATCCTGATGGGATTTGAAAATGGTATCCTTGGTCTCAACGACAGAATAAAATTAAGGCCGTTGATCGTCGGAAGAAAGGACGATGTTGTGGTTATAGCAAGCGAAGAATCAGCGATAAGAGAGATCATGAACGAACCAGAGGACGTATGGGCACCCAAAGCTGGTGAACCTATTATAGTAAAACTTAACCCGAAAAATGCGTTTGCGAAATAGGGAAGTTTGTGTAATGAGTGAAAAGCCTGCGTCAAATATAGGTATTCTTCGAATAT
>JBMFUY010000168.1:0-4754 GCA_049966275.1 bacterium
TCGAAGAATACCTATATTTGACGCGGGGTTATCACTCATTGCACAAACTTCCCTATTTCGCAAACGCATTTTTTGGGATAACCTGTTTTTGTAGACGTAAGTCAGAGTTTACTGTATATATGCTGGAATGAAACGCTTGATCATTTATATATCTATTTCAATAATACTTATCTTTGCTGTACTGATCGCAGTATATCCACTTTTGGAGGAGAAATTATATTTAGGTGATGTACCACATCATGCAGATACAATCATAGTACTCAGCGGCGATGCAGAGCCTTATTTTTTACGCACAAAAAAGGCTATAACCCTTTATAAGGAGGGTTATGCACCATACATAATCTTCTCAGGTTATGGGTATGGTGGGGATAGTGCTCAATTTCTTGCAAAAATAGCTATGCGTTTTAGTATACCTACAAAGGCAATAATTATAGAGCCCAATGCAAGGACAACCTATGAAAATTTTTTATTTTCAAAGCCCATAGTCTTAAAGCATGCTTTCAGATCCATTATAATTGTTACCTCTCCCTATCACCAGCTAAGAGCGTATCTTGTTGCTAAAAAGATATTTAATGGTACTGGTGTAAAGATATACAATTGTGCTTCTCATAAACCATGTGATAATGGTTGCAGTATACAGTACAGGATAAGGGAAGCACGATTCACAATGATGGAATATTTTAAGCTGTTGGGATATTATTTGTTAGGAAGGATATAACTGTGTGCGGTATTGTAGGAATAGCATATTTTGATGGGAAAAAGGTGGATGAAGCTTTGCTCAGGCAAGCTACAGAAAGGCTTGCTCATAGGGGACCGGATGCATCCGGTTTATACATAGACAATAAAAGTCTGCCATGCGTTGGGCTCGGACATAGAAGACTTGCGATCATAGACCTGTCTTCTTCTGCCAATCAACCATTATCCAACGAAAATAAGGATGTATGGGTTATATTTAACGGAGAGATCTATAATTTCATGAAGCTAAAGGACCAATTAAAAGGACATCACAGATTCGTTTCAAATTCAGATACAGAGGTTATAGTGCATCTTTATGAAGAGTATGGAGAGGATGCAATAGCACTGCTCGATGGAATGTTTGCAATTGCTATCTACGATCAAAGGAATCACACCATTATCCTTGCGCGTGACAGGGTTGGTAAAAAGCCTCTGTACTATTACTATGATGCTAAAAAGCTTATCTTTGCGTCTGAAATAAAGGCGATATTACCGTTACTTCAGGACGAGAACATAGTGATAAATGAAGAAAACCTGCCATTCTTTCTGGTTTATGGATACTCAAAAACCCCTCAAACCTTTTATAAGGATATAAATCAACTCCTTCCTGCAACATACACTGTTTACAACGCGGATGGTAATCAGAAGACAAAAGAGTATTGGTCATTAAAGGAATATATAGTTAACAATGTCAGGCCGAATTATGAATATACCAGAAACGATCCATTGCTCAGGTTTAAACTAACAGAGGCTGTTAAAAAGAGGCTCATAGCAGATGTTCCTCTTGGGGCTTTTTTAAGTGGTGGTATTGATTCAAGTATTGTAACAGGCTTGATGAGCAGGCTCATGGATAGTGCTGTAAAAACGTTCTCCATTGGTTTTTCAGAGGATGCACGATATGATGAAACAGCCTATGCCAATATTGTTGCAAAAAAATTCAAAACAGATCACCATGTTTTTGTTGTTACGCCTTCCACCATAGAGCTTATAGACAGGATCCTTTATCACTACGATGAGCCATTTGGAGATGCTTCAGCAATACCAACATACATAGTATCAAACCTCACAAGACAGCATGTTACCGTTGCTTTGAATGGTGATGGCGGTGATGAGTTGTTTGCAGGTTATACAAGATTTATTGCAGCAAACCTGTCTGAAAAGATCCCTTCAGGCGTGCGCAGCATACTTGCTGGTCTATCTAATTTAATACCAGCACCCCATTATGAAAGAAGTGTAATATCAAGGGGTAAGCGTTTGCTATCTGCACTAAATATGCCACTTTTAGAGCGATACCTGAACTGGATCTCTTATGTAAGGGTTGATGATGTATCAGGTTTGATCAATCCATCTGTGTTTTCCTCAGAAAAAAACAGGGATTACTACAAAGAAGATGTGTATAACTATTTTGCCCAACACATAAGAGGATTGGAAGGGGTACCTTTGTTAACAAAACTACTCTATCTTAATTTTAAAACATACCTGCCTGATGACCTTCTTGTAAAGATGGATAGAATGACAATGGCAAATAGCCTTGAAGGAAGGTCCCCATTCCTTGACAGAGAGCTTGTTGAGTATGTGTTTACCATACCGGATCGCCTTAAATTAAGGTTCTTAACAACAAAATACAATTTAAAACAAACATTTAAAGATATTTTACCACAAAAGATAATGCATAGAGGTAAGATGGGGTTTGGTGTTCCTCTGGGCACTTGGTTCAGAACAAAATTGAAGTCATACCTTGAAGAATACATTATTTCAGGTACCCCAAAGATAAACAATTATCTCAACCCTAAAGAGGTTAAACGTATATTTGATGAACATCAAAGTATGGCTCGTGATCATGGCTTAAAGTTGTGGTTGTTTTTAACACTTGAATTGTGGTTAAGAAATATAAAAAAGGAACAATAAAATGATTAAACAATTGGATCTTTCAGAACATTACAGTAAATTGAACGATGAAATCTTTAACAGACTGAAACAGGTCTTTGAAACACAACAATTTGTAATGGGCAAATTCGTTAAGGAATTTGAAGATGCATGCAGTGCATACCTTGAGGTAAAGCATGCTATCGGGGTTGCATCAGGCTCTGATGCATTGCTTCTGGCTCTGCTGGCTATTGGCATAAAACAGGGAGATAAAGTTATAACAACACCATTTACATTTTTTTCCACAGCATCTGCAATAACAAGGCTCGGTGCGATTCCACTGTTTGTGGATATAGATCCAGAAACATTTAATATTTCAGTACCAGCAATAGAACAGGCATTAAAAAGGTATAAAGGGGTAAAGGCAATACTGCCTGTGCATCTATATGGGAGAAGTGCTGATATGCATGGTATTATGAACCTTGCTAATAAATACGGGCTATACGTTGTAGAGGATGCTGCTCAAGCCTTTGGTGCAAGATGTGTATACAGAGGACAATATAAAAGGGCAGGTACTATAGGAGACATTGGTTGTTTTTCTTTCTATCCAACAAAAAACCTCGGTGGTGCAGGCGATGGTGGAATGGTTGTAACAAACAATAAAAGGCTTGCCTCTATGCTGATGGCTTTAAGGTTACACGGCTCATATAAACGGTACATACATAAGTATCCTGGTATAAACAGCAGGCTTGATGCCATTCAGGCTGTTGTACTGTCTGTAAAGCTCAATCACATAGAGCAATGGAACCATGCAAGGATGGAGATTGCAAAACGATACAATGAATTGTTTACTGAGGCAAAACTTGAAGAAAAGATCAAACTGCCAGATGTGCCAGAGGACCTCACACACATATTTCACCAATACACAATCCGGATCAGCCATAGAAACAGGGTTAGAGAAGCACTTAAAGATGCTGGAATAGGCACAGAGGTTTATTATCCTATTCCTTTACATCTCCAGCCTGTTTTTAAATATTTAGGTTATAAACAAGGAAGTCTTAAGCAAGCTGAACGTGTGGCTAAAGAGGTTCTCAGTCTTCCCATGTATCCGGAATTAACATTTGAACAACAAAGGTATATTGTAGACGCCTTTAAAAAGATTTTGATGCAACATCAGAAACAAGCTCCAGAAGCATCTGCATAACAGGTTCGTGGTAATAGGGTGTAAACATGAAAACGGATTTCAGGGTTAAATAAATGGCTCTTATCATTTATGTGTTTGTATCTCTCTTTGGACTTATTATAGGCAGTTTTCTAAATGTAGTAATCTACAGGTTACCAAGGCATGAATCCATTATACATCCCGGATCACATTGTCCATACTGTGGTAATGCTATAAAGCCTTTTGATAATATACCTGTCATAAGTTACCTGATCCTTAAGGGTAGATGTAGATACTGTAAGAATAAAATTCCTATAAGATATCCAATTGTTGAATTGACAACTGCTGTGTTGTTTACGTGTTTATACATAAGGTACGGTATGAGCATTGATACAGTTGTATTTTTTATATTGGGTGCAGGTCTCATAGCCATTACCTTTATAGATCTTGATCACAGGATCATACCCAATGCAATTTCTTACCCTGGCATTGTAATCGGTTTTGTATCAAGTTTTTTTATCAGCACAAACAACCCGATCAATTCCATAATTGGTATATTTGCTGGTTCTGGTATACTATTCCTGACTGCATTCATATACAGGGCTGCTACCGGGGTTGAAGGAATGGGTATGGGTGATGTAAAGCTCATGGCTATGATAGGCGCATTTTTAGGCTGGCAGGCATCCTTATTTACCATTGTCATAAGTGCGCTTGTCGGTTCTATTGTTGGTGTGGTGTTGATTGTATTCATGGGTAAAGGAAGGAGGTATGCAATACCCTATGGACCATTCATATCAGCTTCAGCTGTTATTTATTTATTTTATGGTAAGATGCTTATAGATTTATATCTGAGGTTGGTGGGATATGTTTAACCCAAAAATGCGTTTGCGAAATAGGGAAGTTTGTGTAATGAGTGAAAACCCCGCGTCAAATATAGGTATTCTTCGAATATTAGAAAAAAAGAAACGGAATGTGATTGCATATAAACTTA
>JBMFUY010000169.1:0-4651 GCA_049966275.1 bacterium
GTGAGATTAGTGGGCGTTGAAAGAGTAACGTTTCCTATCACGCATTGGCCATTTTGGCATACATAGCCAGTTAAACAGTCTGAGTTGGTTGTACATGATGTAGTGTTACTACTGGGTTTATTCCCACCGCTTCCACTGTTACAACTCGTTCCGCCAATTATTATTCCAAGTAATGCAACAAGCACTGTTAGTAACCAAACCCTTTTGAGCAAGAATTTTAAAAATATTTTTTTCCTTTCCATCTTATCCTCCTTTTAAATTTTGATATTTATTATCCCTCTGAACTATCCCAATGTAAACTAGCCAACTGGCTAAATGGTATTTTGCAACACATTGTAATATAAGCAATATTTAACTTGTGGACTTTTTGAGTTTGCAAAATGTTGAATTGAGGCATTTCAAAATACTTCATTTTCAAGCTCTCTAACCTTGTTTAGAAGCTCTGTCCGATTGGAAACATAGAATGTATTGTATAAATGCGATAGGTGATACTTTACATTACAGGGCTTGAGATTACAAAGCCGTGCGATCTCATTATTAGTAAATCCTTTGGCAAGGTAGGTGATTATATTGAACTGTTCTTTGGAAATCTTGTATTCCGATTGAAGCAGTTTGAAAAGGTCAATCTTTCTTACCCTTTTTTTATGCAGTGTCAAAAGATAAAATCTGTTTCTACGAATTACAACATGCTTTACGATAAGATAAAATTGCAAGCCTGTTTTTCCTTCAAGCTTTACAATAATTCTCTTTTTGTCCCCAATATCGCGGATGTTTTCACCCAACATATCAAATAGGTTGTTTGCATCAAAATGTTTCTGAATTAGTATTTTGAATCTCCTATTTGAGGAAACAATTTTAAAGGATTGATCCACGAGTGCAATCCCCTGCTCAAGATGCTCAAGTATGTTTATTGTATAGTCCTGTCTGCGCATGCTTTTTGTGTAGCATGAGGTAACTTACAGAAGACTTACAGATCGGAAAAATCTTAAGATAAATTTGACGATAACTATGTTATGATAATAACTTATCCTTATAAGATTGTGCTTGCTTTTTACAATAACTAAAAACAATGTGATTCCGATGATGTTATTTACAGATCAAAAGAATTCTGATAAATTACAGAATTATGAAAGGTTGTTTTAACCCAGAGCTATAATATGGGTATAGTGGTAGTTTATAGATTGTTTTACTTTGGGCTGGGCAACACAGCTTCTGCATCAAATGGCTTAACCATCGGTATTTTATTATTTTAGTGCGGAAAGGATCGTAAGATTGCAAACGAATATACCTGCAAAGCTGCAAAGTCCTGTAATTAATTATATTGTCTTCAGGGAAAGGTTGTTCCGGGTACTTGATAAGGCTCGCAACAAGAAAAGTATCTGGATTACTGGTTTGCCCGGCTCGGGCAAAACAACCCTGATTGCAAGTTATTTATCAGCAAAAGGACTTCCCCACGCATGGTATCATATTGATAGGTCTGATATAGACCTTGCAACGTTCTTCTATTATCTTAAATTACTTGTAAAAGGGATCAATGGGAAAAAATGCGTTAGATTGCCTGCCTTAACGCCGGAATATCTTCAGAACATTTCTATTTTCGCAAAGAGGTACTTCGAAGATTTATACACAATGTTACCAAAGGGGTTTGCACTTGTTTTTGACAATTATCACGAGGTCAATTCCAATCCATTGTTTCATACCATCATGCATGAGGCTTTGATAACCGTGCCTGAACATGGTAATGTCATATTGATCAGCAGAACAGAACCGCCTGATACGTTTTCGAGACTTAGAGCAAATAGCATGATGGAGGTCATCAACAATGAGATGATCAAGTTTACGCCTGAAGAAACCCATGAGCTTATCCGACTACGCTCCAGCGAAAATCATACACCTGATATAATCAAAAAACTTCATGATTGGACAGACGGCTGGGCAGCCGGGATTGTGCTGATGCTTGAGCAGCATAAGGGTGGTTTAGATGCTATATCTGATAGGGATTTCAAAGACTATCAGGCAATATTTGACTATTTTTCCGCTGAAATTTTTGACCGGTTAACATCTGAGATGAAGGAATTCCTTCTAAAGACGAGCCTTTTTTCTTCCATGACAGTGGATATGGCAAACAAGATGACAAAAAGGGATGATTCAGAGCGCATATTGAACGAACTGGTGAAGTCCCAGTATTTTACCATAAAGCGTCAGGATAACACCTACACATACCACGACCTGTTCAGAGAATTTTTGCTGGTGCGTGCGAAAACGCATTTCAATGAGGCAGAACTTCATCACATCTATAAACATGCAGCAATAATTCTCCGTAAGAATGGTAAGATTGAAGATGCTGTAGAACTTTATAAAAAGGCTGGGAGTGTTAAAGATATTCAGGAGATTGTTATAGAGCATGCGCAGGCATTGATAGCACAGGGAAGAAACAGGGTTCTTGAGTCATGGATAAAAGGCATGCCTGAGGATATATTACATGGGGAACCATGGCTTTTATACTGGCTTGGCGAGGCACGAGCAGTGTTTAATCCTGTCGAAGGCAGGGCATATTTTGAAAAGTCATTTAAGAAGTTTTTAAGTGATGAGTATAACCTTTCTGGCACAAAACATAAGAAGGCTCTTTTATCTGATGGCGTATATCTGGCATGGTGCGGGATTGTTGAAACGTTTATTTATGAGTATGGCAATTTTATTCCTTTAAAAAAGTGGATTACCATCATGGAAAAGATCATGCATCAATATCCAGAATTCCCCTCCAGAGAGCTCGAAGCAAGGGTATTAGGCATATTGGTTTTTGCCTTAACACATTATAATCCCGCCCATCCTAAAATTAGGGTATGGGCAGATCACACATTATCAATTTTAAAATACATAAAGAACTTTGATCAACGAATATATTATCTGTTTTCCTTATCACATTACTTTTCATGGACAGGGAATCTGTCCAAACGAGGTGTATTTGAAGGATTGATAAAGAAAATATCTCCTTTTACTACCATAAAAATACTGCTCATGCAAAAAATGTACAGTGCTAGCTATGCCAGACAGATTATTTCCAAACAGGAGTGCCTTGATCTTGTTTCAGAAGGGCTGAATATAGCAAACAAAAGTGGAGTTCATTTTCTTGATCACATGATTATTGTTCAAGCTGTCTATCTTTTTTTTGCTATTGATGATCTCAAAAGGACAGAAACGTTTTTAAAAATGATGGAGCCTATGGTAAACAGGTCCAACGCCCTTCATGTAATCCAGTATGATACTTTAGTCGGATGGCTTGATTATTTGCAGGGGAATGCATCACTTGCCATTGAAAAGATTGGTCAAAGCCTTGAATTGTCCATAAAGGCACATATCCCTTTTGCACAGGGCTTATGCAGGCTTGCATTGGCACAGGTACTCTATGACCAGGGTGCGTATAAAGAAGCTGAAAAACATTACAAACATGGGTTAAGAATTGCCAGAGCAATGAAAAGCAAATCCCTTGAATTTACATCTTACTATATTAGGGCTTACTGGTTTCTGGATGAAGGGCATAAGCATGCGGCAAAGACAGAAAAAAAAGGCCTCAGAATGCTGAAGAAACTTATGGTGCTGGGTAGGCAATACGGACTGGTTAATGTTTATTTTGCATGGGGGCGAAAGATGAGATATTTGTGCCTCAAGGCATTGGAGAGCAATATTGAGGTTAAGTATGTACAACATTTGATACGCAGGCTTGAACTTTTCCCAGATACCCCTCCGTATACATACGAGAACTGGCCATGGGCAATCAAAATCTATACGCTCGGCAGTTTTAAGATCCTTCACGATGACGCTCCGATTGTGTTATCCAGAAAAGCCCAGCTCAAACCCATTGAGCTGCTGCAGTTCCTTATCATCAATCATGATAAACCAGTTGAGCTTGATCATATCAGCGGAGTGTTATGGCCTGATGCTCCGGGCGATTATGCACACCAAACACTGGATACGACCATCCACAGGCTTAGAAAGCTTCTCGGCTCAAACGATGCTGTAATATCAGAGGCAGGCAGGCTTATGCTAAATCCTAAGATGTGCTGGGTAGATGTTGCGGCTTATGAATATCTTTTAAACAGCACTGATTCACTTATGACCGGTACTGGTAGATCCACAACGCCATCCTCCGACAAACAGGAAGAGATAAGAGCGATGGAACGACGTATATTTAACATATACAGAGGAGATTTTTTCTCACAGGACTCCATACCATCATGGGCTATAGGATTCAGAAGCATGCTGCATGATAAATTTTTACATTTTATTGAAATGCTCGGTGCTTATTATGAACGGATTGGGAATACCGCTCAGGCGATCCTGACATACAAGAAGGGACTGGAGATTGACAATCAGGCAGAGCTTTTCTACCAACGTCTGATGCTATTGTATAAATTACACGGACGCACTGGCGAAGCTGTTGCACTGTACAAACGCTGTGAGGAGATCCTGTCTCGGACGCTTGACATAAAACCATCTGACAAAACCAAAGAGATATATCAGAGCATTATTGAATCAAAGAATTAAATATCTGCCTTTTAAAAGGAGAATATTTTTCCTGAGTTTCCCAATTAGTGCGGTTTTTTATTGATAAGGATATTTATGGAGTTGCCAGAGATTTCGTCTTTTAATG
>JBMFUY010000170.1:0-4639 GCA_049966275.1 bacterium
AGAATACCTATATTTGACGCGGGGTTATCACTCATTACACAAACTTCCCTATTTCGCAAACGCATTTTTTGGGTTAAGTTTAAATGACAACCGGACAGATATTAGTTGAAATCTTTTTTAAATGGTGTTAATAAAAAGGCGGATACATCGATGAAGCAACAGATTGATAAAAAACAAAGCGGAAAATATCAGTCAAAGTCCTCCAATATTCGGGACAAGCCCAAAAGGTATTCTCATAAAAGGCTTAAAGTTCTTATTATTATTCCGCAAAAACTATATCAAAATGGGATCAGTAGCTTACTTAAAAGGGCTAAAGATATTAATGTGAAGGAGGCAGCACAGAATTGGGTAGAAACAATTAAAATTATAGAGAGAATGAAGCCCCATGTCGTTATTCTCTCACTCGAAATACCATCTGCTGTAAGAACAATTTTTCTTTCTTTTATCAGGGATAAATTTACAATGACCAGGGTATTGCTTGTATGTTCAGAGCAAGCCAGTGACGAAGAAATAATTCAGGCACTTTCAGAAGGGGCAAACGGATATGTGCTGACACAGACAGGCGGGAAGGAATTGCTCAAAGCTATAAGGAATGTATATGAAGGTCAGATCTGGGCACCAAGGCGTATGATGGGTAATATATTAGAGCGGTTGCGCAATAATAATTCAAGGTTAAGGTTATCATCCGTAGATAAGAATGTAGCACTTTTATTGGCTGATGGATTAAGTGATAAGGAAATTGCACAACATTTAAACCTTTCTTTTTTTACGATCAGGGAACATCTGAGTCGCGTATATCATTTTCTTGGGGTCACAAGCAGGAGTCAGGCGATTGTTAAACTTCTTAAGACCAGATTACCCCCCAATCTTAGGGTGTAAAGATCACGGAATTTCAACAGGTTAGCTTACTCATCCTTCACACCCCCCTAATTTTAGGGATTGACAGGAGGAAATATAAGAGTAGAATAATTCTTAGAAAGGAGGTTATGTTTATGCGTCCACAAAAAGATTTAAAACGTATTACCAGAATACCAATAATTTTAGGTGTATTTTTCTTTTTGCTCTTTATGTTTTCGTGTTCAATTTCATTACCACCTTTCCCCAGTCCTATATTTATTGGGGTAAATACTGAGTCTACATTCTACGATTATTTTGATATGGCTGACACGTCACTAACATTGAGATTTGGAGATAGCTGGCATGGTGCAATAAATCCTGGTAGTACTTTATCAATATATTCTGACCTGCCGGAGCTTACAAATGGTGGGCACCTTCAGGTGTATTGTCCACACGCAGGCGCAGAGGGACTACCAAATATCGGTTACTATAATGCAGATCAGTACCCTGCACAAACAGCGGCACTGATAAGGGACTATTATTTAAACATCCAACCAACTACATCTATTCTTCAGATAAGACAGATGACTGTTTCATGGAGCAATCTTGGAACAGAGTTTCCAATATATAATATCGTAATTCCCACGGGTTTGCCGGGTGGAGATGGGACATTGTATCATATTCAGCTTGCCGGTGCGTATGCTGTTGGAGTCCCGCCTATACGAACGGTGGATAGTTCGGGCAATGTTGTAAATAAGATGGATCCAGAAGGTAGAACTCTTATAATTAGAAAGGGCGATAACTCACCACAGCCTGGCATAGTGAGCACAAATATGTCAAGCAGTTTATATTCACCCACACATGGTGTTTCTACTACCGGTTTTCAGCCTCAAATAACAACCGATAAACCTCTTGCATACATGGCTGCATTACTTATACCTACAACAACAACGTCAAATTGCTACAACGGAGAACCTCTAAAAGGAAGGATTACCGCTACGCAAGATGCGGTTACAGGATATTGGACATACACATTCTATCCAACAAGTCCGTTATACCCAAACACATGTTATGTATACGCAGTTGCAACCTCAGCTCCGTTTTCAAGATATGGTGGACCACCTCAGATGCTTACTCAGGGTATGGGTGCAACTACAGTAACAGATTATACAGGAGCGTTTGATTTAGATCTATCAATGTTACAATGCCATTCTACACCATCAGGAGTAGTGGTATGGCCGTATTACTTTTGCACAGGCAATGACCCCGGGGTAAGTATACAATTAGGACAATTATTTACACAACCTATAGTTCAGGAGATACCTGCAAGTGTAAAGATTGTGCCGAGGGTAATGATGCAAAATACAGGCACATTTACAGCATTTGTTTCATTCCCATCAGGCTTTGCCATAACCTCTGTTACACAGGTATGGGCTAATGGAGCGCCTGCAACAATGATAAACTTTCAAGGTACAGAAGATAGTAATAGTATGATATGCAAATTCAATCGTTCTGATATAGTACAGTATTTCGGACCCAATGGTGTGTTATTTGTTGTATATGGCAGGACATCTGATGGCAATGTATTTATAGGTTATGACACCATTCAAAGATGCATGGTGCAGGACAATCCTGAACAGGATTGCGACTAAATAAAGGGAGGACAAGTATATGAAGAAAAAATATTATGTTATTGGCTTAGCTCTCATGCTCGGTTTCCTGGCAATGGGACAGGGGCCATGTACATTTCAGGGATGCACCTTTTCTATACCTCCTCTTAACCTTATATTTATAGGCACTAATAGTGAGTCATTATGGTGGACATTTACAAGTATGAAAGACACAATAGTTTCTACTAATGGTGAATCATGGCATGGTGTATTAAATCAGGGGGATACGCTTCAGATTCATTCCTTTTTACAATCAGTACCTCTCGGTGGTCACCTTCAGGTATGGGTCCCTTCACCCATTGGAGGCATAAGTTCACCAGGATATTACAATATAGAAGACTATCCGGGTGAAACGGCTTTAGTAATTAAAAATGCTTACATGGAATGGACACCAGCTACTCCTTTTGAGCTTGCCTCACTTCCTGTTACATGGACAGGATTAGGTACATCATATGAAACATTTAACATATCAGTGTTTCCAGAAAATATTCCCAAAACATTGAACACTATAAGGATTTGGGGAACAAGCACAGGAGCAACTCAGGCAAAGAATGATACTACTGATTCGATCAGGGTAGTAGACAGTGGTGGCAATGTGGTTGCAACCATAGGCTACGCAGGAAGGGTATTCATGGTACGTCAGGGCTGCGCAGGAGTATATACCCCAGCATGCTCACCTCCGACGATAGTAGGAGCTAATATGCAACCATCAAACATTACATGCATTAACCCTACAAGCCCACCATTGGTCTCTGCTGGGTTCCAACCCGAGATTGAGACACAGGGGCAACTTTCTTATGTAGCAGCCGCGTTTATTCCCACAACAACCACTCTTGGGATCTATAATGGCACACCTATTGTAGCAAATACAACACAATGGTGGGATCCTGTAAATTTTGTATACCATTATGTATTCTCCCCCTCTTCACTACTTGCACCTAATACACAATATGCATTTGTAATATATCTACAACAACCATTGCTTGTGACAGGTGCACCCATAGAAAAAATGACGCAGGGATTTAACGGTAGTCTTTTATCATTTACCTATGAAACAACCCTTAATGCTTTGACACAAAGAACATCTGATAATCAAACCAGTGTTATTGCTTCATGTTTTCAAACTGATCCCAACCTCTATGGCACACCTAATATATCTCAGCTTCTGCCAGCAACTGGGTATATAGCACTTGCAGAGACAAAGATAGTACCACGTGCATGGATGCAAAACACAGGCGTATTTTCGGCTCTGGTGCAGTTTCCAGAAGGTTATGATATAACAACGCTTAGCCAGGCCTGGGCAAATGGAGCGCCTGCTACAAGCATACAATTTTTTACAGACACTAACTCAGCACTGCTGAAGTTCAATCGAAGTGATGTTACAAGTTACTTTGGTCCTGGTGGACGCGTATTTGTTGTATACGGAAAGACAACTGATGGATTTGCATTTTATGGATATGATACGCTCAAAAAGTGCTTCAAGCAGGATACACCACCAGTTGAATGCAATGATGATTAAACAGGATGAAATTTAACAAAGCATTATGGCTATGGCTTTCTGCCATAGCCCTTATTTTAATTGTTATAATTGTATCAGCCAAACCTTCAAGGCACGAAAAATCTGTCAGTAGTATAAATGGACAGCAGATAAGGACATTTGAGCAAACCCTGAAAGCACCAAAGCCATACTTAAACTTTAAACAATCAACACAGGAAAACCTTTCTCATGTTAGCAGTAATCCAAACGTTGCAGCAGGGTTTAATAGAAGTAATATGGAGTATAAAAATACATTAAAACGCATCATGGATAATACCAATAACAGTTCTGTGATGATAGCTGCAGCAGGCATACTTGCAAAACAAGGAGACAATAAAGCAAAGGAGTACCTGATCAAAATACTCAAAACATCAAATAGTAATGGTGTCAAGATATTGTCCGCTATTGCACTTGCAAAAGCAGGGGATATGAGCGGATATAAGGATGTAGATAGGATAGCAGAAAAGGGGGATTGGGGAACGAGAATATATGCTGGCAGAGCACTTGGTTATTTTGGTACAGAAGGTCTTTCAACGCTTAAAGCCATGCATGGTTCACAGGATGGCTGGATACGATATGGAGCGGATGCAGGGCT
>JBMFUY010000171.1:0-4549 GCA_049966275.1 bacterium
AACCTGGATGTATTGAATGCAAACCTTGGGCTTAAGGAGGCACAGATGAACTACATAAAGGCAAAGTACAATTATCTTCTTGCAATAGCTGAACTTGAAAGGCTCATGGGAACTGCATCGTATTAACCCCAAAAAATGCGTTTGCGTAATAGAGAAGTTTGTGTAATGAGGATACCCCTTCGTCAAATAAAGGTATTCTTTGAATATTAGAAAAAAGAAACGGAATGCGATTGCATATAGACATACAAAGGACTTAAGTCTCAAAAATGCAATGGATATAATTTATCCAAAAAGTATTAGAAAGGACGCGTAATATGGAAGAGACAGGAAAAACTCATACAGGTAAGAGTAAAAAAAAGGCATGGACACAACCAAGGGTTTATGTCCCTGCTTTGTTTATATTAGCAGGTATAATTTTTGGTCTGGTCTGGTGGAGATACTGGGCAAATTTTGTTTACACAGAAGATGCTCAGGTAAACGCACATCTCATAATTATAAGTTCTCCTCTGCCAGCGTATATCAGACAATTGAATGTTGATGAAGGCGACAATGTTACAAAGAATGAAACACTTGCTGTTGTCACACTATCAAACATAATAACTGATAAAGATTTAAAATCAGCCCAATCCGAAGCAGCGATTCAGTATCAAAAGGCTTTAAATGAGGTGGAAGTCCTGAAGTCTCAATTGATTGATGCACAAAAGAACGAAGAAAGATTGGATAGAATATATAAACGTGGTGGTACGAGTGAGCAAAACCTGCTTGATGCAAGAACAAGATACGAAGTTTTAAAGTCTCAATATGAATCCGCACAGATTACTCTGGGACTTGCCAGGAACATCCTGAGTGCCACTTACAACAGGCTTGAGGGAATAGAGTTGAAAAGTCCTATAAATGGCAGGGTGTTTCAGAGGTATGCAAATATAGGACAAAATATGGCACCTGGTGAACCTATATTTGGCCTTGTTGATCTCAATGACGTGTGGATCGAAGCGAACGTTAAAGAAACACATATCGGTCCTGTTAAACCCGGACAAAAGGTAGATATTGATGTTGATGCCTATCCTGGCGTAAAATTCACAGGGACTGTTCTGCATGTAGAATCAGGCACAGTTGGTGCATACTCAGTAATACCTGCAGAAAATCCATCCGGTACGTTTATTAAAATTGTTCAGCGAGTCCCGGTTAAAATAGCTATTGATACACAGGGATATACCTTAAGGCCAGGAATGTCTGTTGAGGTCAAGATCCACATAAGGAAATTTAGATGGCTTTAGAAAATACAGTCAACAACAATAATAACAAAGCAGACAGCTCTTACAAGTGGTGGGTTCTTGCCATAGTAATGATTGGTAGTTTCATGGGAGTGCTTGATAACTCCATTGTTAATGTTGCACTTCCGCATTTCATGGTTGCCTTTGGTGTTAACACAGAAGAGGTTGAATGGGTTGTTACAGCATACATGCTTGCATTTGCTATTTTAATGCCATTAGCAGTGTGGTTAAGGAACCTGCTCGGGCTTAAAAACGCATTTCTTCTTGAGTTAACTTTTTTTGTAATCGGATCGTTTTTATGTAGCTTATCCTGGAGCCTTGATTCACTAATTGTTTTCAGGTTAATTCAGGCAATTGGCGCAGGTGACATAATGCCAACAGGCATGACCATGATATCAGAGGTGTTCCCAAAAGAAGAAAGAGGGCTTGCTCTTGGTATATGGGGCGCTGGCGTTACAGCAGCACCAGCGATAGGACCAACGCTTGGAGGTTATTTACTTGATCACGTAAGCTGGCACGCGCTTTTTTATATCAACATACCAATAGGTGTACTTGCCTTCTTCTGGGGATTAAGCATTTTGAAACCCAATAAAGGGGATACAAGTGTATTAAAGGAATTTGATTTTTTAGGTTTTTTAACATTTGGTTTGTTCCTCGGAACATTGCTGGTTGCTTTAACAAAGGGTGAAGAAAAGGGGTGGTCCTCGGGTTACATATTAAATCTTTTTGCTGTTTCTTATTTTTCTTTCTGGTTATTTATTATTACTGAGTCTGTGGTAAATAAACCCATCATTGATCTGTCCATATTTAAAAACTATAACTTTGTTATTCTTAATATTATGGGTATTATGCGATCTATTGCCCTGTTCGGGACAGTTTTTCTTATGCCCCTGTACTTTCAGAACCTCATGGGATTTTCAGCAACCATGACAGGTATACTGATGATCCCTCAGGCAATCATGGTAACAATTGGTATGCCTATAGCAGGTAAAATTGTTGATAAAATAGGTCCTAAATATCCTCTTATACTTGGTATACTATTAACAGCCTTTTCCCTGCACTATTTCGCATCCCTTTCTTTATTATCTGATTATACATTTGTTGCTATAGGCCTAATCTTAAGAGGATTTGGCATAAGTTTTATCATGGCGCCGGTATCCAGTGCTGCAATAAATTCATTAAAACCAGAAGAGATCAACCTTGGGTCTGGCATGCTTAACGTTATCATGCAAACAGGAGGCACATTTGGTATAGCCATGCTTGGCACTATACTTGATTCAAGAACAGATTTTCATATGTCCATCTATGTCGGACATTATGTGCCAACATCGCCTATTACGCAGAGCTTTCTTCACAAAATAGCCAATTTTGCTCTGAGTAAAGGTGCAAGTTTTTATAATACCTCAATAGCAAGCAGTGGCGCCTTTGGTATGTACCTTCATAAGTGGGCAACAATGAATGCATTTGATGATGCGTTTTTCATTACAGCTTTAATTGTGTTTGCAGGTATAATACCAGCCATGATGCTAAAAAATGTTGTTTACAAAAAGAAAAAAATGAGTAAAGAAGATATCGAGATCGTTGAATTATAATAAGGAGGTAGCTTATGAAAAGGTTTGGTGTGTTCTTAATAATTCCGGCTATAGCTCTGTTGATTGCTGCAACAACTCCACTGACAGGAGATGAGGTTTTAAAAAAGATAGATGATCAACAACTAACGAATGATAAGGTTAGTATAGCAGAGATGAAACTGATAGATAGCAATGGCACAACCACCGAGAGAACAATAAAGATGTACACTAAGGGAGCTGATTTACACCTCATAAAGTTTCTTTCACCTGCTGATATAAAAGGAACGGGTTTTCTTTCGCGCGGTAGTGATAATATGTGGTTGTATTTGCCAGCGCTTGGTAAGGTGAGAAGGATAGCAGGGCACATATCCCATGGTAGTTTTATGGGTTCTGATTTCAGCTATAGAGATCTAAGTTCTGAAGGTCTTGCAAAGGATTTCACAGCAACAGTTGTGTCTTATAAAAATGGAGAGTATGAATTGTTGTTGAAACCAAAACCAGGGGATTCCCCTTACAGTATGGTGAAACTATGGGTAAAGGATGATACGTTTGTCCCATTAAGGATAGAATTCTACGATAAATCCGGTAAGTTATTAAAAATACTTATAAATTCAGAGTTAAAAAAGATAGATGGTAAATGGTTTCCGATGTCCATGGTTATGGATAATGTGCAGGATAATCACAAGACAGAGATCATAGTAAAAGAGCTAAAAATCAACACGGGCTTGAAGAATGATCTATTTACAGAAAGGACTTTAAAAGAACAGTAGACTTTATACAGATTTTCTGGTACACTTTAACCTAATTAAAGGAGGGTTACCTATGAGTAAAAAATTTATGATGTTAATTACTGTGGTTACGCTGTTGCTCACTTCGGGCATAGCGTTTTCACAGGAAAGTGTAACAGAGACAACTACAAAACCTCAGGAAAAAACCACTGCTCTATTTAATGTGTCAAAGTTTGTTGTATGCACAGGTGTTGAGAATAGAATGCCAGTAGGTGTAGCAGAAACATTTTCTGCGAGCACGCAAAAGGTTTATGCATTTCTGGATGCAACAAAGATCACAGAGGATACGCAGGTAACGTTTGTATGGACATACAACAAAAAAGAGGTATCAAAATTTGAATTGCCTATCAAAAAAGGCTACAGGTGGAGAACTTTTGCAAGCAAAACAGTCAGTGGCATGAAAGGGGATTGGGCTGTAGAGCTAAAAGATGCTAATGGAGATACACTCAAGACAGTTCAATTCAAGATAGAGTAAACACATATAGCTTTGTTACAACAGCTAATATAAGCATCTACAATAAACCGGTTCTTTAATTTAAAAGGGATTGGATTACTCCGCTGACCCACTCGCAATGACAGAATAGAATACCCCATCCTGCCTTCGGCAGTCCACCCCTTTTGACAAAGGGGAATTGTAAATACCTTGTCTGCTTCGCATCCACCCCTTTTGACAAAGGGGAATTATATGAAACTCCCCGTGTTCCTCTCCTATGTTAAAAGCCAAGCCCTCTTGAGGCTGTACGTAAAATGTTTTTGTTTTTTATTATTCCTTCCTTGTTTTATGCCCTTTTACATTCCTTTACCTGGCGCTATTCATGTAACCTACTCCTATTAACCCAAAAAATGCGTTTGCGAAATAGGGAAGTTTGTGTAATGAGTGATGGGGTACCCACCCGAAGGGAAGGGTCACGCGTCA
>JBMFUY010000172.1:0-4453 GCA_049966275.1 bacterium
AGAATACCTATATTTGACGCGGGGTTATCACTCATTACACAAACTTCCCTATTTCGCAAACGCATTTTTCGGGTTGATAAACATAAGACTGCTATGGGCAGTTTGAAAAATAATTATGCCTTTATACTGGATTATTTTAGACAATAGTGCTAAATGTCAGAATAAATTGAATATGCCTATGGATGGTAGAAAAGCGATAATAATCTTGAGCCTTATATTTTTTATGATGCAGGGGTGTGCACATGAGCAGATCCTGCCCAGTACTGTTGTAAACGAAACATCATGCAGGTTTACATACAAAAACAGTACAGCAAATGCTGTTAATCTTGCAGGCAGTTTTAATAATTGGGACCCCTCATCTCTGCCTATGAGTAAGATTGATAAAAATACATGGTCTGTTACCATAAACCTGGCGCCGGGTGTATATTATTATCAATTTGTGATAAATGGGAAGACATGGGTTGTACCACCTTATGCACAGGCTTATGCTGAGGATGGGTTTGGAGGCAAGAATGGTGTGGTTATTATTTCTAAATAGTAAGCATGCTGTTACAAAACAATAAAAATATAGTCATAATGTATATGAAGGTAAAAACATTGTTTATATGCATGATGATGTTGTATGCCTTTTCATCGTCTGCTTATGCTTTAACTGTGAGTGAAATTGAACGAAGTGCCATAAAAGCAGGTGTCCCGGCGGATCAGGTATATTCTGTGGTAAAGAGAGCAAAAGCAGCACATGTACCGGATAGTTCAATAAGTGAGATGGTGCAATTACTTGTCAGGGCAAAAGAGAACAATGTGCCAATTACAAAAATGACCAATAAAATCCTGGAAGGGATATCCAAGAATGTTAAACCTGAGATAATTGTAAATACATGCAATAGACTTGAACATGCTTATAAACAGGCAGATCTACTTTATAAAGAAATCAGGATAAAGGGAACAAAAACGGGTGAGCTAAAAGATGCAATGGCAATGGCTATATTTAATGGAGTTGATGCAGGAGAACTAAAAAACCTGTATCTATCCGCGCCAGGCTCAAGCGAGTCTTATTATCTTATAGGTACTGTGTCGCTTACCTCATTGATAGCCACAGGCATGGGTAAGGAACAGAGTATCTCGTTCATCAAAAGGGCGTTTATAGAACATAAAAGTGCTGAAGACATACAAAATGAGTCAATGAAGCTTATGCAACACAATGATAACAACAATGGGTTATCTATCAGGCAGGAGAGAAAAGGGGCAAATAAAATGGATATGAACAGGATGAATATGCCTGAGGGACCGACAAATAGTATGCCTGTCGAACGTGGAATGAACATGCATAATCCGAGGAACTGATTTATTTAACAATTATGAGGAGATCTGTTATAATTCAAAAATTTAAAAATGGGAGGGAAAAAAAATGAGAAAATATCTTTTTTACTCAATCTCAACAGCGATATTGCTCTCTGTGGTGGTATCAGGATGTGGTCAACAAACTGCTCAGGTTCAGCAAAACAACTCAAGCCCGGTTGGTTCAATAACAGGTACGATCTTTGATATAAATACAAACGTTCCATTGCAGAATGCAAAGGCTTACGTACTGGTAAATGGGAATTATCAGGTTGCAACATCAAATGCCCAGGGTGTTTATACATTATCAAACCTACCACTTGGTGCAGTTTATACAGTAACATATACAGCCAATGGTTATGCCACACCCATATATAATGTTGATCTTACCAATAACACATCACAGTTCCCACAGGGTAATGCACTTGTCCAGCAGAACGTTGGTATGTTCCTGGCTGCCGCAACTGTTTCTGGTACTGTGTACAATGGCTTGAATGGTGCAAATGGAGGATGCCCTGCATCTACAGTAGGTCTACAGGGTGCACATGTTGTTATGGATTTCAGAAGTATAGCAGTGGGTGTACCGGGTGCAGGAAACTTTGTTGGTTTTGATCTTGTAGCAAGTGCAACAACAAATACAAACGGAGGCTTTACTATCTCCAACCTGCCAGCAAGTGGTGGTGGCAATTTTTATGGCGCAAGGCCCTTTATACTTGTCTATTACATAGACTCTAACCAGAACTATTATTATGACACAACGGGCTTTATAAACCTTTATCCTAATGCTATAACACAGGGGATAAGTGTATGCCTTCAATAATCAGGGGGATACTATGAAAACGATACTCGTTTATTCATTTCTGGCTATATTTCTTATTGCTGGATGTGGTAATCAAACTGCATCTGTAAAACAGGAGACAAGTACACCAACAGGCTCAATACAGGGGTTGGTTAGTGATTATAACGCCAACACACCTTTGTCAGGCGTAACAATAAGCACAACAGCCAATGCATTAGCCTCTACAAAATCAAACCTTCAGGGTATATATCAGCTCGGTGGATTACCAACAGGTGCATATTATCCATTGTATTTCAGCCTTCCAGGGTACGGCACTTCAATATATGGAACAAACCTTGGAAACACTCCACCTTCATTCCCTCAGGGGAATGCAGTATCTGTTGTGAATGCTTATATGTATCCTGAGAATGGTACTGTAAAAGGAACTGTTTATCTGAATGGTAATCCTATCCAGAATGCTCAGGTAGAAATAGACATGCGTAACCTTACAGGTGCTCCTTTATCTACAAACCCAACAGGGTTTATAGGTATTAATCTTGTTAAGCAAACGACAACAGACGCTTCAGGCTCTTATGTGCTTACTAATCTACCCGCGGCACAGGACAACTCCATAAATGCCAATATAATGGCGTGGTATGTTGATAGCAATGGGGTATACTACGCGGATTACAATACAGTGAATGTGTACAATAATGCTACATCCTATGCGCCGGACCTTAACCTTGCGTGTAACCTTCCAAGGCCTGATGTTGTGGCAACTTCTCAGGATATATCAGCTGATAATACCTCAACAAATCCATTAACAATCCATGTTGGTGTATTTTACAACGAACCCATGGATAGTAATATAAACCCAGGTATTACGTTCTTACCTGGTTGTGCTTCTGCAACAGGTTTTATGTGGACAGGCACCACAGCAGGGCAGTTTACTGTAACTGTTAATGCAAATACGAATTGCTCAGGTGCTACCTACGGGGTGCGTTTTGCAAGGAATGTATGTGGTAAACCACAAAATCAGTACAATGGGGTCCTCAAATAAAAAAGGAGCTTATATGAAACTAAGCAGGGGTTTTATTGCTGTATTCCTGTTATTTAGTTTTCTACCTTTTAAGGTATACGCTGAGCAGGGACCAAGGCTACTTACCAGGAACAGGTCCTTAAATATTGTTGAGGCAGGTAAGGTTTATACCATGGTGGAATTTACACCAGGCCTGCCAATAAAGATAGAGGTACAGGGACCTGGTAAGCTTATTATCTACATAAAAACAGCGATATACTATAAATATGCAAATCTTCCTGCATTTAAGCTGTTTGTCAGAATAGATAATTACCTGACGAACCAATACCTTTTCCCTGCAACAACACGCTCAGGTGCATATTTTGAAGGGGTAAAAAATTACAGTCCTTCTATACAAACAAGCTCACTACCTATTGATGTCCCGGATGGTGTTCATACATATGAGATATTTCTTGCCAACAAACCGTACATCATAGGACTTGCGAACTTCAGTTATACACCGAACCAGGTTGCTGAAAAACCAGTACCTGAAGCACGGAAGGGAAGTTTTATGTACAGCAGGACATCTTCTGCTGGTAAGAGCCCATCAGAAAAATGGTTTTACATTAAACCGTATGGTTTGTTTGGCGATGTTTATGAGCAGGGAACAAACAACAATTCTATTTACGGAGGTGTAGGGGTAAATGCTGATATCTTTTTACAAAAGCATCTTGCGATATCTGGTATCTTTAATTATACAGATGCGGATCAACGTTATCTTGTATGGAGAAATCTACCTCTGCCTCTTGGCGCTGGTATGTATATTGTGAATGAACAAACACTGTTAATCCAGGGAATAGTGTCGTATGCGTTCTTGCATAATAATAAGGATATTGGCATGATAGGTGCGGGATGGGGTAATCTACAGCTTATTAATCCAACATTTCCTGGTGAGGTTAATGGGCCGCTTGTATCAGCGCTTTTTGATATAGCACTTTCACGGACCATAAACATAAACTTCAGGCCCTCATACATGCAGGATCTATCAAATATTTCAGCCAGTACAAATTCTATCCTCGGTGAACCATTCAGCCTGTTGATGTATCCTGTTGGGCTTAATTTTAGCCTTTCAAACAGTGTGTCATTGGGGATTGGATATGATGGCAGGTTGCTTTCATTCACCCATACCAACAGATTTTATAACGGTGGATTTGTAGCCCTGATATTTTGAGTTTTTAACCAAAAAAATGCGTTTGCGAAATAGGGAAGTTTGTGTAATGAGTGAAAACCCCGCGTCAAATATAGGTATTCTTCGAATA
>JBMFUY010000173.1:0-2500 GCA_049966275.1 bacterium
AAAGTCTTTGTATCTTAGGTGGATCGCAGGGTTGAACGAATGAGCAAACTTTCCTATTGCATTTTTCGGGTTAATGCCCAATAAAATCTTGACTATTGTTTAAACTTAAATTTTAATCATTTTAAATTTCAGGATAATAAGGAGGCTGAGTATGTATCCAGTATGGCAATTGCCTGTAATAGGTTCTGCACTTGTAATTGCATTCATTGCTTCTTTTCATATTCTTCCATCGCACCTTGCAACCTCTGCATTTTGGTTTAATGTGTATGTGGAAAACAAGGCATATAAACAGAACAGACCCGAGCTTCTTGAATTTATCAAAAAGTACGTTCTCACAATTCTTATTTTTTGTTTTATATTCGGCTCACTTTCAGGCGTTGGTATATGGTACAGCGTAACTGTATCCAATCCACGAGGCATATCAGCATTGATCCACAATTATGTTTGGGGTTGGGCTACAGAATGGGTCTTCTTCGTTATAGAGGTTGTTGCCATATATGTTTATTACTATACCTTTGGCAGGGTTGATAAAAAGACCCATCTTACCATAGGACTGATCTATGCAATAGGTTCATGGATCAGCATGATCATTATCACTGGCATTATTGCTTTTATGCTTTCTCCTGGTAAATGGCTTAAAACAGGTGGATTCTTTGATGGATTTTTTAATCCCACATACGTTCCTCAATTATTAATGAGAACATCCTTTATGTTTGCTGTGGCAGCGCTTTATGCCATTGTTGTTGCAGGCACATTGAAAAATAAAGAGGTAAAATCATTTATCATTAGAAGGGCATCTATATGGGGAATCGTTGGAACTATTATTGGAACTGGATTTTTCTTCTGGTATTACATGTCCATTCCTGGTGCAGCAAAAGAAATGGCAGATATGACATCACTTGTACCAAAGATTATGTCGTATATTGTTATTGGAAGCCTTATAACATTGATGGTATGGTTTATCTCTACCCTTATAAAACCGAACTGGGCAAGGTTAATACCTGGTATTATTGCTATTCTGATATTGCTGGCTGGCATATTCTCAGCAGAAAGCATGAGAGAACGCGTAAGAAAACCCTACGTTGTTGACCATTATATGTATTCAAATCAAATTATATCAAACGATATGCCTGCAAAACATGTGAAGAGTGATATAGCAGATATAGATGCACAGGGCATACTTCACTATTCATATTTTGTACCTGCAAACCTGAGAGACATAAATAAGCAAAATATGCTACAATCTGGAAGGATAATTGCACAGATAGAATGTTCTGCGTGCCATACGCTTCAGACTGATGGATGGTTAAGACCTCTTCCTGAAATGGTAAAAAAAGCAGGACTGAGCAACGTTGATGATGCACAGGCATTTATAGGTTTTTTAAACGCGTTTCCATTCATGCCACGATTCGCTGGAAATGAGATAGAGAAGAAAGCTCTGGCATTATATCTTGTAAGCCTTTATAAGTAATTGGAGGTTGATATGGAGATTTCTGAAATGTTAAGGTCATTGCAGGATCCAATGGGTGTACCGTTCTATCCTCTGGTATTTCAAATACTGCTTGTATTGACATTTGCCATGCATATTATCTTTGTTAATCTGGTGATCGGTGGCTCGTTTGTGGCTATATATTCTTATTTTCGATCAACTGAATACTACAGAACATTGTCAAAGGCATTTGCAAAGGCTACAACCATAAACCTATCCCTTGCGATTGTACTTGGTGTTGCGCCATTATTATTTATACAGGTTATATATGATCCATTCTGGTATACAGCCAATGTGCTTTCAGCATCATGGATGATAGGTATTTTGTTTGTGTTGATGTCTGCTTTTTCTTTTGCTTATGTATTTTATCTGAAGTCAAATAAAGGCAGGCAGCACATAGCAATATGGGGTATATTTTCATTCCTGCTTATTATTCTTGCTGCAATAATCATGCACGCGGTTTCATATCAGGCATTGCTGCCTGAGAAATGGCTTGCATGGTATATAAATAACAATGACGTAAATTTGTATGGAGCACAATTACATGCATTTCAACTACCAAGGTTTCTACACTTTATTGTTGCATCTTTTGCCCTTACCGGCGTTTTTATGATGCTGTATTCCTGGTATTTCCAGAAAAGAGAGGATATGAATAAAGATTATGTTACATGGGTTGGGAAAAAAGGGGCAAAAATTGCACTTACATTTACCATTCTTCAAATGATAATTGGTGTATGGTGGTTGTTGAGTCTGCCTGCTAATTTTCATTTTTATGTAAATTATATGCTTTTGAGTGGAGCTCTTATTGCTATTATTTTATTGATCGTGCTTATAAAGGCACAGGCTGATCCTGAAAAATATGCATTACTGGTTGCTTCTATGACCGTGATTACAGTGCTTGCAATGTCCTCACTCAGAGAGGTACTGCGCATGCTTTATGTGAGTAAATATGACTACTCAATCTACAGTTATAAGCTAAATATGAGTTACGGCAGTACAGTTCTTTTTCTT
>JBMFUY010000174.1:0-4320 GCA_049966275.1 bacterium
ATTTTTTACATTATTATGTAAAGCAGAATCAATTAACATTCCAGAATGCTCTAAAAGACCAATCTTCTTTGAATATACATCAATTTCAGTCGCTTCAGACAACATTTTTATTGGATTCTTTAAAATTTTTTTAACCTCCTTATTCATAAAATATTGTAATAAAATAAGATATATAAATCTGACATTTGTCAGATTGTTCTCCCAAAATATTTAAATATTGGAAACTCATATAAAGTTATATGAGAAATTGGGAAGTGCCTTTGAATAGACCTTGGTTTAAAAGTTATCCAAGGGGAGTGACCTTTTCATTGGGTTATCCAGAGATGACATTGGTAGACGCTTTAAAAAATGCAGCAAAGTACTATGGACAAAGGGATAGCATGATCTATTATGGAAAAAGGATATCATACAAAGAATTGCTTGAGCAGGTGGAAAAATTAGCTACTTATCTGAAAGATCAGGGCATAAATAAAGGAGATCGTGTTGGACTTTACATGTTGAATTCACCACATTGGGTTATATCATACTTTGGTATTCTTAGTGCTAATGCTGTGGTAGTACCTATGAATCCGCTTTATAAATCTCAAGAATTAGAATATCTGATAAAAGACTCAGGGATTAAAATGATTATTACAACATCCGATAGAGTTTCAAATCTAGAGAAAATAAAAAATAATTTTGATACAAAAATACTTGTTGGAAAACTTTCACAATATCTTCCAAAGGAACCTGAACTTCCTATTCCGGATTTCATGAAAACAGATTTCCCTATTAAATTTGGTGACTTATGGGAAAATGTTTTGAATAAAATTGACCCCCCAAAATTGGAAATTACACCCGATGATATTGCCATGATACCTTACACAGCAGGAACAACAGGTACTCCTAAGGGATGCATCCATACCCATAGTACTGTATTGAGCAATGGTATAGCTGCGGCTGTATGGGAGAGAGTCACATCCTCTGCAATTCATCTCTCCACCCTTCCATTTTATCACGTTACAGGATTGATTCATTCTTTGATTTCACCTATCTACACAGGATCTGCAATGGTCATTATGTCAAGCTGGGATTCAAAAATAGCATTAGAAGCAATTGAAAAGTACAGGGTAACGCATTGGATAAACATTGCAACAATGCTTTTTGATATTCTCTCCAATCCAGATCTACAGAAAAAGGATTTGAGCTCTTTAAGAGTATGCGGTGGTGGAGGAATGGCATTACCTAAAGCCATTGGAGAAAAATTCGAAAACCTTACTGGTATAAAATACATAGAAGGTTATGGTTTAACAGAAACAGTTTCTCAAACTCACATGAATCCACCAGAAAATCCAAAGTATGGCTCAATAGGTATTCCAGATTTTGGTGTAGATGCTTTGATTATTGATGTAGATACAAAAAAGGTATTAAATCAAGGAGAAGTTGGAGAACTTGTAATATCAGGTCCTGAAGTATTTCAAGGATACTGGAACAAAGAAAAAGACACAAAGGATGCATTCATTGAAATCGATGGAAAAAAATACTTTAGAACAGGGGACATGGCATTCATGGACGATCAGGGATACTTCTTTGTGGTGGATAGATTGAAAAGGATGATAAACAGAGCCGGATTAAAAGTATGGCCTGCAGAGGTTGAACAGGTATTGTATGGCTTCCCGAAAATAAAAGAAATAGCAGTAATAGGTGTTCCAAATGAAAGGACAGGTGAAGAGATAAAGGCATTCATAGTCTTAAAGGATGAATTCAAAGGGAAAGTAGCACCTGAAGAAATTCAACAATGGGTAAAAGATAAAATTGCTCCATTCAAGTATCCTAGAATTATTGAATTCGTAGATGCTTTACCTAGATCAGGTGCGGGTAAAATAGATTGGAGAAGTTTACAGGAACAGGAAAAAGAAAAATTTAAAAAAGGAGGTGAAAAAAAATGAATGAGTATGTTATTAGGCCGTTATTGCAAGCATATATTACAGCGCCTTTAGGGGTCTCTTATTTAATGGGGGATATGAGAACATTTGTGACTACAGGCGTTTACATGTTTTATATAGAAGGTGGTGATAGTAAAATCCTATTAGACAGTGGCATCGAAGAGCCTGGAAGCAATGGTATGGTTCATGGATTTCCTGTTAAAGGAGGTGGAGAGAAAGGTACTAAAGAAGCATTATCAACAATTGGGCTTAAGCCTGAAGATATAGATATTCTTATTCTATCTCATCTACATTTTGATCATACTGCTACAGCAAATATATTTCACAACGCCAAGATTTATGTACAGAAAACAGAATGGGAATCTGCATTTAATGCACCGCCACATATGAGGGGAACTTATGATATGAAATATATCTTGCCTCTTGAACAAATAGATTTAGCACTTGTTAATGGCGATGTGGATATCGAAGGAAACATTAAACTTATTCAATTGCCTGGTCATACAAAAGGATTGCAAGGTGTTGCTGTACCAACAAATAAAGGATTATATTTAATCTCCGCAGATCATTTCTATACATATGCAAACATTAATCCTCCAAAGGAGCCTTACACTATAAAGGATCTTGCTGGAAACAATATCCAGTTGTCACCATCATCTTTGCCATTTTTACCACCCGGACTTCATGTTGATCTATCCGAGTGGTATTCAAGCAGCCTTAAAGCTATATCATTGGTAAAGAGAAAAATGATCATACCTGGACATGATCCTACTTTAGTAGGAAAAATATTTCCATAAGGAGAAATGATATTTATGGCGTTGAAATCTGTTGAAAAATATTTGGAAAGTATTAATGATGGAAGAGTAATTTATTACAGAGGTAAAAGAGTAGACAATGTTGTCACTCACCCAGTGCTAAAAGGATCTGTAAAACATGCATCTCTCGTGTATGAATGGCAGTCAGATCCAGAAAGAAGGAAGCTCGTTGTAAAAAATGATCCAAAGTTCGGTGAAATAAGCAGTTTTTATCAGATACCAAGGAATGGCCAGGATCTGTCAAATAGGTTTGAGCTTATTTATGAAACTACTAGATGGGGCAGAGGATCATTCAACATAATAAAAGCAATAGGTTCTGATGCGCTCTTTGCATTGATGATAATTTCAAGGCGTATGGATTCAATGCTTGGTACAAGTTATTATGAAAGGGTGATGAATTATTACAAATATGTAGTGGAGAACGATATTGGAATAGCTGTTGCTCAAACGGATGTAAAAGGGGACAGAATGTTAAGACCTCATGAGCAGCAAGATCCAGACCTGTACCTGAGAATAGTTGAAAAAAATAAGGATGGTATTATAGTAAGAGGTGCTAAAGTACATACAACGCAGGCACCTGTTTCAAATGACATTATAGTATTGCCAACTAGAGCAATGACTGATAAAGATAAAGACTATTCTGTTGCATTTGCTGTACCAGCAAATACGAAAGGACTAAAAATGATATCAAAACCTGAAAAAGGTGCTGAGGCGGCTTTGAATGATTCATGGTTTGTAATGGGTAGGGAAAATGTTGAGACAGAATCTCTGACAGTATTCGATGATGTTTTTGTTCCATGGGAAAGGGTCTTTATGGCAGGAGAATGGCAATTTGCGGGTCCTTTAGCCATAATGTTTCCAACATATCACAGGTACACGGCAATATCTTACAGAGCAGGGATAGCTGATCTGATCGTTGGACTTGGCAAATTACTGGCAGAATATAATGGTGTTGATGACAAATCACACATAAGAAAAGATGTAGTTGAGCTAATAAGATACAAAGAAATGCTTAAGGCAACAGCAATAGCAGCTTCAAGTATGGCCCAGATAGACGATATTACCGGCATAGCTGTACCAAATACAGTAATGACTAATATTGGAAAGCTTATAGCTAATGAAAGTTATATGGATGTTATTAAACATCTTATTGATATTGCTGGTGGACTTGCAGCAACTCTGCCCGCATCACAAGACTTTGAGAATCCCGAGGAAGCATCTTACCTTGAAAAATACCTTGTTGGAAAGAAGGGTACAAATTCGCTCGAGAGATCAAGGCTAATAGCTCTTACAAGGGAAATGATATCATCATTTGGTGCACTATTTACAACTGCAATGTTACATGCAGAGGGCTCAATAGAAGCTAGCGTTCTAGAACTTTATAGATCATATGACTATGGTGAAAGTAAAAAACTTGCTTTTTATGCATCCGGTTTAAAAGATAAACTTTAAAATTTTTAAATTTTTTTCTTTCTTCAACTTTATTTTAAAATGATGTTAGGGGTAGGGGAAACAGTAATTCTTAGATGCTTTAGCGATTAAATACGCGTACTTCCTCTTATAAAAATTTTATAAATACT
>JBMFUY010000175.1:0-4278 GCA_049966275.1 bacterium
AAAGTCTTTGTATCTTAGGTGGATCGCAGGGTTGAACGAATGAGCAAACTTTCCTATTGCATTTTTCGGGTTAAGGATATGATCCATACGTTGGGACTTGAAGGGGACATACCAACCAGTGCGACATATCAACGTAGTCTTATCAAGACTATGTTGATTAAAGACTTAATAAGGTATGTTACAAATCAATTTTCTGCATTCTTAAACCAGGAGCCAACATTTGGGCAAGCTTACCTGCAAGCATTTATGAACGATCCCGTCATTAATCCCTTAATCTTATCTTTCAGCGCGACAACGGATCAGGCAGGGGAGTATGCACCTGTTCAACCACAGATAGCTGTATTAGTGCAAACAATCCTCCGCGAGGCAAGAAACATATCTGTACCACAGGGGGCTTCAAAGTTTGTAGACCCCTCTATGCAACAAGCTCTGGTTGATTATATTAAATCACATCAATCTATGCTGAAGACAATATTTGGTGCAAAGATTTTTGGGCAGCAAAGCAATACTTCTCAAGATGATGTAACTCCAAATGATACATATTTCTCAAATCAATGGAATCTGACACAAATTTCAGCACCAAATGCGTGGGATTTAGTATTTGGGAATTCTACCACTTACACAGTAGTTGCTACACCAACCATAGCAATTGTAGACACCGGTGTTAATCTATCCCAAGAAGATTTAAAAGCAAAACTTGTTCCGGGTTATGATGCTGTTGGTGCATCCGGTGGTGCAGCAGATTGTCAAAATTCAGGAAATCCTTATGATGAGAATGGACATGGAACAAGTGTGGCTGGTATCGCGGCGGCAAGTACAAATAATAGTCTGGGTGTAGCTGGAGTATCGTGGAATGCCAAAATTATGCCGATTAGAGTTGATTCTTATTATACAGGTTTTGCCTCAGATAGTGAGATAATTTCTGCGTATGCATATGCAGTTAAGAATGGCGCATGGATCTTAAATAATAGCTGGGGTGGTGGTTCACCAAGTGGGGTAGCTGCTCTTATTCTTTCACTGAATCCAAATCTTACATCTGCCCAAGTTAAGCAAATACTTGAGAATTCTGCGGATAAAGTAGCAGGAATGAATGGTAATAATTACACTACATCTTATGGTTACGGGAGACTAAACGCATATCATGCAGTGCAGTCTGCCCTAAGTAGTGATACTCCCTCCATAAGTCTTAATACATCTTCAAGTAATTTCTCTGTAGCAGAACCGCCGAGTAAAAGGACATGGGTGCCATACGATATTTACAATAATGGAAATGGACCAGGCAAACTTGTTCTTTATGGCACAACCAATTCAGGAATTGGCTGGTACTACCCAGATTTTGAAAACGTAATAATAGCTTCCGGTATGGAAGCTATTCCTTCGGCATGGTTTGATGCTTCCGTTGATGGGCTTCCCTCCATTACAACTGAATTTAAAGACAGTGGAACTCTGAATATAACTGAAACGAAAACAAATCAGAAACAAAGCATTCCTGGAAACATAGATGTATCTCTCAACGCCACTTGTAGTGGTTGTTGTTGCTCAATGGAACCAGGTGTAGGAATAAACTCTCTGTATTCATCTTTGTATCCTTTGTTGTTAATTTTGGGTGCATGGATTATACTAAAGGAAAAGCAAAAAAGGAGGGTTAAATGAAGATCAATAACTACGCCATCTACCTTTTTGCATCTCTGACCATTCTTGCAGTCACTTCATGCAAGGATTCCAGTAAGAACACAACATCTTATGTATATAATTATTTATCATGTGATGGTCGTAAAATGTCGGTTACGGTTGTCCCTTCCACAGCTTGTAATGCTGTATCAGAGACAGCCATAACTGTAGGATCAACTCTCGGAGGAGGGGTAGAAAGCGGTTCTTTAAAACTTGACCTGGAAAGAATTGCGGCTTGGACTGTTCCCGGTACAGGTGAAAACATCACGACAATAGCCAGTAGATACGGTCTTACTGTGGAAAGTGTAAAGACAATATATAATAGTGGGGTACCTGTTACAGTAAGTGGAGCATATATCACTGTTGCGATCCTTGATATTCCCCATGGACATAGTATATCAGAGTATCTTACAAACTATGGACAATCAAAACCTTCATGTTCTTCAGCCAGTTCTTTTGGCAATGATTCTGAGATACAGTTTGCAACCCCTGTATTCGACTATTATGGTAATGATGGTATACAGAATGGTTATGTTCCAATAACAGACCAATTTCAAGTTTGGTTTAAAACAACTTCTGGCATTACACCACAATTCAATCAAGCCCTTAATGTGGGGTTGAGATTCAGCTATAGTACTGGGGATACAGTAACATGGCTTTTACAGACGACAAAACAGTCACCTGGTAATGCACTGGAGATGGTAATGTTATATACCTCTTCTGGTTTTATTTGTGGGGAAACCGATTGGCAGACAATCCACCTATTTTAAGGCAAAAGCCTTTTTCATAAAAGGAGGGTGTATGGATAGCTTAAACAAACGTGTGTTACACACACACAGTTTGGTGTGCTTATTTAGTGATTGGTTTGCTTGCACTTGCAATGGCATCCTTTTTTAGCTCGTGTGGATCGTCTCCACCATTTTCAACATATTTATCCAAAAATAAGGTTCACCCATACATAACATCCTTAAACTTTTTACCAGGCACGACACTTTATAGTGGAAAAACTATATACTGGGTTATTAATTCTGATGGGCTTGTAAAAGAAACTTATATCAAATGGGGAAAGGATCCTGGGCATCTGGATCACATTGGCAAGCATTATTTTGCCTCTCTTTACCTATATAAGGATGCTATAAATCAGGGCAAACTCAAAGCCACCCTGATAATCACCGGGCAATGGAAGATGTGATTGGGTATATACAGCAGATGGCGTCGGACTATTATACTTATTACAATGCTATTCTTGGTATAAATGATATGAGCCTTATCTTCGGTGGCTTGTTTGATTATCAAGCTAATTGGGATTCTGTACCAGGACATAAATTACACAGACTCGGCAGAAGTGTGGATATAGATACATGTGCACAAAGTACTATTGATCCTAAAGCAAAAGACCCATACTGCCAAAACCGTAAGTATCCTTATCCTGATGGATATGTGCAGGTTGATAAAGATGCGATAGGATATTTATGCCAGAAATATGGACATGGTCATCTTGAGCCAGAGACAACTATTCACTGCGAGTATCCACCTGTATTCTTTGCATCAGGGGGCAGTGGGGGAAGTGGCTGTGGGGATCATCCATGTATGTAAATTATTTAAAAGGAGATAAAATATGAGAAAATTAACTATTTTAATATTTATTTTAATCTCAGTTAACGCTTATGCACATACACCAAAGCCTTTGCAGGGCGTAGGTATTACTGTTTCAGTTACACAAAACAAAGATACAGGTATTTATTACTACCGGTATAAGGTTTGTAATCCTGCTACAAATTCCATGACCGAAGATGGTGTACTTCGTTATGTAGAGATTGATGTATCAAGAACCGATGATGATGCACAACTATCATGGGCAGGGCTTTACTTCAGTAATGCTGTTGTCTATATGGGTAAGCCATCGGTTCCATATATGAGTGCTACAGATGAGGGAATATTAAACCAATATCGAGATCAATTTACACCAATCGGTATACAACATATGCCTGAGATACCAGAAAAAACACATTTACCTATGATTGGTGTTACAACTCGTTGGACAGTAGAATTTGTATTTTGGGAGAAGACAAATGTTATGTCACCTGCTTATGGTGAGTGGCCTGCAGAGCCTGTAAAGGGATTATTGCCTGGTAAATGTCTTGATGACTTTGTGCTATCTTCACCAGCATTGCCAGCCATAAGATATGCAAACGCAGAGTCAGCCTATATCATGACAAAGGATGATATTCCAGAGGAAGAAGCTACCAATCCCGCGTACATAGAAGAGTTTTATAATAATATCGCATGGCATGGGAAAACAATAGGGCCAAAAGCTCCGCCTGCGAATTTTGTGCCTGTAAACTTTCTTAATTACATCATCTCTTTGAAGCAGCAGTCCTATCAGCTTGGATGGATTGTGCAGAAGGCTGAAGATAACAAGAATATATCAAAAGAAAAGCCTGAAAAAGAAAAGGATGATAGAAACAAAGAAACCGGCATTATGCAAAGCCTTGATACAAAGCTCAACCACGCAAAGGTAGCACTTGAAGCTGGAAACACAAAACAGGCTATAAATATTCTTTCTGCATTTGTGAATGAGGTTGAAGGTTTATACAATGTCTGCAG
>JBMFUY010000176.1:0-4273 GCA_049966275.1 bacterium
ACCCTTCCCTTCGGGTGGGTACCCCATCACTCATTACACAAACTTCCCTATTTCGCAAACGCATTTTTCGGGTTAAACAAGAAGTGCTTGTAATTCTTGTGTAGATGATATATTGTAACCGTGCATTGTTTTAGACTCTAAATAAGGTAGACAGGCTAAATGCAGGATTTCAGGTATCATATAAAAAATGACCTATTGATAATGGATGGTGCTATGGGCACCATGCTTCAAAAATCAGGAAAATTAAAACCAGGCATGGCTCCTGAGTCATTAAACATTGAACAGCCAGAATTGATTATCAACATCCACAAACAATATATTGATGCTGGTGCAAACATTGTAGAAACAAATACTTTTGGAGCCAATAGAATAAAGCTTAATGAGTTTGGGCTTGCATCAAAGGTGAAAGAAATAAACCGCGCTGCTGCTCATAACGCTAAAACAGCTGCAAAGGACAGGGCATTTGTAGCCGGGAATATTGGTCCAACAGGGAAATTCTTAAAGCCTATTGGTGATTTAGATTTTGACGAAGCTGTTGATATATTCAAGGAGCAGGCACAGGCATTACTTGATGGGGGTGTTGATCTGTTCTCCATTGAAACAATGATGGATATAAAGGAGATAAAGTCTGCAGTTATAGCAATAAAAGAGATCTGCGACCTTCCGATCATGGCAATGATGACCTTCAATGATGATTACAGAACCACATTGGGTACGCCACCTGAGGTTGCTGCTATTGTGCTTGAAGCACTGGGTGTGGATGTGATTGGAGCAAACTGTAGTTTGGGACCAGAAGGGATATACAATGTTATAAAGAGGATGTCCAGGGTAACAAATTTACCTCTCATATCAGAGGCAAATGCTGGAATGCCCATACTGAGACACGGTGTAACAGAGTTCCCTGCATCTCCGGAACAGATGACAGAGCACATGGAACAATCAATAGCCCTTGGTGTGAGGGTGTATGGTGGATGCTGTGGAACAACACCAGAACATATCAGGCATATCTCTGAGATTGGATTCAAACTACGGAATAGTTTGTCGTATGAAACGAAACAGGATGAGACCTTTAAGATTGCAAGTAGATCCGAATACAAAGAACTTATTCTATTTAAAAATACCCTGCTTATAGGTGAAAGGATCAATCCCACAGGGAAAAAGACATATACAGATGAATTGAAAGAAGGTAAAACCAGGTATATACGTGAACAGGCAATGCAGCAACAAAAGGCAGGTGCTGATCTACTTGATGTGAATGTTGGTACGCCTGGTATAGATGAAGTATCCATGATGGCAAAGGCTATCTTTGCAGTAAATAGTGTTTCAACCCTGCCTGTGTCCATTGATTCCTCAAATCCAAAGGCTATTGAATCAGGACTAAAGGCTATAGATGGTAAACCACTTGTTAACTCTGTTACAGGAGAAGAAAAAAGACTGGTCCCAACATTAAAGATCATAAAAAAATACGGAGCATCTGCTATAATTCTGCCTATCGATGAAAAAGGTTTACCCAGAACAGCGTCTGAAAGGATCGCAATAGCAAAAAGGGTAATAGAGCAAGCTCAACGCATGGGTATAAAAAAAAGCAACCTTGTTGTTGATGCACTTACACTAACAATAAGTGCAGAACCACATGGTGGTGAACAGACATTAAAAACCATACGGGCTGTGTCAGAAGAGCTGGGCATACCAAGTGTTATAGGTTTGAGCAACATCTCGTTTGGTTTGCCGGCAAGGAACATTCTGAATGGTCATTTTCTATCAATGGCGATGTCTCATGGCCTTGGACTTGCTATTGTAAATGTACTTGATGAAGAGATAAAAAAGGCTTTTTTATCCGCATCGTTATTGCTTGGCAGGGATGAGAATGCCTCTAAATTTTTGAGTAATTTTTCATCCGTAGAGCATGTACCAAAAACCGTGAAAACAGAGGATAAAGACATATTTGCAAGAATTCAAGAGGCTGTTATTAAAGGGGATGAAGAGAATATTGTAGGCATGGTTGAGGAAGCACTTGGCGCCGGGCATGATCCATTAGAGATCAGTAACAAAGGGCTCGTACCAGGTATGGATGTTGTGGGGCAGTACTTCAAAACAGGCAAAATGTTCCTGCCCCAGGTTATGCTCTCTGCAGAAACCATGAAAAAGGCTTTTGCCAGAATAAAAAAAGAAATGAAGAAGCAGCAAAAGGGTGTCAAGAAGATATTAATGGCAACTGTTGAAGGTGATATTCACGATATAGGTAAAAACATCGTTGTTACCCTGCTTGAAAACAATGGTTTTGATGTTATAGACCTTGGTAAAAATGTTTCTGCTGAAGAGATTGTGAAACAGGCAACAGAACACAGAGCAGATATGATAGGGTTAAGTGCACTCATGACAACAACCATGACAGAGATGGAGCATGTTATAAGAACTATAAAAGAGAAAAATTTGCGTATACCTGTTGCTATTGGAGGGGCAGTTGTGACCGAAGATTATGCAAAGGAGATCGGTGCTGACCTCTATGCAAAGGATGCTATGTCAGCAGTGGAACGCATAAAAAACTTTTTTGGAATACACTGATGCCATCAAAAAAGGTTTTGTTAATAGATGGAGATGTCGAATATCAGGCATTAATTACAAATGCCCTTGAACCTGCAAACTACAGGGTTACCACTTCAATGGATGGAGAGAGTGGTTTTCAACTCGCTAAAAAAGACAAACCAGACCTTGTGATCATAGCTATAGAGTTACAGGATTCAAATGGATATTTGATCTCAAAAAGATTCAGAGAAGATGAAAAGCTAAAGAACGTGCCGATCATTCTTATTTCAAGGGATGCAAAGCCTAAAGACTTTGAGCAACATAGAAAACTAAAGATAAGGGCTGATGAGTATCTATTAAAGCCATTCAGTGAGGAGGTTATTCTATCAAAGGTACAGAACCTGATAGGATTCCATATAACAGAGAAAGAGTTTGAACTTATGCAGGAACATCTAAACTCCATGATTCAGGAAAAGATACTGCTCGACGATAAAATAAACACACTGGAAAAAGAAAACGAGGAGTTAAAGGCAAAGCTTGAAGAGCTTCAGAAAAAATCAAAAGAAAGCAAAGAAAAAGAGGATGCGTTAACAAAGCAGTTAATTGAAAGTAAAGAACATACAAAGGTCATTGATAAATGGTTAACAGAGGCGAATGAATTAAAGGATAGGTTACAGAAGGACAATGATAAGCTGACCAAAGAGAATGAACGTATGAAAATGGAGCTTGAGGATATGCGCAAGCAACTCAACGAGCTTCATGCAACATTGAGCGCTTTTGAACATAAATTAGAAACAAGCAGTTCTAACATGGAAAAGGTAAAAAATTTACTAACACAGGCTCTGTCAATACTCACAAAAGAATGATCGTCTTAAAACGATGAAAGGTATGTGGATGAATATATGACTGGTGAAAAAGATTCAAGATTAAAAATTGGTGTGCTTGTTTCTGGTAATGGAACCAATCTTCAGGCAATCATTGACAGGATAAAAGAGGATAAACTTAAGGCAAAGATAGAGGTGGTCATCTCGGATAACAAGCATGCTTATGCCATTGAAAGAGCCAGGCACAGCAACATACCTGTATATACAGTTGATTATAAATCCTATTCCAGCAGAGAAGAGGCTGAAGCATACATTATAAAGATACTCAAACAGTACAGTGTTGAACTTGTTGTGCTTGCAGGTTTTATGAAGCTTGTAACAAAAAGGTTTATTGATGCATTCCCATTAAGAATTATGAATATACACCCTGCTCTGCTCCCATCTTTCCCCGGGATAAATGTCATAAAGAAAGCTCTTGATTATGGTGTAAAATTTACAGGTTGCACAGTGCATTTTGTAGATGAAGGGACAGATACAGGTCCGATTATAATCCAGGCAGTGGTTCCTGTTAAGGATGATGATACAGAGGAAACCCTTGCACAGAGGATCCATGAGAAGGAGCATATTATATATCCTATAGCCATACAGCTCTTTGCAGAGAACAGGCTTATGGTAAAAGGCAGACGCGTTTTTGTAAAAGATTATCAGTATTCAGAACAATATTCATCTTTGAATCCCTTTATTTTGTTGTAGGGGAAAAAAACAGAGATAGAGAAGAATTTTAGAATGCTGTGTATGGATTGTGCAAATGAAGAGATTTATTTTTTAATTCTTATGGTTTATCCAAAAAATGCAATAGGAAAGTTTGCTCATTCGTTCAACCCCACGATCCACATAAGATACAAAGACTTTTTGTTGTAAAG
>JBMFUY010000177.1:0-4239 GCA_049966275.1 bacterium
GTAGAAATAACACTGATAACAGATCAGATGGATCATATTTACCAACCCGGTTTCCTATTTATAGCTACAGATCAAGCTACCCCGGAGCGGTTTTATAGAACCCAGAATGAAGTAACTACAAAAAATGTAAAACTTGTTATAGACAAAGCAGTAAGCATAGATCGTGAAAAGAGGATGATTACCACTCAATCAGGAAGTCAGATTAGTTATGATTATCTTGTCATAGCAACAGGCTCTCATCCGGACTTAGAAGCAATCCCTGGCTTTAAAGATATAGGATATTCTTTTTATACCAAAGAAGAGGCTTTAAGGTTAAGAAAGGCTTTAACAGAGTTTAATGGTGGCAGAATTGTTATTGGTGTTGGAGTGCCACATAAATGTCCGGTAGCGCCACTCGAGATCACCTTCATGCTTGATGATCTGTTCAGACAAAGGAATATAAGAGACAGGGTAGAAATAGTCTACACCTATCCTATAGGAAGGTTACATTCTCTAAAACCGGTAGCAGACTGGGTACCAGCACAGTTCGATAAGCGTAATATAAAGTATGAAACATTTTTTAATGTGGCATCAGTAGATCCTGATAAAAAGATCGTTAAAAGCCTTGAGGGTGGTGAACAGAAATTTGATCTCTTTATTTTTGTCCCACCGCACAAAGGAGCAAAAGTAATAAGGGATTCTAAATTGGGTGATGCAGATGGTTTTGTTCCTACTGATAAATATACCCTTAAGATGCGGGGTGATGATAGAATATATGTTATTGGAGACACAACAGATCTCCCTATAAGTAAAGCTGGTTCAACAGCACACTATGAGGCAGATATTATTGTTGAAAACATAATAAGGGAGATCGATGGTTTACCTCCTACACAACATTATGACGGTAAAGTCTTCTGCTTTATAGAGACATCTCTGACAGAAGCTACATACGTCTGGTTTGATTATAAAACACCACCAAAACCCACAGAACCATCGCAGATGCTGTATTGGTACAAACTTGCCTTTAATAGTACCTATTGGCTTGCAGTACGTGGATTGCTATAAAAGGAGGATAATATGGAAAACACCCGGATACCGGAAACAAATGGATCTATAAATAAAGATGTAAAACAACTTACCACAGCTATTACGGATTCAATAACACCGGCAATGATAAACAGACTTACAGAAAATATAGACCAGATAGGAAGACTGAGCGAGATGCTTACAAACGCTGAAATAGTAAACCTGATTGAGAAAATCACAAACATGAGCGAAAGTTTAAATCTACTTCTTGATATCCTAAAGCAACTACACGAACAGGGAACACTTGATCAACTTGCTAACATGGTAGGTGTACTCGATGGATTGCTTAATTCTCTGACCCCAGGGATTTTAAGTAGAATGGTTGATATAGGACTACAGCTTGTAGAGGTTGGAGACTTTTTACTTACATCTGGCTTACATAGCAGATTACCATTCGTCATACATGCCATTGATGCTGCTATTGTGGAGGCTCAGGATAAAGCAGGTAAAGGAAAACAACTTGGTGGCATAATAGGTTTGTTAAGAGCATTGAAACAACCAGAGATTCAGGAAGGTCTACAAATATTGTTAAAAGGAATCAGAGGATTAAGTACAGAAGAAATATAAAATCCTGACTGTAAAATTTTATTCACCACGCGATTGTTTAACCTCTAGGTTCAACGGAAACTATAGCAGAGAGGAGTTCTGATGCATTAACAAATCTTTTCTCCGGTTCCTTCTGTAAGCATCTTAAAATAATACTGTTAAGTTTATCTGAAATTTCTGGTACAATGGTTTTCGGCGAGGGTGGGGGAGTATGTAGATGGTGGTAATAAACATCTCCTTTCTGAAATGGTGGTATCCCGGTTAACATCTCAAACATGACCACGCCAAGGGCGTATATGTCTGTTTCAAAACCTATTCTATCTCCTTTAATCTGCTCCGGCGCCATATAGTACGGTGTACCTATGACCTTTGTTGCAGTTTGAGATGCATCGTGTAAAACCTTAGCGAGCCCAAAATCCATCAGTTTCACAATATTGTTGTCTGTTATCATAATGTTTCCTGGTTTTATATCCCTGTGAATAATATTATTGCTATGAGCGTAAACAAGAGCTCTTGTGAGTTGTTCAGCTATCTTTATGGCTTCATCAGAATTAAGTCTTCCTTTTATTCTCAGTATATCTTTGAGGGTCTTTCCATTTATTAACTCCATTGCAATATAATAATCATTACCCTGTTTACCAGCGTCATACACAATCACTATATTGGGATGGTTGAGGGCTGCAGCTGACTTAGCCTCTCTTAAGAAATCTGTAACGAGTTCTGGATGGTGCGTGAGATCAAGGTTAGGTACCTTATAAGCAACCTTACGCTCAAGAATATTATCATATGCCTCATACACAGTTCCCATGTTTCCTCTTCCAATCTCTCTGATCATTCTGTATCGCACATCAGAACCAGGGTGTAATCGCTGAACCTTTTGTGGTTGCTCTTTAAGAGACTTTATTCTGTTTTTTACATCTCTATAATTGTAATCCTCAGCAAGGATTTTGTCGTATATCAATATTGCTTTTTCTACATCACCAGAAATCTCAAAAGCCCTTGATATTCCGTAGTAAGCTTCTATAGTTGTTTTATCCAGTGGCTTATTACCTATAGCCTTTTTAAATTTTTCTATGGCCTGGGGAACCATATTTTTCTTAAGGAAAATGCCTCCAAGGAGAACACAGGCGCGATAATAGTCAGCTTCATTAGAAGGTTCAATCATCTGTAAGGAGCGTATTGCATTATCAATCTCGCCAGCCTTCATGTATTGTTCTGCTGCCTCTAAAAATTTTTTTTCTTTAATGAGGGTATAGATCAGTTTCTTTTCATCTCCGACAGATTTATAAAGTTGTTTAGCCTTGTTGAGATCCCCTGCTTTTTCATACATCTCTGCTGCCTTACGTGGTTCTTTTGCAAGTTCATACATCTGGGCAGAAAGTTCATACTCTTTTGCTTTTTCATACATCTCGCCAGCCTTGGTATAATTATTAATGCTGTAATACAGCTCTGCTGCATTCGAGAAGTCCTCTATAGATTCATATGCCTGTGCAGATTTTTCTTTCTCGCCAATACCCCTGTAATACTCAGCCCTGATGGTGTTTGCTCTAACAGTATCTCCTACCTTCTCAAAAAGTGCTGCGGATTCCAGAGTTTTATTAGCCATAAGAAGATACTCAGCAGCCTCAGCTAATCTTCCTGCCATCTTTGATGCATCTGCTGCTAATTCATAAAGTTTCATTGATGCATAGACTTTGGATGCCTTCTCATACATGCCAACCTGTTTGAGAAGATCACCTGTTTTTTTTGCAAGTTCTATCATCCTATCCACATAATCACGATCCATCTCTATCTTTTCTGTGGAATAGTCACTCGTAAAAGCCTTTAGATAACAATGCGCAGCCTTGTTTACATTGTTTGTTTTCAGGTATAATTCCCCGGCAGGCAAAAACATTTCAGCACTTTCATACATCTCTGCTGCTTTTGCGTATTCTTTAGCTTCTTCATAAGCAGCCGCAGCTTCTGTATAACTTTTTAGTGATTTATAAATGTCTCCAGCTTTTTTAAAATTATTGGTTGATTTTGCAAGCCGTGCAGCAGCATTTGCATCACCAGCCTCTATCAAAAGGTTTATTGCAGTATCAATCTTGTTCATTCTGAGTGCTATTTCAGAAGCCTTTCGTTTTGCCCCTGCCCTGCTGTAAAACTCATAAGCTTTTGCAAGTTTTCCCTCATAAGCATAAAAATCTCCCGCGCTCGCAAAATCACCACGTTTTATTGCATCCCTGGCTGAAACAGAGAAATTAGGCTTTTTGCCACCTTTTGAAGAGAATATTTTTTTGAGCATTAAACTGAAAAGATAAAGAACCAGAAGGCCAGCGATCAATTCTATAATTATGTTGTATGGGGCTGTATTAAGTAAATATGAAAAAGTATTACTCAACCAATTAATAAGTAAACTTGCTGTGTCAACAATAGTATTCATGTTCAATAAAAACTTATACTATGTCATAACAATCAAAGTCAAACTATATAAACATACCATTTATATTATTTTCAATTGATTGAGTACCTCTTGATTAAACTTCCCTATTTTGCAAACGCATTTTTATGTTAACCCGAAAAATGCAATAGGGAAGTTTGCTCATTCGTTCAACCCTGCGATCCACCTAAGATACAAAGACTTTT
>JBMFUY010000178.1:0-4231 GCA_049966275.1 bacterium
AATACCTATATTTGACGCGGGGTTATCACTCATTACACAAACTTCCCTATTTCGCAAATGCATTTTTCGGGTTAATGCGAAAAACCATCTTCAATGGTATTACCTCGTAACAATGTGTGGGTTGATAGGCAAAATCTTTGTTACTTACACCTGATATAGCAGTCTAATATAAAAATTAAAAAAGGAGGAAAAGTATGCATAAAAAGATTATATTTGTATGGTGCTTATCATTGATTTTCCTATGTGCCTCTCCAGATGTTAAAGCAAGAGAGTTATCTATGCGCAAGGCTATATTATCAACCGAAATAACACAGAACAAAAACACTTATTTCAAAGCAGGAATAGGAGCAATGCTTGTTCCATTTTCTTCTTACAGACCAGGCTTTTCATTTGGTATAGAGGGTGGTGAAAGGGTTTATCGTTATAAAAACTCTTCATTATCCGTTGGACTTGGGATTGATTATTATCCTGTTTCCAAATCAGGTTCAACAACATCAAATCAAACAGGTAATTTAGATTACAGTATGTCTGGCTATGCATTACCAATCCTTCTAAAGGGTACCTATACATACACAATCAATGATTGGATCGATGCGTATGCAGGTATTGGACTTGGAATGATTGTGTCAGGTGTTAGTACTGCTATATCTGGATTTTCTTCTGTTGGTGAGCAAAATAGCACCTTTGCTTTTTCAATCTACCCTGGTATCAAGATTAACAAACTTGGTCCAGGCGCACTTTTTGCAGAGTTTAATTTCTTATCTTCATCTGTAAGCTATCTTACAACAGGTTCTGCAAACATAGGTGGCATGCTATTCTTAATTGGTTATAATATTTATTTTTAGGAGGAACATATGAAAAAACTCATATTCATATCTTTGTTGATGATTATTGCATTTTATGGTTGTTCAAAAACAATCACCGGTCCAACGCCACAACCTCTGTCTATATCACCAAAGTCTGGTTACAATCAAAGTATAATACCAGTAACAATAACAGGTAATGGTTTTCAAGCAGTACCTGTAAACATCCTTTCAGGTAATCTTACAACACAATTACCACAGGTATATCTGAATACATCTCCTATAACTTACCTGTCTGTAACAAAGGTTTCACAGACCGTTATCCTGGCAACAGTACCAGCTGGTATACCTGTCGCAGCTGGTACATGGGTTACCTATAGCGTTACTGTTGTTAATCCAACAGGTAAGAGCGGAACATTAAAAAATGCCTATATTGTTTCAAGTTATCCGCCTCCTGTTATAACAGGAGCCTCTGTATGTAGCAAAGCTGGTAGCTTGATTCTAAACATCGGTGGGTCAAATTTCTTTGGTAACCCGGATGTTACAATCATTCCAACATCCGGCAATGGAATAACAGCACATGTAAACACTGTATCCTCTACATCCATAACAGCAACGGTTAACGCTAATTTAAGCCCGGGCACTTATACAGTTGTTGTCACAAACCCGGATTCTCAACAGGCAAGCTATACGATATCAATAACCCAGATCCCTGCTTGTTTGTCTCCGTCCATATCATCAATCTATCCTATGTTTGGTTGGACGAACGCAGACACAAACATTACAATCAGTGGGACAAACTTTAGTTTTCCGGCAACTGTAATATTTTCACCTGCTGGCTCTACATCTGGTATCAAGCTAACCTATGTAGCGTATGTATCCTCATCTCAGCTTCAGGCAGTTGTTACCAAGGGTATGAATACAGGATGGTATGATGTTACCGTTCAGAATCCTGATGGTGAACAGGCAGTTTATCAAAAAGGATTCTATGTGTCCCAGAATCCACCTCCTGTTATCACGGATATTTCGCCTGCTTCAGGTGTTACAAATGTACAAACAACTATAACTATATCAGGTAATTACTTTGCTTCAGACGCAACTGCAACAGCCATAGATAGCTCAGGAACTAACTACAATTGTACCATTACACCTCCACAATCTGCTACTGTCATTACATGTACAGTCCCAATTTTATCTACAGGTGTTTATTTGATAAGGGTAACTAACACCTCTGATCATACTTATTATGATTACTCAAGCTTTGTTATAACAAACCCTGCCAGCAACCTTGGTGGATTTACAATATCCCAACAAAACCTTATCATAGGCAGACAGGCACTCGCTGCTGTTACTGGAAAGGATAATATTGGTAACAGGTTTATCTATGCTATTGGAGGAGATGATGGTTCTGGCGGACACATTCTTGATAGTGTTGAATTTAATCTGCCGGACAGGTTTGGAAATCTAAATCCATGGCATCTCACATCACCACTTGTATATAAGACTACAGGCGCAACTGCATTTCAAAACAATGGGTTTGTATATGTACTTGGTGGACTCACTCCATCAGGCTATACTGCTACAATAGAACGTGCAAAGATCCTTACAACGGATAGCTCACCAGTTGTGTCATTTGAGAATCTTTCTGCCTTTACCACTGGATCACTTTCAGCAGGAACCTGGGTGTACGAAGTTTCTGCAAACCTACCTACTGGTACAACATACATAGGTGAGAGTTTACCAAGCCCTGTAGTATTCACAACAACCACGCAAACAGGCTCTATCAAGCTGTCATGGCAACCTGTAAGCGTATGGAGCCCTGTAACAGGGAATATGATACCTGCTACTGGCTATAACATCTATAGAAATATGCCAGGAACATTTCAACCTGTTCTTATAGCCTGGAATGTCAACAATACAAGCTTTATAGACAATGGTTCGTATAAACCTGTTAATATTACAGATACAACATCTGGTTTTCCAACAACACTACAGGACCCTGTTATTAACAGCGCCACACCTTCTTCAACAGGTGGAAGCCTTTCTCAAGGCACGTACTATTACAGGATATCTGCTGTAAACTATAGAGGAGAAACACCAGCACTGGATATAACTTCTGTAACAACTACATCAAACACGTCATCTGTAAAATTAACATTTTCACCTGTACCAGGAGCAGAGTATTATAAGGTATACAGAAGTCCATATCCCAACATGCCACAGGGTAATGAAGTGTTGCTCCTGCCAATGACATTGTCCACAACTATTGTAGATGATGGAGGCACAATACCCAACCAGAGCATAACCCCATCAACAGGATATATACCGCCATTACCTTATGGTAGCCTTGGACCATTCAGGCTTTTATCTGCATCATTATCAAGTGCACGTGCATACCTTGGCTCTGCTGTAGGTCATACACAAACAGGTACTGTGTATGGGTATGCTATTGGTGGCACATCCAGCACATCCAGCACATCCAATAGTTTGACAGGGCTCTCAACCGTAGATTCAATCCAGCTTTCTGCAAATCCTATAACATCTGCTACACCTGTATCAGGTAGCCTTGCAGGAGGCACATATACCTATGCTGTAACAGCTATAGTGCCTGATGGAGAGTTGCCAAACGCTGGTACACTTGTTACTTCTGTATCAACAGGGGGTATCCAGTTTACATGGGCAGCTGTGCCTGGTGCATCATCCTATAACATCTACAGGGACAGTGGTTCAGGCTTTGCCTGGTTAGCCAGTACTTCTGGCTTAACATTTACAGATAATGGCTCATATGCACCTGTTGCTGGTGGTAGCCCTATAGGCGGAGGCATTGGAAATATCTTTGCAACATCATCGCTACTAACAGCCAGGTACCAGCTCAGTGCATTATCAGCAGACAAAACCAACCTTCCCATCGCAATAACAGACACATCAAGCTATGTGTATGTAGCTGGAGGGTACAATGCTGGAACTGTTGAAAGTACAATAGAAACCTCTCGCATTCAGGGAGATGGCAGTCTTGAGCCTTTTAACTACGTGCAAAAAGATACCAATAATACTTCTCAAACATACTCCATTACCGGCACATTCTTCATGGAGGACTCAAATAACTACATGTATATATTTGGTGGGTATTTCAATGGAGTACAGAGTAAGGTGCAGGATTTTTATTTTGATGTCCCTGGCAATCCTGTTAAAGCAGGTACAAATGCGAATGGTGCTGGACTAACACAGGCCAGGTACCTTGGTGCAGGGGTTTTACTCGGACCTTACTTCTACTTCATTGGCGGAACATCCAATGGCTCGCCACTAACACTATCAACGGATACAGTATTAAACACTGTCGAACAGGTTATATATTAACCCGAAAAATGCATTTGCGAAATAGGGAAGTTTGTGTAATGAGTGATAACCCAGCGTCAAATATAGGTATT
>JBMFUY010000179.1:0-4230 GCA_049966275.1 bacterium
AAAGTCTTTGTATCTTAGGTGGATCGTGGGGTTGAACGAATGAGCAAACTTCCCTATTGCATTTTTCGGGTTAACATAGATTATCTCCTTTATATCAGGACACCTTTTCTTAATAATATTAAGATATTCAGGGATGAGCTCTCTCATCTGTGTCTTTTCTTAATACGCCTTTGCCATGCCCTTCTATCGACTGGTTTTCATACTTTAGACACAGTATCTTTTTAATCTTATGCATGGTTGATCTCTCCATTGGTATCTGAACCTCCTATTTTTGATTTTAAGAGTCCCGGTTTACCACTTTTTTATTTCACCGGCGCTCGTTTTAGCTCCTTTTGAGGGGGTGGCAGAATTGGAGTGAAATACACACCTGAATCTATTGAATTCTTTGAAATAAGGCATTATTCTCTTGTTTATGAAAAGACAACTTTTATTAGTTTTAGGTGTAATCTTTATTGCAGGATGTGTACATGTACCTTTTACTCATCAGGCAATTAAAGAATCTGGAAAAAATGTAGGCGTTACCAGCAATACAAAGCTATGCTCAACACCACAGGAATGCGCGGAAATGCATTTTATGATATCGGATCTGAAGCTTCATAATGATAACATTGATGGAGCAATAGATGAGCTTAAGATTGCTACAGAATACGATCCTTCATCTCCATATCTGTATCTTTTGCTTGCACGAATTTATGCTCAAAAGCAGGATTATAAACAGGCACTTGATTATACTGAAAAGGCTCTAAAGCTTAACAACGATTACATTCCTGCATTGTATACAGAAGCAGAGATATTAAACAACACAAACAAAAACAAAGAAGCCATAGACATATTAAAAAGGATAGTAAAACTTTCTCCTGATTCAGAAGATGCATATCTAACATTAGCACTAACACAATATCGCTCCAATGATACTGCAGAAGCTAAAAACACGTTACATGAAATGAGTATTCATATACCATCATCCCCATATCCATATTATTATCTTGCAAAGATCGCTGTTGATGAAAAGAACTATAAACAGGCGATTGAATACTACAATAAGGCATTTTCAATAGCACCTTATTTCTATACGGCTCTATACGAAGAGGCTGATGTTTATGCATTTTTGAATGATTATGACAAAGCCATAATGGTGTATCGCCAGATCCTCAAAAATAATCCAGAAGAATATGGCTTATACGAGAAGATAGGGGATCTATACTTAAGTGCCAAACAATATCAGAATGCCCTGAATAGCTACAAACAAGCAGAGACCTACATACCATCTCTTGTCCTCCAGCTAAAGATAGGTATGTCCTATGTGGAATTAAAACAATATACATCTGCTGAAGATATTTTTAAGAAGGTTATAGAAAAAAACCCTTCATTTTACAGGGCTTACTATTATTACGGTTTATTACTTGCTGAGAATAAAAAGTACGATAAAGCTATAGAAATCCTCAACAAAATTCCGGACAATGATGAAATGTATCAAAACGCGGTGGAAGAGATCGCTATCATTTATAGTCAACAGAACAAAAACAAAGAGGCAGAGAAGATACTTCTACCAATAGTAGAGAAGTATCCAACTGTTGAGCATTATAACCTTTTTGCCTCATTTTTTGCTCAGGATAAGGATTACAAAACCGCTATTGATATACTGAACAAGGCTCTGAACAAATTTACTGATAGCGAATCTCTGTTGTATCATCTTGGCATTGTGTATGATCAGGCAGGCGAACAGGAAAATGCAATGAGTGTAATGCATCAAATCTTAAAGATAAATCCTAACAACGCAGACGCGCTTAATTATATTGGATACACTTATGCAGAAAAAGGTATAAAGCTTAATGATGCTGAGAGGATGATCAAAGAAGCACTGAAGATAAAACCCAACGATGGGTATATTACAGATAGTCTTGGTTGGGTTTATTATAAAAAAGGACTTATTAAAAAGGCTATCCTCACATTAAAACGAGCCACCAAACTGTCCAATGATGATCCGCAGATACTTGAGCATCTCGGAGATGCATACCTTAAAGCAGGGGATAAGGTGTCTGCAATAAGGGCTTATAAAAAGGCAATAGATAGTAAGCAACTTAATGATCAGAAGTTGAAGAACAAATTAAGAGACAAACTATTAAAGCTTGGCTCAAAATAGGATTATAAGTTTGTTATATATTTATACCTGGGAATATCATTGTAAACAAACACAAGAGAATAATATAGAATAATATGAGGATACACAGGATATTTATGAAATTGGTTCTTCTATTATTCACTATCTTCATTCAGGCATGTGTCTATACTGTAAAGCCCATACATTATTCAAATATTTCTACCTTAATAGAGTCAATAAACGAACACACCCACCCAATAACCAGCATGAAAGCATTAGCATCAGTAAGTCTGGACGTAAACAACAGGCGTGCAGAGTTCCCTGAGGGGATTATAATGAATAACAATGCATTAAGGCTTGAAACACTCAACATATTTTATCAACCTGTATTGATCATTATATATAATGGTTCAGTAGCTATACTGGATGTTAACTCGGGTGTGTGCAGTATATCATCAGAAGATGCATTGCATTATTACACCCAGCTCCATGTCCCTCCTGATGTATTTAAGAAGCTCATAACAGGTCAGCTTATAGGAACCCCTATAACATTCTCAAGCACTGGCAGGAATTTAATTGTATCGGGTAAATATGAGCGACTCGCGTGGTTTACGACACTCAATGATGCACTATCTGTTAAATCAACAACCATTATAAGTGATACAGAGGAGCCTCTGGTTTGTGATTATGATGGGCACAGTATTGTGGCTGGAGCTGTTTTGCCGGAATACATTTTATGTAAATGGGGAGAAAATAGCCTTAAAATTCATTATACAAAAGCACAGATCAATATACCTGTTGAATCCTCACTTATGGATATTGATAGGTTATGTGAATAAAAGCAAACTATTATAGAAACCCATTCTCTTTATACCAGTCTCTCGCGTCCTCAACCATCTTTTTTATAGGTACACAAACAAAACCGAGTTCTTTTTCAGCCTTTGAAGAATCATACTTTGGGAATACAGACATATACCGAGCCTGCCCTGGGTTTAAATCCGGTTTCTTATTTGTAAAATTAGAGATAAATTCCATTACGTATCCGTATCCAACGGTCATCCATCCTGGCATCACGAACTTTGGTGGCTTTACATTAATTGATCTTGCTATTTCTTCAAATACGGTCTTATACGTGGCATTAATTCCGCCACAGATATACATCTCTCCACGCCTGCCCTTTTCAAGTGCCACGATATGGGCTTTTGCTACTTCATTAACATGTGCCCATGGAGCGCCACCAGGTGGTATTGCTGGTATTTTGTGATCCCTGATGTCCATAAATAATCTACCAAACTGTAATGTATGATCAAAAGGACCAATCATGCTTCCGGGATTGATTATAACAACATCCAGTCCCTGCTTTGCGTAGGATAAGGCTATTAATTGCCCTTCTCGTTTGGTATCACCGTAGTTGTATTTCCAGCCTGCATAGTTATACAGGTTCCAATGCTCGTCTGTAAGACCATCTGGATTATAACCAAATGCATCCACTGTGCTTGTATGTACTACCTTTTTTATCTTTAATTCAAGTGCAGACTGCATTACATTTTTCACACCATCTACATTTGTTTTTCTCTGTCTATCAAAAAGCTTTTTCCAGAAACTTGTGTCGCCCGCACAATGTATTACCGCGTCAACGCTGCTCATAGCATACTTTATAGCCTCTGAATCTGCCACATCCCCATAAATTATCTGAACATCAGGGTGTTGTATGTATTTCGTTTGAGAGCCAGGAAGGGTAAAAGCCCTTACCTTCCACCCTTTTTGTAAACAATTAAGAACTATGTTTGTTCCGAGAAAACCACCTGCCCCTGTTACAAGTATCTCCATACTGTCCCCCTCTTAATAAAGTTTTCATTTACCCACAAATCTTTTCATCATTATAATTTTATGTTGTTTTATTGTTTTTAATTGCCGTTCTTCTATTTTACACCCAGTTTTAAAACTATCTTTATAATACCATATTATCTGTTTACAAACTTCTATGCTCCTGGCTTTTTCATTCGTTAATAATTCTAATTTCTCCCCATTATTTACCACAACATGTGCTACATTAACCCGAAAAATGCAATAGGAAAGTTTGCTCATTCGTTCAACCCCACGATCCACCTAAGATACAAAGACTTTTT
>JBMFUY010000180.1:0-4221 GCA_049966275.1 bacterium
TGTGCTCCTTCTCCCAGGACCTTATAAGCCCGTAAAACGCAAGCGCGCCTGCCACCTGCAAAAAGCCTCCCGTAACCAAGGGAAGATCTAAACCTTCGTTCATAAGGTAGCCTGAAAGCCCAGAAGTCAGCAGGAACTTAAATGAGCGGTCTATCGCCTCCCTGTCTTTTGTAAACATACAAAAAAGTTTATGGCGTGTAGGTATTTAAATGTGTTTTACTTGGCTTTAAATACGCCTTTCTGCTGCAGCTCGGGCTTTCCTGCACATGCGATCGATCTCTTCACAGTTTTTAACGATTTGCAGCATAGCGTAACCCTCATAGATCCTATTTTCATACTTCATTTCCCTGCTTTTTTCTTTAAAGTTTTTAAAACTTCTTTTACATTACCTTTCCTTCCGAGCTTTATCAAAGCTAGGGCCAAGCTCTGTAAAGTGTACAAATATTTGACAGAGTGCCTAACCGGTGGTTGAACGGTGCCAGAAATTTAAATGCACATTATCTATAACTGAGGCTGCTAAAATATTTTGGTAAGATCTGTTTCAAAATACGTTTAGAAACGTTAATATAAGGGTGTTTACAAATAAACTGGTGCATAAATATTTTCATTTAAACGGTAAAACCAAATCTAAACTGATTACTGTGTTTGCAATTTTTCTTGCGATCTTGATGATTGGCAGCCTTAACGCTTATTTTTCAGGTTCAGCACAGACATCAAATAACCATGTTCATGCTCAAGCCCCATCAGCTATACTCATAAATTCTCCGACTAACATAACTTCTCCAGGATACTATGAGCTCAACGCCAGCCTTTCAGGCACGCAGATTACAGGCTACTGTATAGGCATATTTTCAAGCAACGTTATCCTCAACGGAAATGGATACGAGCTCAGCGGGAGCTACTCCGGCATCGGCGTATATGTAAATCCGGGTACGAGCAACGTAACATTAGAAGACATCAACGCCACTGATTACTCGTACGGCATTTTTATGTATTCATCGAACAGCAAAATCATAGATAGCAACATATCCGGCCTCGGGTGGAATTACTACGCAAATCAATGGATTGGCAACGCAAACGGCGTATTCGTTGCCGGCAATCACACAACCATATCTGACTCGATCATATCTGCCAACGAAAACACAGCCATTAACATAACGGGCAGCTACACAACAATTTCCGGCTCAAACATATCGGATAACGGATACTCAGGGGTCAGCATTACGGGCAGCCACACATCAGTATCAAATTCAATCATATCGGGGAACTCTAACTCAGGCATAAACATAAATGGTAGCCACACGACAATCTCAAACGTCTTAATGGTCAGAAATGTGCAATATAACATAAATATTACGGGCAGCTACAACACCATATCAAACTCAGTAATAGATGACGGCTATTGGTTCGGTTTAAACATCACCGGTTCAAACAACCTGATCTCAAACGATAACATTTCAGGTAACCTCATGCATGGAATAATCATTGCTGGAAATGACTCGTCCATATTAAAATCCACAGTAGCTGGAGGAGCGTGGGGAGCGATCGACATAACGGGGTCTGACAACGCGATCTCAAACTCCAGCATATCGGGCAGCAGTTACAGCGACGGCATCAAAGTCATAGGGTCTGACAACGTAATATCAAACTCAAGCGTACTGGGCAACGGCGGGTACGGAATTAACCTGACCGGTAACAACACAACCATATCAAATTCTGATATTTCGAACAACGCCGATGGCGGCGTCCTGATCAAAGGCAGCTACACGATGATCACAAGCTCAAACATAAACGGAAACGGCAACGGCGTCACCATAAAGGGCTCTTATAACAGAATTTTAAATTCAAACGTGTCTCGGGACAAGGTCAACGGCGTCAGCATCACAGGCTCCAACAACGTATTGTTCAACGATAACATAATACCTTACAACAAACCCGGCATTGTTTCGCCACAAGGAGAGGGCCTTGTTATAACCGGCAGCTACAATAACCTATCAAAGTTAAACGTACTTGGCAGCAACGGAGGGAATACTCTTTACATAACCGGCGATCACAATTTAATCTCCAATTTAACCGTTTATAATTGGGCTGATCAGTGGAGCGTCATGATCATGGGCAACCACACAACCATCAGCAATTTAAACATACCCAACAGTGAAAAATGGGGAGACGGAGTCTACATTGGAGGCAGCTACACTGCGATCTCCAATGCATTCATAAACAACAGCGGTGATTACGGTTTGTATGTTTCGGGCAACCACACGATTTTATCCAGCTTAAAAATATACAACTACTTTACCGCCGGCATAGGCATAAATGGCTTTGACAATTTAATCTCAAACAGCGTCATGTACAAAAGCAGCGAGTATGGAATCGGCATCAGCATAAAGGGTTCAAACAACGAAATAACAAACGACGCTGTATTGAACAACGGGTACGGCATTAAGGTCAACGGCTCCAACACAACAATATCCAATTCGACCGTCTACAAAGGCGACAATTTTGGCATAACCATCACAGGCTCCAACAACCTGATCTCAAATGATAACTTATCAAACAACGGTTATAGCCTCGACATAACGGGTTCCTACAATACGATAGTCAACGATACCATGTCAAACAACGGAGATGGAATCAGCATAGCGGGATCACACAGCAAAATATTAAACTCATTAATATCAGGTAGCGGAAACAACGGCATCAGCATAACTGGCTCTGATTCTGCCATAAACAGCTGCATAATTTCTGGAAACGGGAACGATGGGTTCTCTGTTTCAGGTAATTTCAACGTCATATCGAACTCAACCATCGTCAGCAACGGATACGGAGTTTACATAACCGGCAATCACGACGCGGTATTATATTCAAGCATGTCCAAAAATTCCCAGTACGGGCTGTACATCACGGGTAACTTCACAACCGTATCGAGCTCGAAAATGCTCAACAACGGAGTTGGCGGCGTGTACGTTACAGGCTTCAACAACACAATAACCGGATCAAACATCTCAAACAATTTGGAAGTCGGTATAAACCTTTTCTCTGGCACAAACAGCACAATATCCAGCAACATTCTAGCCAACAACGCCCTTTACGGAATGATAATCAGGTATTCGCTGGACGGAATCATATACAACAATCTGTTCAACAACACGAACAATGTCTGGATCAACAGCAGTTTCATTTACTGGAACGTGAGCCTCAGAGCGGGAAAGAACATAATTGGAGGAGATATGATGGGAGGCAACGCGTGGCTGTTGCCCAACGGAACGGGTTTCTCACAGGTTACCCCGGCATTACCTAACGATCCTTACATATGCGATAAATCGTATGTTATAAACGGGAGCAACGTTGATCACTTCCCGCTCAAATACTCATCCTCGTTTTTAACAGAGTATACCGTTTCGTTTGTTGAGAACGGGCTGCCTGAAGGTGCTACATGGTCTGTAACGCTGAACGGCACAACAGAATCGTCAACATCTAACAGCATAACGTTCAAAGAGCCGAACGGTAATTATTATTACGCCATTGGATCCGTAAACGGATATTCCGCGTCCCCGTCTTCTGGTTCCATGACGGTCAACGGAGCGAACGTTGAGCAGGGAATTACCTTTACCGCGGTAAAAACGCCGGTGAATGAATATGCTGTAACATTCACTGAGTCAGGCCTTGCTTCAGGCACTCAATGGTCTGTAACGCTGAACGGGGTGACAAAGAGCTCGACAAACAGCACGATAACTTTTATGGTACCCCCAGGAAACTATACCTATACAGTGAGCTCGGTCAGCGGATACAAGGCATCTCAGAGCACGGGCACAGTGAGCGTATCAGCTTCGAGCGTTTCAGCCCCTGTTGCTTTAACTTATACAGCTGTAACAACACCCACGACAGCTCCCAAACAGGGCCAATCGACTTTTATCACAGAAGCCATAGTCATAGTTATAATAGCAATTGCTGTTGTTGCTTTGATCCTCAGAAGAAGAAAATAATATTTCAAACATTTTAATCTTTTTATTTTTAAAATTTATTATCCGTTATTCTGTGTTGAATACCTAAGTTTTGTGCAAAATCCTTAGCAAAGTGTACGCTAGCACAGAGCGTTATTTGCGTTTGATGTGCTTTTGGTCAAACCCACATACAAACATTAATTTATGATAAAAGTTATGACGCTCTAGTAAGTAAAAGACAGGTTTTGCCAGCTTTTTAGCTAAGACATAAATGATG
>JBMFUY010000181.1:0-4169 GCA_049966275.1 bacterium
CAACAAAAAGTCTTTGTATCTTAGGTGGATCGTGGGGTTGAACGAATGAGCAAACTTTCCTATTGCATTTTTCGGGAAATACTATAGCTAATCCCTGTTACCCATACTGTTTGAGGGCTGCTGTATGCAGGACCTGTTGATAGATTCAGCTTTCTGGAAGTGGACAGCTGCACTCCAACGGCTATCCTCAAGCCATCAACAGGTGTGTAAAAGATTATGCCGGGTGTAAGATACACAGGGTTTTGATTAAATGATACGTGTGTGAACATAGTGTCTGTCGAGGCATAAGAGCTGTAAGTATTTGCGAACTGCGATGTAAACTCAAGCATGGGTTCTATATAGTATGCTGGAAAAGGGAAAAGCAAAGAGACCCCTAACAATGTTAAATTGTCTCCTCTTATACCCATTGCATATTTGCCAATTGGTGGAATAAAGTTATTCTCATTTGATGTTATAAGTTTTTGAGTATTATCCCATAGATATCCCACACGAAGATTAGCTATCATGGGGAATGACAGAGATGAATCAAGCATATCGTAAGAGACTAAAAAACTTAAAGTATAACCCGTAGCATCAGCATTATACCCGGCATAATCACTATTCCCTGCTTTACTATAAGTGAGTATCTCACCCAGAACAGCTATACCTAATTGAGGCATTATTGAATAACCCGCCTTTATCCCAAATCTAAGATCCCCATAATATTTTAATGTTTGTTGAGAATTTATACGACTCGTTGAGTTTGAAGTGCTTATTGAGAGTTCAAGGTACTTCAAAGGAGCAAAAGAAAAAGCTCCGTACACTGTATCATTATTCAATGAATCACCGTTTGTAAGCATATTTGATTGATAAGTATATGCATTGTATATTGCAACACCTCCAACGTATTGTTTAATAAAAGCAGAAGGAACATTTATAGAGCCATTCTGCCCTGTAATGGATATGGATGAGAAAGTATGGGTTTTAGGTTGTGTTTGTGCATAAGAAGGCAGGTTTATTATCTGTTGCTGGGTTGTATCTGCTTTCGCATGCATGTTGATTGCCAGTATTAATACTACAATAACAAAACACCTTTTCATATTAACCTCCGCGGATGTTTATTTTTTACCATATGTATCGGGCTTCTTATACCTATGGGTTCCTCTGGTTTTCAGATAATCCTTTGCCCATGGATTATCCTTATACTTTTCCATCCAATCTACCTTGCCAAAGTATTTTGAGCAATAAAAACATGGAAAATAATCCAATTCAGAAATCTCTTTGTTCTTTATAAGCTCTATCTTATCTAAATTGAATCTATGGATTGCATCTGCCCACATCTTATGAGCATCGTACAGGCTTACCTTATTAAGATCCGCTATTATATCCAATTCTTCCTCATGAGAACCTGTATAACCAGAGAGCTGACAACAGAATGTTAATCTACCCTTATAATCTACATTTGGCGCATACATGGTAAGAGCCCTGCATTGAAAAAACAATAAAGGCTCATAATGACCAAGTGAAAAATTTATTTCTATTTTCATGATATTTTTTAGCTTTTCCACTCGCTCTTCTGCTTCTCTATACTTTTCCGGTGGCAGTACAAGGTCATGTTCAAATGCAAGTGGGGTTGGCTCAAGGTGTGCATAAAACAATCTTTTCAATCCAAGCTCTGAGGCAAGCATCGCCATTTGTTCTATTTCATCAAAATTCTTTTTATTTATCGTTATCTGCACACTTATATCAATGCCCTTGACCTTTAAAATACTTATTGCCTGTAAAACCTTTTTAAATGATCCTTTCCCTCTTATATAATCATGCGTCTCTGCTTTAGCACCATCCACTGATATAGATACACCTGAAAGTTTATTTAACCTGCCAGGAAATCGTGGATCATTCAGCATCTTCCATACATGCATAAAGTTCCATGCATTCGTAACAAAATGATAGGTGTAATCATACTTTACAACTGTATCTATTATCTTATCAAACTGGGGATGGAGCGTTGGTTCACCACCTGTAAACGCTATATGCCGGAGATTATAAGCCTTTGCCTGTTTAAGTATGTTATCAAAAAACTCTACAGATATATAGCTTTTCATATCTGTTTTATCACGCAAGCAATGCAAACAGCTCAGGTTACATTTGTTGGTCAGTTCAAAGCTCATTTCATAGAATGACATTAATCGCTCCTTTCAGATATACTACGTATTACTAATTTCTTTCAAAATAATCAACGGGTCTTTTAAAATATCTTTACCGCATAAGCAAAGATAAGGCTTTGCCTGATATATTAAAGCCTTTAAAATATCTATATGTTTGTTAGCTATCTCCTTTTTAAAGAAGACCATCAATGATTGTGGAATAAGAAGAGACATTGCCTTTGTTTTTTCAATGGGTGATATATGTGTGGTTGAAGAATCAACCCTTTGTAAAAAGATGAGAATATCGGGTATAACACTGCTGACGGTTTGGAATCTTTTATATGGTATGAATGCCTTTCTGACTGGAGGGACAGGTGGTTTTATGTCTTCAAACATATGCGAGTATATTTTTAATGTTTGCTTTGTCACATGTATATCCTTTTTAAAACCTATAGCTTGAACCCTGTTAACCCTCTGTTTTAAGAACACTGCATCATCAGAACAGAGCAAATAACCTTTGGACACAAGTCCAAGGGAAAGTGTTGTTTTGCCAGACATACCCATTCCACATAAAAGAATAGCATGATTTCCTTTTTTAAGTGCACTTGCGTGTAAATAATAAAGCCCTTTATACCTTAAAAGCTCTATCAAAGCCAGCGTAAGAAAGATTGATACAAACTCTGTTCCCCTATTAAGGATGGACATATCCATATAGACATCTGCAACGCTGATGTTTTCCTTCACAAACACAAATGTAGTGTTATCACAAAACATTAAAGTATTGGCATCCAATCTATAACCTTTTATCCTGCCATATTTGAATAAAGTGGTTGTTTCTTTAATGTGTGATATCGGTGATTTTTTACTGGAATAAATATTTATAGTTACAACAGATTTTTTATCATTATAATAATGCTTAAACGAATAACCTGAAAAGAATACCTTTACAATGTCAAAGATCACCGGGTTATCCGCCGTTATTCTTACAAGGACACTGGATATATTAAATAGTAAAACATGTTCCATATTATTTGAACAACCTTTTAGCTGTTTCAAGATTTTCCGGATTGCCTATATCTATCCAAAATCCATTGTGTACGTATCCGGCAATTAATTTACCTTTTCTTATCATATCAGGATACATATGCATGGTTGTGGAAGGCTGTTTAATATCCACTGGTATATGTTCTATTACATTCGGTTTTAAAAACTGAATACCGGTAAAAATGTAGGCATCGGCACCAGGATAAGCCTTAAATAGACTTCTAACATAACCATGTGTATCCATATACACGTTAGCCAATGCTTTTTGATCCTGTTTTGCCTTACAGAGTACCATTACCGCATCTGCATTTTTTTCAATTAGCATGGAAGGTAGAATTGTGAGATTAAGATCAAATAGTATGTCTGCATTTATCAAATAAAATGGCTCGGTGAGGAATTTTCTTGCAAGTAATAATGCCCCGGCTGTTCCCATAATTTCTGGTTCATCTGAATATTGAATATTTACATCGAATTGAGAACCATTACCAAGTGTCTGCCTGATCTTGTATCCGAGATGATGAAGGTTGATAACTATATCTCTTACCCCTGCTTTTTTTAACGCCTCAAGCGTATAGAGTATTATTGGTTTACCATTTATTTCTATTAGTGGTTTAGGGGTTGTTTCAGTGAGTGGGCGTAACCTTATCCCAAAACCAGCAGCAAGTATCATAGCCTTCATAGAATTTTATTATCATATTTTTACCCACCTTCAAAGAAAACAATATCATGTGCCATATATATGTTGACCTTATAACAATTGTGGGTTATTTAATGTTTTATTCACGGGGCGTGGCTCAGCCTGGTAGAGCGTTCGGTTCGGGACCGAAAGGTCGGCGGTTCAAATCCGCCCGCCCCGACCAGACAAAACCACTCAAACTTTTCAGGCAATAAGTTACTCAACCGAAATAACAAGGAAGGTTTCGTTTAACCCGAAAAATGCAATAGGAAAGTTTGCTCATTCGTTCAACCCTGCGATCCACCTAAGATACAAAGACTTTT
>JBMFUY010000182.1:0-4062 GCA_049966275.1 bacterium
ATACCTATATTTGACGCGGGGTTATCACTCATTACACAAACTTCCCTATTTCGCAAATGCATTTTTCGGGTTAAAAGAAGAACCCATACCTTAGAATCCAACCTGAAGCTGGGCAGCGAGTAGATTGCTATTTCTGGTTGCTTTATCTACATCCTTGATCTCATAATTAACCTGTATCCTTGTCAGTGTTGTAAAAAACCAGTTCAATCCTATAGTGTATACAGTAGAGGTGTTATTCGGTACGTTTACATTAGAATCGTATATATCATACTTCAATACGCCCTGTAGTTTCTTAGCTAACAAAAAGCATGTCCCTTGAACATACCAGCCCTGCCTTGTGGTAATAGTTGTTTTTGAACCATCCCTTCCCCTTATATACTCAGCTTTTAAAGACACCGGATCATGGATATAGGCAAGTTCTGCACCGATCCTTGTACGCTCATAACTGCTGCCGGTGATACCAGCAAGTGCGTATCTACCTGCATAGTAATCTCCGCCTATTGCAAGATCTTTAATCGGATGAATTAATAAACGTCCTACATAGTCCTTTTGATCATTTAAATCTGTTGTATTTATGCCCTGTCCATTTAAGACTGCAAGGGCATATTCAAATAAATAAGTGTCATATAATTTTAAAAAATTCCCACCTGCCTGAATACCAATATCCCTACCATTCTGGTTTCCAATTACATCTTTGCTCCGTGCAACAAGCGCTTCTATTACTTGCGAACGATCAATAGTTTCAAGCATTGCACTGGAAATCAGGTTCTCCTGACTGAAAGGGATCTTAAACTGCCCTGCGGTAAATTTAAGGTATTGTCCAACAGCATAATCCATATAGGCATCAAGCAGCTTTGGTGAAGGTCCCTCAAACGCAGGCTGTAGTTTATAGTCTATGTGATCTGTTATATTTCCATAAAGAATAAGCCTTGCACGATGAATATCAAAACCAGAAGTGGCATTCTCTGGAACCTGATAACGTATCTGGGTATAACCACTTAGTCTGAGAAGATTATTAGCTGTTAATGCGAAACCTTTTTCATCTTTTGCTTCTTTTTGTTTCTTCTTTGCCAGTTCTTCCTTGAAAGCTGATGCATCCCCTGTTTTGATCACACCTTTTTCAGTGAGAAAGTTCAACAGGTCATCCACATCTGATGTTTGTGCACCTATAGCCATTGAAGGAATGCTCATGAGAATAAAGACCAGGAACATAAACTTATAACCATATAATCGTTTATATGAAAGCATTTTTATTACCTCCTTCACATATATCTATTTAAAAGAAACACAACTTTTATACCAGTTTTTAAAGAAAGAATGTTCTTATCTAATATATTATCTTATAAAAACAATTATACTTTTGGGTTTTTTTATTTTAAAAATGATTACTAAGACGCACGTTTCAAATTTAAATGATATTGAATTAAATTTTATTTGACTTGGTTTTTTTTTCAATTATTCTCCTGAAAAGATGTGATTCTGGAGTGGTGTGATGAAAAATATAACCGGGAAAACAGTTCTTATAACAGGTGCTGGCATGGGCATGGGAAGATTGTTCGCTTTGAAATTTGCAAATGCATCATGCAATCTTGTTCTCGTTGATATTAACAAACAGGCACTTGAAAAGACTGCATCAGAGCTTCATGGAGCTACTCATACCTATACTTATATCTGCGATATATCAAACAACGAACAGATACAAAGTCTTGTTTCTGCGGTACATAATGATGCAGGATTAATTGATATTATAGTTAACAATGCGGGCGTTCTTTATGGTTATCCTTTTTTAAAATCTCCCGATGAGCTGATTGGCAGAACGATAGATGTAAATGTGAAAGGTTCCATGCTTATAACAAAGGCATTTCTGCCTGATCTTATATCCCGTAAAAATGGTCATATAATAATGATGGCTTCTGCATCCAGCCTGATTGGTGTTCCGGATCTTGTCGCATACACTACAAGCAAGCATGCTATAGCAGGCTTTTCAGAATCCCTAAGGCTTGAAATGAAGAAATATGGATTCAACAATATAAAGATAACACTGGCTTACCCTCATTTTGTTGATACGGGTATGGTAACAGGGGTAAGGTCGTCCGTACTTTTAAGACCCGAAGATGTTGTGAACAAGATTTTTAATGCAATGTTACATGATAAACTTTATGTTTATATACCATGGTGGCTCAGATTTATTCCTCTTTTACTTTATATTCTTCCTACCTCCCTGGGAGATTGGATACTTTTTAAAGCTGGTGTCAGCAGGACAATGGAATCATGGGTTGGACATGCGAAACAATAAACTGGCAGAGCGAAAGCGTCCATGGTCTATAGTCGATAGTCCACAGTAAAGATAGGAAGCAAAGACACTTTACAAAATTAACTATAAGCTATGGACTGTGGACTGTGGACGATCAGCGACCTACTTCCCTTAAGACAAGGATTGAAACTGGTAGAGCGAAAGCGTCCATGGTCTATAGTTGATAGTCCATAGTAAAGAGTGGGCGAAATGCATGAGCAATAAAACTCGTAACTACTTGAAAAATAAATAGCGGGGGAAGGATTTGAACCTTCGACCTTCGGGTTATGGGCCCGACGAGCTACCGGACTGCTCCACCCCGCGTCAATTATTTTAATTTAAAGACTTTTCCAGTTATTGTCAAGCAGAAACGGTTGAAGCAGGCATATTGAATACAGATAAATCTATCATTATTTTTACTGTATGGATTTAAATAGGGTAAAAGAGCGTTTGAAAAATGCTTCTCATGTAGTAGTCATAACAGGCGCAGGGGTTTCAGCTGAAAGTGGTATACCAACGTTCAGGGGAAAGGATGGCTTATGGAAGCAGTATAGGGCTGAAGAGCTTGCAACACCTGAAGCATTTGCAAGAAATCCTGAATTGGTATGGGAATGGTATTGCTGGAGAAGGGGAATAATCTCAAAAGCTAAACCTAATCCAGGACACATGGCAATCGCGGAGCTCGAAAAAAGATACGAAAATTTTTTATTGATCACTCAAAATGTGGATGGATTACATAGAGCAGCAGGTAGTAACAAGCTTGTTGAAATACACGGTAATATATGGCAGACACGATGTGTAAAGTGCAATACAATCGAGCAAGACAATGAGCTTGATTTCAGAAAAATAGGGGTCTGTGGTAAATGCGGTGGTCAGAAAAGGCCTAATGTAGTCTGGTTTAATGAATCCATACCCACTGAAAGCCTTAATAAGGCATTGAGTGCTACCACATCTTGCAATTTGATGATCGTTGCAGGTACATCAGGTATAGTACAGCCTACAGCTTCTTTACCTTTTATGGCAAAGCAATCAGGTGCTTTTGTTGTAGAAGTTAACATAGATCTAACACCTATATCTGACATTGCTGATGTATTTATTAGAGGCAAATCAGGAGAGGTTCTGCCCAAACTTCTGGACTAATAGCCTGACAGAAATTATTTTTTTATTGCAATTTCTGATATGTTGGTGATAAAGCATTTAAAAATGGAGTTAGCAGAATGGACTTTGAAACAGCATACAAAAGGCTTCAACGTAGATTTGAAGATATGGATCATTATGAAAGGGTAAGATTTTATACAATTGTAGGCATTGCCCTTTTGACATTAATTATCGTAGCTGGATTAATTATAATTGTTTATTTAAGAAGCCTTGATGTTGTAATTGGTGTTGATACAACAGGATTACTTGGCAACCCTGCTGTATTTGTAAATAATATGTCCAACCATACGCTGAAAGACGTGTATGTGGAAATGGATGGTAAATATATAGCAAAAGCAGATAGTATAAAACCAAAACATTCTATTGTTTTATATTTTACTGCTTTTTCACCTGTACCACCAGCAGGGTATAGACCATTAAAGGTAACGGTTAAATCCGGATTGGGAGTAATGACAAAATCTATTCCACCTGTTGGTAAGTAATCTTTGATATGTGTCAAATGGGACCTTATAATGTTATGCATTTTAGAATACACTTTTAACCCGAAAAATGCATTTGCGAAATAGGGAAGTTTGTGTAATGAGTGATAACCCCGCGTCAAATATAGGTAT
>JBMFUY010000183.1:0-4050 GCA_049966275.1 bacterium
CGCGCGGCCTTTCCCTTCTGGTGGGTATCCCATCACTCATTACACAAACTTCCCTATTTCGCAAATGCATTTTTTAGGTTAACTGTCATTGAAAGGAACTGGCACTAAACTATGTTTGGTCACACGGTATATAAAGGTCTTGCCATGCCGTGTTTTTTTTGATTACTTGACTTTGCATATTGTATGCAATATTCTTCCTGCCGGAGGTGGATAGCATGGCAAAAGAGAAGATTGTGATTATAGGTGGAGGCGCATGTGGGGCAAAGGTGGCTGCAAGGGCAAGGAGAAACGCACCTGATGTAGAAATTGTAATGATAGAAGAGGGACCTTATGTGTCTTACGCAGGCTGTGGTATGCCTTATTACATAGCAGGAGCAGTTGAGCATTCATCATCGCTCATGAGCATGATATGGGGAACTGTAAGGGATGAGAGATACTTTAAAGATTCAAAGGATGTTACAGTTTATACAAACACCAAGGTGCAATCCATAGAACCAGACAATAAAACTATTAAGATTGTCACAAAAACTGGTGATATCAAAACTATGAATTATACAAAACTTGTTCTTGCAACAGGAGCAAGGGCAAGGGTTCCAGGGGTCAAAGGTACACACTTAAAAAATGTTTTTGTTTTAAGAAACCTTGAACAGGCAGAAGAGATAAGAAGAACAATAGAGTCAGAGGTGATGGAGAATGCAGTAATAGTTGGGGCAGGCAGAATAGGGCTTGAACTTGCTGATGCATTCAATGCACAAGGATTGAATATAACAATTATAGAGATGGCTGATCAGGTACTTCCAGATGTACTGGATAGTGAAATGGCATTATACCCTGCCAATACATTACGCGAAGAAAAGGTTAAACTGTATTTAAACGAAACAGTCAAAGAGCTTGTTGGTGATGAAAATGGGAAAATAAAGACTGTTATAACCGATAAAAGGAGTATTGATACTGACATTGTTATATTTGCAGTCGGTATAGAACCCAATGTAGATCTTGCAAGGTCAATTGGAATAAGGCTTGGTAAGACAGGAGCAATACTGGTAAATGAATTTATGCAAACAAGTATAGAGGATATATATGCTGGTGGGGATTGCGTTGAATGTAAGGATATCATTACCGGTAACAGTGTGTATACACCCCTTGGTTCAGTAGCAAACAAGCATGGTCGTGTTATTGCAAACAATATAACAGGTATAAAGGATCGATTCCCTGGTGTTCTAAGTGCCTGTATTTTAATGAGTTTGGGATTAAAAATAGGTAAAACAGGCCTTACAGAAAAACAGGCTAAAAATTTAGGATATCAGGTTGAAACCTGTTTAACAGTAACCAGAGATATCTCACATTTTCTTGCGGGAAGTAAAAATATTGTTACAAAGTTGATTGTATCCAAACAAGATAAAAGATTGCTGGGTGCTCAGATTCTTGGTCCAGGTGATGTTGCAAGGCGTTTAGATATTGTTACAACTGCCATTACTTTTGGAGCTAAAATAGATGAGGTCAGTATGCTTGATCTGTGTTATGCCCCTCCATTCTCCACAGCCATGGATAGCATTATTCATAGTGCAAATGTAATGTGTAATAAACTTTCAGGTTCAGTGAATACTATTACTCCTTATAAAGTAAAAAGCCTGCTACAGGGTAAAGATGATTTTGTTCTACTTGATCTAAGAACGAAAGAAGAAATCTCATCAGGTAAAAGCATAGATGATAGAAGGGTTTTTGTATATTCCATTAGAGCATTTACGTGAACATATAGATGAACTCCCAATGGATAAAGACATTATATGCACATGCCAATATGGAACCCGTGCATACGAGGCGTATACCATGTTAAAGGATAAAGGGTTCAAAAGGATCAGATACATGGAGTGCGGCATGTTTGGATATATCTGGCTAACCTGAGCGCTCTGCTTACCCATTTAACGCTCCATTTTTCAATAATACACACAAACCTAAAATTTACTTGACACAAATTAAATATATTGTATATTGTATACACAATATAAAATTAAGGAAAGGAGGCAAAAATGGCACAGTTAATTTCGCCACATGGTTCTAAAGTTCTAAAGCCCCTCTTGTTGGAAGGAAAGGAGCGAGAGGAAGAGCTAAAAAAGGCAAAAACCCTGCCGAAAGTTATTATGACAAGTAGAGAAACATCAGACCTTATAATGATGGGAATTGGCGCTTTTACACCACTCGAAGGATTTATGGGATACGATGACTGGAAAGGCATTTGTGCAGAATATAAAATGAAAGATGGTTTGTTCTGGCCTATTCCTATTACCTTATCTGCTACAAAATCCGTTGCAGATGGTTTGAAGATTGGTTCAGAAGTAGCACTTGTTGACGGAGAGACATCAGAGATCATGGGAACAATGAAGATAACAGAGAAGTACTCAATAGATAAAACCTACGAGTGTAAAGAGGTGTTTAGAACCACTGATCCAGAACATCCGGGTGTAAAGAAGGTAATGGAACAGGGTGAGATAAATTTAGCAGGTCCTGTAAAGGTTTTGAGTGAAAGTTACTATCCAAAACAGTTTGCAGACATTTATATGAGGCCTGCAGAAAGCCGTAAGATCTTTGAACAAAAGGGCTGGAAAACCATAGCAGCTTTGCAGTTGAGAAACCCAATGCACAGATCCCATGAATACCTTGCGAAGATAGCAATTGAGGTTGTTGATGGTGTATTTATTCACCAGCTCGTTGGAAAGCTTAAAGAAGGTGATATCCCTGCAGATGTGAGAACCAAATGTATTAATGTTCTTGTGGAGAAGTACTTTGTCAAAGATACAGTTGTTACGGGTGGTTACCCAATGGAGATGAGGTACGCCGGACCTCGTGAGGCATTACTGCATGGTGTATTCAGGCAGAACTTTGGTTGTACACATTTGATAGTTGGTAGGGACCATGCTGGTGTGGGGAACTATTATGGACCATTTGACGCTCAAAAGATATTTGATGAGATTCCAGAGGGCGCGCTATTGCTCAAACCATTCAAGATTGACTGGACATTCTATTGCTACAAGTGCCGTGGTATGGCTTCAACAAGAACCTGCCCGCATGGTAAGGAAGATAGATTAATCCTGAGTGGTACTGCTCTTAGGAAAGCCCTTTCTGAAGGAAAAGAGGTTTCAGAAGATTTCAGCAGACCAGAGGTACTTGCAATCCTTAAAGACTATTATGCTCATCTTGAACACAAGGTTGAGATCAAGACGCATGCTGCTGCTGAAGGTATTGGTATGGATAAAAAATAGTAAAAAAAATAAAAGGAGGTAAATGTATGCCAAGTTATGTAATAACGGAAAAATGTGATGGGTGTAAGGCACTTCAAAGAACAGCGTGCCAGTATATATGCCCGAATGACCTGATGGTATTGGATAAGGAGAAAATGAAGGCTTACAACAGAGAGCCAGAAATGTGCTGGGAATGTTATTCCTGTGTAAAGATATGTCCTCAACAGGCTATTGACGTAAGAGGCTACGCAGACTTCATACCACTTGGTGCCAGTGTTACTCCAATGAGAGGTTCTCAGGACATTATGTGGACAGTGAAATTCCGTAATGGAACGATCAAAAGATTTAAATTCCCAATCAGGACAACAGCAGAGGGAGAGGTTAAGCCGTATGCGGATTATAAAACAGGCACAGAGGATCTAAAGAGTCCACTGCTTGCAACTGAGCCGGATTCCTTAGGTTTATCTGCACTTTGTGTGCCAAAGAAATAAGTTAAGGAGGAAATATGGATAACTTTGAAACAATAGAAGTAAATACGGATCTTTTGATAGTTGGAGGAGGCATGGCAGCTTGTGGAGCTGCTGTTGAAGCTTCTTACTGGGCAAAAAAGAATGGATTAAAGGTAACCCTTGTAGATAAGGCAGCTATGGAAAGAAGCGGTGCAGTTGCAATGGGTCTTTCAGCAATAAACACATACATTGGTATCAAGGATGGTGCAAACACACCAGAGGACTTTGTCAGATATGTTCGAAACGACCAGATGGGAACTGTTAGGGAGGACCTTGTATATGATGTGGCAAGGCACGTGGAT
>JBMFUY010000184.1:0-3978 GCA_049966275.1 bacterium
AAAAAGTCTTTGTATCTTAGGTGGATCGTGGGGTTGAACGAATGAGCAAACTTTCCTATTGCATTTTTCGGGATAATGCACCTGAAGGCAATGTGGTCAGACAGCAATGGGGGCAGGTCTTACTTAATTTTTATTTGACAGGCATAAAGAATAAAACAAGTTGATATTGTATTTTAGATATGCTAATCTTTAAACATGAAGTTAATGAGGGGTGTGTGTTTGGTGGTAATATCCGGGGTGGTTGTATCCTGTGGCTCAGGCGCCGGGTCTTTAGGTGCTTCATCCAGCTCGCTTGGCTCTCCCCCACCCAGCAACAATCCACCTGTAAATCAACAGTCTGTTAGTTTTCAGTTATCTACCCCGGCTGCTACTGATCAGTATGTTTTCGTTGCAAATGCTACAAACAACACTGTTGCGAAGATTAACAAATCAACCCTTGTGGTAACATCTATACCTGTTGGATCAATGCCAACGATTGTGGATGTTACACCTGATAACAAAACCGCGGTTGTGTTTAACTCGGGTGATTATTCTGTATCTCTTATCAATATATCTACTGATACTGTTACCACTTTACCTGTGGATGTGTACGACAATAGTATGGCCTTATCCCCTTCAGGCAATGTAGCTATTACATATTTTGATCCATCAAAATCTTCAAACCTTGCTGCGAATCCAACACGCAATTTCAATGAGGTGTCAATAGTAAATATTACAGCTCAAACATCCACACCTGTAAATGTTAGCTTTCTACCCAGACTTGTATTGTTCACAGAGGATGGTTCAAAGGCTATTGTTGTTACAACATCACAGTTAGGAGTGATTGATTTAAAAAGCAACAACTATACAGTTACCCGTTACCAGCTGGTGGATCCTTTACAGCAACAGATAGATCCCTCATCTCTCAGACTTACATCTGACGGACGATTTGCCCTGGCAGTAATACAGAATTCAAATAATATTGTTGTGCAGAATTTAATAAATGGTTCTCAATCTACATTGGCACTTGGACCAACCGTAACAGATATAGCGTTGACCACGGATGGTTCTAAAGCCATAGCAGTCAATGCTGGTAATGGTAGCTTATCCTATATTACTCTATCAACATTCAGCGTAACAACGCAGTATACAGGTCTGGATATAAATCATATTGCAGTGTCTGATGATGGAATCCATGCAATGCTTTACACAAATAATCCAACGACAACAACATCTGCAGGGGAGATAGTTTATGTACTTTCATTTACAGACAGTTCAATTCAAGCCTATCCTGTTATAAAAGGTGTAAGTTCTATAATTATGGCACCCTTTACTTCAACCACAGGCATTTCATCTGCCTTGATAGTTCACAATGGACCTGGTGGATCATCCACGGATCCAGTAAAACAATTTTTCTACAACAACTATGCAGTAACGATGTTTAATCTTTATACTGGTGTTTCAACGCCGGTTGCTTTAAGTTCAGCACCGACCATGTTTGCAATCAGTGATGATGGCGTGTATGCTTATGCCATGATGCCGGATAATAAAGCCATTGCAGTTTTTAACCTTGAAACACAGATTTCGGATGGCTTTTATGTTCCATCAACACCTACATTTGTGGGTGTTATGCCTGGCACTCACACTGCGTACATAGGAGAGTCCTACACTCTTGGCAGACTGAGTTTTATTGAACCAGATCAAAATATGCTTCTCTATACCATTACCGGGTTTGAATTGAAGGCACATTAATATGAAAAAAACGTTTGCTATAATTGGTATATTGATGCTTGCATCCTGTTCAGGAAGCAATAGCTCCATACCTTCTATAACATCTTATACCCTTACGAATGCCGGCAATGGCCTCTATGTACTCAGTGAACAATGGGGTATTGTTACAAGGATAGATATGACTACGTTTAGTCTTACAACATACAATGTTGGTAATGGTGCTGATATGATCCTTGGTGCAGGAAACAATGTTGTTGTATTAAACCCTGTTCAAAATGCTATTTATGTAATAGGAAATAATTTTGTTAAAAAGTCCATAGATATAAATCTCAACGATATGATAATATCACCTGACAATACACATGCTGTTGTTTATCATAATTATATCCCCGGGGAAGAGGCAGAATTTAATGGTATTCTGGTATTCAATACATTTTCGGTTGTTAACCTTACAACAACTACAGACGATACAATCTCATTAAGTATAGGTGGGGGTGCACCACAGCAGGTTGTTTTTACACCCTCAGGTGATAGGTTTGTGGTAATATCGAGGAATAGATGTTTTATTGTTAACACATCAAATCCATCAAACAATAATTACATTGAATTATGGCCTAACCCATCCAGGGTTATTATACCAGATCAGGTTGTTATTACCCCACAGGGTGATATTGCATTGATAAGAACGCAACAGGAAAATGCAGTCTACATAATAAATCTGTTGCAGCCTTCGATAATGAATGTCTTTTCAGAGAATCAACCAACGCAGATAGCATTGTATCAGGATGGTAATAAGGGGTTGATTGTGGATGCAGGTTCTAACAGCGTAAGTGTATTAACGTTTAGCCATAATCCTGTTGCTGTGTCTGAACAAACCGTAGGACTTCTCACACCCGCGAGTGCTGTTGCTACATCCTTTTCATGCACAGGAGCGTGCTCGCTATCAACAGCAACATACTCAGCACTGTTTTATTCACCATCAAGTAGTTCCACGAATATAAGTTATTTGAGGATAAAAAACGATGTAATAAGCACAACCGTTTTTGGTGACCTGATTGCACCAGTACAATTCATCATGTTCGCACCCGATGAACCAGAAAAAGCACTTATCCTTCATGGTGCATCATATTTATCAAATGCTGCATACCCCATGTCAGTTGTGAATGTAGATAATCAGGAGGTAAACTACTTTTATGTTAAAACTGTACCATCTTCATTGATTTTCGCGAAAAATCAGGCTGGGGATGAGCTTGTATTCATGACCCTTACCAGTCAAAACGAACTTGTTTATTATGATCTGTCTTCAGGAACCACCAATTATATTAAATTGCCTCCTTTACCTGATGCTTTAGGAGTAAGTGGGAACACCTTATTTGTTTCACATGATCAGCCACTTGGATTTATCTCTTTACTTGATATAAACTCGTTTAGATTGAGATTTATATCAGGCTTTAATGCATACAAATTGTTTGATAGGTAATAATTATGGCTAAGAAAATTGTATTTATAATACTTTTTCTGGGGTTAATATCTGTTAATGCCAGGGCAGGGTATTTAGAAACAGAAGCAAACAACATTACAGAAGAAACTGCAAAAACACCTATAGGTTTGGAGCTAAACACAGGTTATCTTGGAACAAAAATAGCGGATCCAGGGTGGAGATATATAAGCTCTGATAACTGGCTTGGCTCGTGGTATATAGAAGGAGCTTATTCAGTTTATAAAAGCACAGATGTATTTGTGAGCTACGGTTATTCTAATTATACACCCTCCCAATCCGGCAGCCCGGTCGGTGGCAGCCCTTCAATAATCCTTACGACGAATAATGTTACTGTAGGTGCGAGATACAGTTATTCTCTATCCAGATGGCTGGTTCCATACATAGAACTCGGTATAAGTGCTTATATAGCATTCATAAGTATCAGCGAATCACAACAACAGATCAAAGAACAGGATAGCCTTGTAGCCCCTGAACTCACTGCTGGTTTTTACATCCCTTTAAAAGTGCCCGATAAAACAGGTACCCTGGGTATAAACATACAATGTGCATTTGGGCTGATCCGTGAGTATTTTGTAAAACCGCTCACGTTTGACTTTGGCTATCTGGGAAAAATTAATATGGATGGACAAAGGCTTACATTGGGTATGGGTATATCTTTTTAGGCAGCAGGCTTTTTTCTGCTCGCACCTTTTTAACCCGAAAAATGCAATAGGAAAGTTTGCTCATTCGTTCAACCCCACGATCCACCTAAGATACAAAGACTTTTT
>JBMFUY010000185.1:0-3947 GCA_049966275.1 bacterium
AATACCTATATTTGACGCGGGGTTATCACTCATTACACAAACTTCCCTATTTCGCAAATGCATTTTTCGGGTTAATGCTTACACGAGCTACAGGAAGTAGATGTACAGGAAGAACACGGAGAACTGTCATGATAATGTGCCTCTGATCCAGCTGAATAAGTATCATGTGAACCGATTGTAGAAAACGAAGCAACTATTTAATGCGTATTATCAGAATTGCATCTTGGACAACGCGGTTTCAGCCCCTTCTCTTTTTCAGCAAGTGTAGCTTTTATTTCAAAAATTGTACTACATTGTCTACATTGGAATTCATAAATCATTTTATTTTCCTTATCTTAAGGCATTTATTATTTGTCTTAGAACATCACCAGGATTTTTACTCTCAGTTATTGGTCTACCCATTACTATATAGTTTGCTCCAGCATCAAAAGCCTCTTTAGGAGAAACGATCCTTTTTTGATCATCTCCTGCAACTTTATCTTTAAGCCTTATACCCGGTACTACAATAATTGGTTTGTTACCCAATACATTTCTCAATCTTCCTACTTCATATCCAGAGGCAACCAATCCATCAACTCCAGCATTTACAGCGAGCAAAGCAAGCTTTTCTACCATATCTGAAACACTGGCATTTATACCAAATTTGTTGAGCTGGCTTTGATCCATACTCGTGAGAAGCGTTACGCCAAGTAATATGGTCCTTCCAGCACTCGCTTCTACAGCGGATTTTAACATCTCTTCACCGCCTAATGTGTGTAGTGTGAGCATCTTAACACCGTACTTTACAGCTTCCATAACAGCCTTTGATACGGTATTAGGAATATCAAAATATTTAAGATCAAGAAATACATCTTTGCCTTTTTGTTTTAATTCTTCAAGGATGCTGGGGCCGTATGCAGTAAAGGTTATACTTCCTATCTTGTATATACTTACAAATGGGGCAGTTAGCTCTACAATATTGTTGATCCTTTCTCTGGATGTATCATCTATTGCTACTATTATTTTTTTTGATATTTCTACACTATCCATACTGTATCTTTTTGATCTCCTCATTGATAAGTTCAAAGGCTTCTGGCTGAAGAAGGTTTCTCAAAATAAAAATCTCATAATTAAGAAGCTCATTCATACCTTCAAGGATCAATTGCGAAATAAATAATCCAGACAAACCTGCTACCTTTTTCAGCGAATCTGCTCCTGTCAGCTTTAAGGCATTTATATTGAGGAGGAGTTTTTCTTCATCCAGTTCGCCATTCTCATTAAGGCTCACATCTTTGAACAGATTTTTTAGATTGTCTGAAAGCTCTGATATGAAATTATCAAATAGTTCTTTATGATCAAATTTGGGATTTGCATCTTTGATCAGTTTAAATAATTTTTTAAAAACACCATTGTATTTTTTTATAATATTGATTGTCTGAACAGCTGTACTGTCTAATTCTTTAGCCTCTTTTTCTCCTCCAACTATTTCAATTATACCTGTATTCAACAGCGCATACAAAATCTTATATGTATTAAATCGTCCAAGCTGAGTAAGTCTTATAATTTCAGAAATTTTCATTTCTCCCTTTATCAGGTTTATCATGGCTTGCATATTCTGTGTGAGTTCTACTGTGGGCATCTTTGAAGAAAGTTTTACCTTTGTTTCGTCTGAAGGAAATTTTTGTGTAATCAGTTTCCACTCATCAAGTCGTCTATATCCTTCCATAAGCATGCGCTGTGTGTTTAAGGAAAATCTAACAAGATCCTTTTCAGGTATAGCTCCCTCAATAAAAAAGAAATCCCCACTAACAATTCCAAATATACTATAAATTATTTCTTCTATCTGATATTTCACACCCCACCATAGATTCTTGGGTGTTATAAGCTCGTTTTTAAGAAGAATAGAACCAAAACGAGTATCAGACGACATTTTTTTCTCAGCAAATTCCCACTGTTCTTTTGTAATTTTACCCATCCTGTAAAGAATATAACCAAGCCTGTCCTCCGGCTGATTTGATGATGCAAATACTATCTCTCCTTTTATGAAGTAGACACTTTTTATTTTGTCTTCAGATTTTATAACCAGCATTCCTGTTTTCTGCAGACTGTTAAGCATGGAAAAGATATCTGCAATGTTGAAATGGGCAAGATCACCCATAAACACCAATTTTATTGTATCATCAAATCTTTCCTCTTTATATTTTTTTATGAGTAAATAAACATCACCTAAAAATGTTACATCTATTCTGGTATCTTCAAAGAGATTAAATTCTGTTTTTTTAGCTAAAAATTCATTGACAGTAACATTTTTTATATACCGTATAAAATTATCAAATTTAAACTTATCAGCCATTTTATTCCAGTAAATTTATCATATTTTCTAATTCTATTGTTTGATCCTTGGGTAGATAATTTTTCATCTCGAAGAGCTCAAATTGTATAAGTTCCTTGATAAAATCCACCACATCTTTATACGATGAGGACGATTTTGACTTTTTATAAACATCTAACAATGTATTGATATCAAAGTTTCCATGTTCATTTATTTCACAATCCTTGAAAATACTACCCGAGAGTTTTACATAATCTCTAACATTGGTCTTAAAATTAACCTCTGGCGCCTTCTTACTCATTATTTCTGCAATACTGCCCATTACTGTGTTCGTTATTTCCAGTAATTCTTTAATCCTGTTATCCTCTGTCTTTTGCTCCGTCTCTAATGGACTTCTGACGACACTTAAAATTCCAGTATGAATGAGCGGTTTTAATACAGTTTCAGTTGAGGATTCATCAGCATTTATCTCTTTTGCCAGAGAAATTAACTGAATATCATTATTCTTTATAAGATAATCTACAATAGCCTTCTCAAAGATATTGAATGCAACCAGGTTGGTAGAATAATTTAGATGAACCAGATCCTTTTGCCCAATCCTCACATTCAATGAGTCAACCTTCTCTCTCAAGAATTCAAAAAGACTATCAAGCATATTGGTATTGGGTTTTACAATATTGGTTTCATCAATTGTACATTTTATTGCGTGAAACCATGTTCTGGAAGCTTCTAAAGATAAAAGGATATAACTACCCCATATCTCAAATATCTGACGCTTTACACCGAGCCATAGATCCCGTGATGTTATATATCCATTTTCTACCAGTATTTTGCCTAACCTTCTTGTAGGGGTGATCTCTTTAGAGGCTTTTATAAGTGCTTCCTCTGTTAGTTTACCCATCCTGCACAATGTTTCTCCCAATCGCTCATCATTAATGCTCGAACGGGCAAACACCACATATCCGTTTTTAATGTAAACAACCTTTTGTACCTCCGCGGAATCAAAAAGTATAATGCCTGTAAAACCTTCAGCATATAAATGTTCTACAAATCTTATAAAGCTCTTTGGTTCCAATACTCCGGAATGCAAAACCTGTATTGACTCCACATCATTTATAAAAGCTTTTAACCTTTGTTTATTGATCCCTATCGTTACAACATTGTTAGGTATATAATCCATATTCCTCTCACCTTCTACATTGTTACATTGATCAGCCAGGTTTTCTCAGTTTGAAGTCCTGCTGGATCTTTAACGATCACAGTGAGTACCTGCCTTGTACCCTGTGTTATACTTACAACAAAATTATAGTACGTTCCATTGGAGACACTCACTCCATTCAACTGCCAGTCGTATTCAAGTATATCATTATCAGGATCTTTAGCAATTATCCAGAAATTTAATAGCTCGCCATCATGCGCTGAAATATTAACATTTTGAGGATAATAATCTGTTATAACAGGTGGAGTGTTTACATTTGATTTACCATGTATGTTGTCAGGTACACCACAACTACCAACCAACAAAATACCCGCCAGTAATGGGATTAAAGCTACATTTATGTTAACCCGAAAAATGCAATAGGAAAGTTTGCTCATTCGTTCAACCCTGCGATCCACCTAAGATACAAAGACTTTT
>JBMFUY010000186.1:0-3853 GCA_049966275.1 bacterium
AATACCTATATTTGACGCGGGGTTATCACTCATTACACAAACTTCCCTATTTCGCAAATGCATTTTTCGGGTTAAACACAAAATTGTATTGAAACTATTGTCACAATAGCTGGCATACAAACTGCTCATTTCTTAAGTAATAGAGGTAATGAATATGAAAAGATTTTTATCAAAAATATCGTTGTTTTTTATTCCACTACTTATACTGGTGATACCTGCACTATCTCATGCTGATGCAACAAACACAGAACCAGCCAGATTAAGTGCAGGAGATACTGCATTTGTGCTTATTGCAACAGCGCTCGTCATGCTTATGACACCAGGGCTTGCATTGTTTTATGGTGGAATGGTTAAAAAGAAAAATGTGCTCGCAACTATTATGCAAAGCTTTATTCTGCTTGCTGTTATCAGTATTCAATGGGTCTTATGGGGATATACCCTTTCTTTTGGTCCTGATATACACGGTATTATAGGTAGCTTGAAATGGTTCGGGCTTGATCATGTTGGTTTATCACCTGACCCTGTATATGCTCCTACGATCCCTCACGAAGTATTCATGATTTTTCAAATGATGTTTGCTGTAATAACACCCGGTCTTATTACAGGTGCATTCGCTGAAAGGATGAAGTTTAAAACATTTCTCTTATTTGCAGTGTTGTGGGCAACGCTTGTTTATGATCCTATAGCCCATTGGGTTTGGGGAGATGGAGGCTGGATACATAAACTTGGTGCCCTTGATTTTGCTGGAGGTACTGTAGTTCACATAAGTTCTGCGATATCTGCATTAGCAGCTGTTATTGTCATAGGGAAAAGGCATAATTACGGTAAAGAACATACACCACCTCATAACCTTACCATGACGATTATTGGTGCATCTTTGTTGTGGTTCGGTTGGTTTGGTTTTAATGCAGGCAGTGCACTTGCAGCAAATGCAATTGCTGGTTCTGCCTTTGTTGTAACAAACATAGCTGCTGCTGGTGCAACGCTTGGCTGGCTTTTTGCTGAATGGATTAGAAGTGGAAAACCCACTATGTTAGGAGCTGTTTCTGGTGCTGTAGCAGGACTCGTGGCTATCACACCAGCTGCAGGATATGTAGGTCCTATATCAGCTATTATTATTGGTTTTATTGCAGGCATTTTATGCTATTTTGCTGTGACATTAAAACCAAAGCTTGGATACGATGATGCACTTGATGTTGTTGGAGTGCATGGGGTTGGCGGAACATTCGGTGCACTTGCCACAGGATTGTTTGCAAGTATAACAATCAATGCTGCAGGTGCTAATGGATTATTCTATGGTAATCCAAAACAGTTACTAATTCAGTTGATAGCAGTAATAGTGACCATTGTATACGGATTTATTGTAACGTTTATAATCCTTAAGGTGCTTGATTGGGCAATAGGTTTAAGGGTTTCTCAGGAAGAAGAGATCATGGGACTTGATATTACACAGCATGGAGAAGAAGGTTACAACATGTAATAGCTCTGATTGTAGAAAAATGGATATTTATTTGTAGGCTTTTATTATCTTTTCAATGATTTGGGTTGTAGACACCTTATTGGTTATTGGAATTGTAACAACCTTACCATTATAAGATTTTACAAAGTCTGCACCAACAATATCCTTTGGATCCCAATCCCCACCTTTTACAAGAACATCTGGTTTTACTATCTTTATTAGCTCTATGGGGGTGGGCTCATTAAACAGACAGACATAATCTACCGCCCTGAGTGACAAAAGGATTGAAGCCCTGAAGTTCTCATCATTTATGGGTCTTTTATCGCCCTTTATTGTCTTTACAGAAGCATCGCTGTTAAGCCCAACTATAAGCACATCCCCGAGTAGCTTGGCAGATTCAAGGTAGCTGGTATGCCCTGGGTGTATAATATCAAAACACCCATTTGTAAAAACGATCCGCTTCTTCTCGTATCTTAAACGAGTTATCAGGTGTTTCAGTCTTCTTTTATCTGTTATGTAGCGTGAGGTGTCCATATTCTATAATTTTTTACCGATCTCAATAGATCTGATAGTTGCTGATTTTATAGCCTCTATAATTGCAGACCGCACACCACGATCTTCGAGCACTGCCAGTGCCTCTGCAGTGGTGCCGGCTGGTGAGGTCACAGCCTCTCTCAGTGTAGAGAATGAAAGGCTTGATTCTTTAGCCATCTTTCCAGCACCTAAAACAGTTTGCACTGCAAGCTTGTTTGATATATCTCTTGAGAGCCCCATCCTGACACCAGCATCAGACAGTGCTTCAAGAAGCATAAATATATAAGCTGGTCCTGAACCGCTCAGAGCTGTTACAACATGAAATAGCTCCTCGTTTCTTATTTCTATTGTATCTCCTACACTGTTAAGTAATTCTTTTACAAAATTTACATCAGTCGCGTCTGCACTGTTATTTTTCATGATCACACTCATCCCTTCTCCCACAGTAACAGCAATATTGGGCATAACCCTTATAATTTTTGCCTGTTTACCTATTATACCTTCTATAAATTCTATACTTATACCAGCCGCAATAGAAACAACAACCTTTTGTATGAGTTGCTCTCTGGTTTGTTCAAGTACCTCTTTAATATCACCGGGCTTTACAGCAAGGAAGATAATATCTCCTTCTCTGGCACACGTTACATTATCTTTGGTCGATTTAACCCTGTATGTTTCTTCAACCTCTAAACGTCTTGTATCGTACCTGTCACTTATAATGATTTGAGAACTCAATAGCTTTTTTGAATTGATAAACCCTGATATAAGCGATGCAGCCATCTTTCCAGCGCCTATAAATCCTATAGTTTTTTCCATTTTTACCCCCTTGGACCGAATATAGCTGTACCAATTCTTATCATAGTTGCTCCTTCTTTTATAGCAATTTTATAATCTGAAGACATACCCATGGACAGCTCTTTAAAAGATTGGCTAAAAACACCCTGTTTTAATAATTCATCCCGTGTATTTCGTAATTTCGCAAAATAATGAGAAAGCTGTATATCATCAGATTCTGGTGGTGGCATTGTCATAAGCCCCAGTGGCTCGATGTACATCAATTTTTTCAAATCAGGTATTGCTTCATAAAAAGTTTCCAGAGTAAAACCTGATTTTGTTTCTTCTAATCCAATATTTATCTCAAACAATACAGGTTGTTTAATCCCTGCCTGCATTGCTCTTTTATTTATCTCTTCAGCGACCTCTTTGCTACCAACAGAATGAATAAGCTCAAAGTTTTTTACAAGAAATTTAACCTTGTTCTTCTGTATATTTCCAATGAAATGCCAGTGTATGGATGAAGGTAGAGCTTCAATCTTTTTTAAAGCCTCCTGAACATAATTCTCACCGAATGTGTCAAGTCCAGCATTGATCGCCTCCTGTATCTTGTCAATCCCCATAGTTTTTGACACAGCAATAAGCCTGACATCATCTGGTTTCCTCCCGGATTTGAGGCATGCATTGCCTATTTCTTCTTTAAGTCTTTTTATGTTTTCAGTTATACTGTTCATGTTTTCATTTAACTATCTTCGGGTAGAATTATCAATAAATTTGACAATTTATTCAAATTAATACAAGAAATCAGTATGGAACAGAAACAACAGAAAGATTCTTTGTTATTATCTGCAATAAGACAAGTAGGCTTAAAAGGTTTGTTTAAATACGTCTTTTATTCTTTGATGGTTTTCTTTTTCAGATTTATACCTTTACCACAATTAAAGGTTTATTATCTTAGGTTACTTGGTGCAAAGATTGGAAAGAATGTATACATTGGAAAAGTACAGTTTAAAAATTATCATAAGGCATCTTTTCCAGGATTAACCATAGGGGATTGTTCCTATATTAACGACGATGTCCTGCTTG
>JBMFUY010000187.1:0-3823 GCA_049966275.1 bacterium
GGGTTGAACGAATGAGCAAACTTTCCTATTGCATTTTTCGGGTTAACCCAAAAATTGCAATAGGAAGATACAGAAACAAAAACTTCATCACTTCAGCAATATGATAAGGATCATACACAAATTTTTTTATAAACGTACATTATACCAAAAATAAGAAGGAGGCTATTTATGGAAAAGACAACAGCTAAAAAACTTTTCTGGTGGGGAACTTTGATATCAGCAGTGATCTTTCTTGCCCTTACCTATGACACACTAAAACAAATTCCAGAGAGAACGGATAGTTCTGGTTTGACACCACAGGTTGTTGCAGGTAAATGGGTTTGGCAGGAGAAGAACTGCAACGATTGCCATACCATACTTGGTATTGGAGGTTACTATGCACCCGACCTCACAAAAGAGGGCAAGCTTCGCTCAGCGGACTGGTTAAAGAAATTTTTGAAAGACCCGAGGGCTGTTATGCCAGAACCTCGGCAAATGCCCAATCAGCATTTAACAGATCAACAGATTGATGATCTGGTGGCATTTTTACAGTGGGTATCAAACATACATACGAATGGTTGGCCACCAAAACCAGAGATATCCCAGAATGAAGCTGTCGCATCTGAAACAGCAGAAGGCAAATTGTTATTTAGCAATAACGGCTGTTCAGCATGCCACAAGATCAATGGGATGGGTGGTACTGTTGGTCCTGATCTTAGTCACGTCGGCTCAGTTAGAACACCTCAATGGATTGCTCAACAGATAACCGAACCAACATCGCATTACTCAAATAGTATTATGCCATCGTTCAAGACACTTTCAAAAACACAACTTGATGAGCTTGTTAATTATCTTTCAAATTTAAAATAAAAGGAGGTAATTATGAAATATAAAACACAAAATGTTGCTTATCCTTATTTTATCCTCGCTACCCTGCTATTCGGTTTACAGGTAATCTTCGGATTACTTACAGCTGCTAAATACGTATGGAATGTGGACCCTTTAATACATATCCTCCCATTTAACACAAGCAGGGAAATACACATAAACCTGCTTGTTGTATGGTTGCTGTTTGGATTTATGGGAGGAACCTATTACATGATTCCTGAAGAATCTGAAACAGAACTGTACAGTCCAACCCTTGCTTATATACAATTCTGGCTCTTTGCATTGGTTGGTGTTTCTGCAATTGTTGGGTATTTATTGGGTTGGACATGGGGTATGCCATTCACAGAACAACCTTTTATTATAAAGGTTGGTATCGTGGTAGTCGCGCTCATCTTTCTTTACAATATTTTGATGACAGTGATCAAGAGCAAAAAATGGACAACAATTCAGGGAGTACTTATAGCAGGGCTTGTAACACTTGCAGTTATGTTTCTGTTCGGGATGTTCTTTATGAAGAATCTATCAACCCAGTACTTCTTCTGGTGGTGGGTTATACATTTATGGGTTGAAGGGGCATGGGAACTTGTTGCAGCATCTTTAATGGCTTTTGTGATGATGAAGCTAACAGGAGTGGATAGAAATGTGGTAGAAAAATGGCTTTATATAGAGGTTGGGCTTGTGTTGTTCACAGGTATCACCGGAACAGGCCATCATTATTACTGGATAGGTACACCAGCGTACTGGCTCTGGTTTGGTGCAATATTCAGTGCATTGGAGCCACTACCCATTTTATTTATGGTATTTGATACATTAAGGATGGTAAGGGAAAACATCTTGATATAAAAAACAGGCTTGCCATGGATTGGGCTGTTGCCGGTACTATTATGCACTTTTTAGGAGCTGGTGTATGGGGCTTTGCCATAACTCTACCACAGATAAACAAGTGGATGCATGGAACACAGTTAACAGCTGCTCATGGGCATTTTGCATTCTTCGGCGCGTACGTAATGCTTGTTATCACACTTGTTTATTTCATGGTTCCACAGTTGAAAGGTTTAACTACCTTTAATCAAAGGAAAGGATTTGCAGTACTTTATACAACAATATTCTTTATGGTATTGATGGTTCTGGCACTCACAGTTGCAGGTATAATACAGGTTTATTTCCAGAGGGTACTTGGGTTTGACTATCTTACAACGCAATCATACATGCATCTCTGGTACGCAGTGTTCTTTGTCACAGGGATCGGGTTTGTTTGCGGTGTGCTCCTGTATATCTACGATTTCTTCACGCTGAAAGCTGTATAGCTTTTATTTGTATCGAAACAAGGGGTTGACCTTTATAGATCAACCCCTTGGATCTTATCAGGCTGTTCAACTATTGTTATTCCAAGGCGTAGCTGAAGTCTCTGAAGCCAGAGACTCTTCGCTTTGTTCATAGTGGCAGAGGATGGATCCTTCACGGAGTTTACAGTGCTTGAAACGAATGTGTTCAGAATGACAAACTCGATACTTTTTGAATTGTAAAACATCCTCAGAACAGAGGGGGTAAACTTATGACTTGGCCTTATTATCCTCTTATTATACAGTAAAATTCTGGACTCTTAAGTTCTATCAAAGAAGTTACACTAAATCATTATCATTATCACTATCATCATTTTGTAAGACATGTTATAAAAGTTATATGAAACGTATTATACTTCATGTGGACATGGATGCATATTTTGCTTCTGTGGAGCGATTGCTCAACCATTCACTTGTGGGTAAGCCTATCGCTGTTATAGGTACAGGGAAGAGAACAGTTGTTGTTTCTCCATCATATGAAGCAAGAAGGCTTGGCATTAAAACAGGAATGTCGGTAAATCAGGCAAAGAAGACATACAGGGATATTGTACTGGTGAAAGCACATATGCATGAATACATAAACTATTCTGAAGCATTTATAAAGATATTGTATGACTTTACCCCCCTAGTAGAGGCTTATTCTATTGATGAAGCATTCATGGATATCACAGGCTCAACAAAGTTAATGGGTGAGCCAATGACAATAGCCAGAAATATAAAACAACGAATCCTGAAAGAACTCGGACTTACATGTTCTATTGGTATAGCTAATAATAAACTTCTTGCGAAGATAGCGAGTGATCTGCATAAACCTGACAGTGTATTTATCATTGATGAACAATACATGAGACATGAGTTCCCCACGCTTCCGGTTAAGAATATCCCTGGTATAGGTCCATCAATCAGTGAGAAACTGAACAATATGGGGGTTAGAACATGCGGGGATCTTGCAAGGCTTTCATTGCCTGTTTTGCAGAGTATGTTTGGTATATACGGTGTAAGGCTATACAACATTGCAAGAGGTATTGATGATGAGCCGGTTATACCATTTACAGAGGAACACAGGGCAAAATGTATAAGCCACAGTATGACACTTGATCAGGATTGCTATGATATTGAGCAGATTAAATCTTACATATTAGAGCTTGTTAATGTTGTATGTGAGAGAATGCGTGAAGAACAATATATGGCATATACTGTAGGTTTGACAATAAGGTATAATAATTTTGAGACAGTGTCATATCAGAAGAAGTTGTCAAAGCCAACAGATCTGACAACAGATGTATATAAAATAGCACTGAAGTTACTGCTGGATCATAGATTAAAAATGCCTGTGAGACTTGTAGGTGTTTCTGTATCTGATTTTACCAGGTATACAACAAGGTCTTTGTTTTCGACAGAAGAAAAATTAAGAGATGCATTAAAGACTATGGATACTGTAAATAAACGTTTTGGTACAACCGCATTGACATTTGCCAGACTTATAAATAATCAAGCATATAGATCCTCAGGTTCAAAATTGAGATATAAACATCGTTTTTAACCCGAAAAATGCATTTGCGAAATAGGGAAGTTTGTGTAATGAGTGATAACCCCGCGTCAAATATAGGTAT
>JBMFUY010000188.1:0-3804 GCA_049966275.1 bacterium
AGAATACCTATATTTGACGCGGGGTTATCACTCATTACACAAACTTCCCTATTTCGCAAACGCATTTTTCGGGTTAATATAGGGTCTATTCAAATATCCAGCAAAGAAAACATACCATGCTAATGATGATATACCTTTTTTCACGAGAGATTTGGTACAAACACATGTATGTACATTTCAGTGAACAACCTATTCTTTGCATTTGATACTAAAATCGTGTATTAAGCTTGCATTATCCTTTTTAAGGAGGGTGGTTTGGAAGGAATCACTGTTTTTTATCCAATGTATAATGAAGAGCTATACATAAAAAGGGCTGTAGAAGCAGCAAGGGAAGTCTGCGATCTGATGCTTAAGATCGGTGAGATCCCTGACTACGAAATACTTCTTATAGATGATGCATCAAAGGATGCAACAGGGAGGATCGCTGATGAGCTTGCTGCAGGAGATAGCAGGATCAGGGTAATACATCATGAGAAGAATAGAGGGCTTGGTGGTGCTTTGAAAACAGGCTTTTACAATGCAAAAATGGATGTAATTTTATATTCAGATATAGACCTGCCATTTGATATGATGGAATTAAAGAAGGCATACAGACTCATGCGATACTATGAGGCAGATATTGTTGCGGCATTTAGATTTGATAGAACCGGGGAGGGGTTAAGAAGGCTTATTTACTCGTATGTGTATAATTCACTTATAAAGTTGATATTCCATCTTAGAGTAAAGGATGTTAATTTTTCTTTTAAACTTGTTAGAAAAGAAGTCTTTAATTACGTAAAATTAAAATCAGAAGGTAGTTTTATTGATGCTGAATTACTTATAAAGGCGCAGAGATATGGGTTTAAGATTATACAGTTTGGAACAAATTATTTTCCAAGAACCAGAGGTATATCCACATTATCAAGCTCAAGTGTTATTTTAAAAATTATAAAAGAGATGCTCTCCTTATACCCTGAGATCAAGGGTATTCAACCTGTTGTTAAAAGACGATGACAAAGTTCTTGATAGTAAATGCGGATGATTTTGGTCTGTGCCCGGAGATCTCTGATGGTATTATTAAGGCTTTTTCAGAGGGTATTGTTACTTCAACATCTGTGGTGGCTAATGGTAGATCATTCAAGGATTATATAGAATTTTTAAAAAAATCCGGCATTGATACTGGGATCCATCTAACATTTACCGGTGGTGAAAAACCCATATCAGGCAATATTGATGGGCTTGTTGATGATAATGGTTGCTTTTTAAAAAGCTACAGAGAGGTTATACCACGGATCGTGTTGGGGCACTTTGATCGTGTGGCACTTGAAAAAGAATTAACAGCACAGGTTGGTTTGTTGTTAAATAATGGCATAGATGTAAGTCATTTAGATAGTCATCAGCATCTTCATGTCCTACCCGGGGTAAGAAACATTGTGATCAGACTTGCTAAAAGGTTCAATATAAGGTGGATAAGGGTGCCACATATAAACAGATTTAACCTGAACATGTTTGTGATGAATGTGCTCTCAGCCAGTCTAAAATCAGAATTGAGAAAGCACAGCATTAATTTTACAAATGCATTCAAGGGCTTTGAGTATGGTGGACATGTCAATGAAACTAACATTGCATGGATATTAAAAGGTTTAGAAAATAATATTACAGAGCTGATGGTGCATCCAGGATATGATGCATCGCATGTTTATGATTGGGGTTATGCATGGGAGGATGAGCTCAAAGCGCTCACATCACCATATACAAAAAGATTAATAAAAGACAATGAGATAATTTTGACAAGCTTTAAGGAGATAAAATGAGGGATAAAAAATATGCATATTTTACATTTTTTCTAATTATGGGATTTCTGTTATTCAGGATATACTATATTGCAACAACACATTATACCCTATCTCAGGATGAGGCATACTTCTGGGATTGGTCAAGACATCCTGCTTTAAGTTACTATGACATGGGACCAATGATTGCATGGATCATAGCCTTTTTCACACATATATTCCAGGTCTCTGCTTTTTCAGTAAGGCTTGGCGCACCAGTATTTGCAGGAATAACAGCTGTGGTCATATATATACTTACTGTTGAGGTTACAGAATCAAGGATGCTTGGATTCTGGGTTGTACTGTTGTTCCACATATTACCCATTGGCATGGCAGGCGGAATCATCATGACCTATTATTCTCCCCAGGTATTTTTTATGTCTTTAATGGCGCTCTTTCTGTGGAAGCTTATAACAGATAAAAGGGCATGGTGGTGGTATCTTATTGGTTTGAGTGCAGGGCTTGGTTTGTTATCCCATCATATGTTTATCTTTTTTACTGCAGAGGTCGGGCTTTTTATACTACTTTCCCCTGACAACAGAAAATGGATAAAACGTAAAGAGCCTTATCTTGCCTTATTGATAGAGTTTGTTGTTGCAAGTCCTATCATTATCTGGAATGCAACGCATAATTTTGTAATGTTTCGCCATGCTATTGGTATGATGTCAGAAACAAAAAATATAACATTTACTTTATTTGAATATATTGGGGGGCAGGCTGGTATAGAAGCAGGGTTATTCTTTCTTGCTGTTGTATACGGACTCATTGTTAGCGGATACAGAGGTATAAAACTGAAAGATGATAAATACCTATTTTTGTTCTGTCTGTCTGCACCTGTGATATTGTTCATAGCTCTTTTAAGCATTGGAGGCAGAACAGAACCGAACTGGCCTGTATCAGGTTATATAACCGGTTCTATTGCAGGTGTATATGTTGTTTATGAGCAGTATAAAAAGGGCAGGCATTGGTTTCGTGTGCTTGTTAATGCCGGGCTTGGGCTTACTGTTTTCCTTGGTGTGTTGGTCTCAGCGTTTGCATACTATCCTTCATTAATGCATGATGTTGGTATCTACATACCACCACATAGGGATCCTACCAACAGGCTTTATGGATGGGACGAGCTTGGTAAAAAGGTTACAGAGGTACTTGCACAACTACCAGCAGGTAGTTTTGTAGCAACGCATGAATACGGGCTTAATGCAGAACTTGCCTTCTATGTAAAGGGTCATCCAGAGGTTTATGAGATTCCGGTTTTGAGACGTTTCAGTCAGTATGACTTCTGGAATAACTTTCGGGCTGTTAAAGGAAAGGATGCTGTATATGTTGGGTATGCACCTATGGAAGAACAGGTAAGAAGATTGTTTCGAAAGGTTGATCCTCCAGAGGAACTTACAATAAAAACCATGCATACCCATGAAGACAGATTCACATTTTATATTTATAAATGCTATGGTTATAAAGGGACAGCAAAGGAACTTGCAACATTCTAAACTCAGGCACGAAGAAGAAAATGCCAGAAAATAAATTTACGGCACAAATCGGACACAGTGAGCAGAATGCATGAGCAACAAAACTCGTAACTACTTGGAAAATAAAAAGCCGGAAGTGGGACTTGAACCCACAACCTGCGCATTACGAATGCGCTGCTCTACCATTGAGCTATCCCGGCACTGATAATCTTTTCAATAAGTTACACACTTTAACATACATGTCAATTATCTGTGGGTAACTTTATATATTGAGCTGATAAAATTGAGAAGCGCCATTACGACCAGAGGCGGGCACACAGCGAAGCTGGGTCGGGCAATCCCTTGTATGTGTATTTCACTCCAATTCTGCCTGTGATTTCAATTCAAAGTTGCCACCTATTTCACTCAATTCTGCCACCCCCTCAAAATGAGCTAAAACGAACGCTGGTTAACCCGAAAAATGCGTTTGCAAAATAGGGAAGTTTGTGTAATGAGTGATAACCCCGCGTCAAATATAGGTATTC
>JBMFUY010000189.1:0-3771 GCA_049966275.1 bacterium
AAAAGTCTTTGTATCTTAGGTGGATCGTGGGGTTGAACGAATGAGCAAACTTTCCTATTGCATTTTTCGGGTTAATTCCATATGTTATGCTTCTACACTTATTTGACCTGAGCTTTTTTTTAATTATTATTTTGGACAGATGTGATGAAAGTTGTTATATTTTGTAAAAGGAGATGAAAAATATGGCTATATACCCTATACATAGAGGCAGAAGGATAAGATTCTCAAGACAAATGCGAGATCTGGTGGCAGAAACGCACTTAAGTGTAGATGATTTTATATATCCTTTATTTGTTACTTATGAAAAACATATTCAAAAAGAGATCCCATCAATGCCCGGCTGTTATCAGCAGTCTATTGATTATGCAGTATCAGAAGCTCAAGAGGTTAAAGAACTCGGCATTCCTGCCATAATATTGTTTGGTATACCAGAAACAAAAGATGCTACAGGGTCTGATGCATATTGTGATACAGGAGTGGTTCAGGAAGCAATAAGGGAGATAAAGAAGAAGGTTTCAGATTTAATTGTTATAGCAGACCTTTGTATGTGTGAATACACATCTCATGGGCACTGTGGGATTGTTGAAGCCGGTGAAGTGGATAATGACAAAACGCTGGAATATCTTGCAAAGATAGCCATTGCTCAGGCAAAGGCAGGTGTTGATATTGTTGCTCCTTCAGGTATGATGGATGGTATGGTTCAGGCAATTAGAAAGAGTCTTGATGAAAATGGATTTACCAATATACCTATTATGAGCTATTCATCCAAATACGCAAGCAGCTTTTATGGTCCTTTCAGAGACGCTGCTGAATCAGCACCGCAGTTCGGTGATAGACGCAGTTATCAAATGGATTACAGAAATGCACGTGAGGCAGTAAAAGAAACTCTTACAGATATTGAAGAGGGTGCTGATATTGTAATGGTGAAACCAGCATTAAGTTATCTTGATGTTATTTATAGAGTGAAACAGGCTACAAATTTACCTGTTGCTGCTTATAATGTTAGTGGTGAGTATTCCATGATAAAGGCTGCTGCAAGGCTTGGTTGGTTAGATGAAAGATCTGCAATGATGGAGGTTTTATTTGCTATAAAGAGAGCTGGCGCAGATATGATACTAACCTATTTTGCCAAGCAGGCAGCAAAAGAATTAAGGAGTAAATGAGATATGAATATGAAACACGTACCAAGATTGATATTCTGGGAGTTAACAGCACAGTGTAACCTTAAGTGTATACATTGTAGAGCAGTGGCAATGCCAGAAAAGATGAAGGATGAATTATCAACCAATGAAGTGTTCAGAATTATAGATGATATAGCCAGTGTTTATAAGCCCATACTCGTTCTGACCGGTGGTGAGCCCCTTTACAGAGAAGATATATTTGATATTGCCTCATACGCTACATCTAAGGGGTTGAGGGTTGCTCTTGCAACCAATGGAACTTTAATAGATGAAAAGATCGCAAAAAAAATAAAGGATGCTGGAATCTTAAGGGTGGCTATAAGTATAGATGGCGGCGATGCAAACGTACATGATAGTTTTAGAGGCATTCCTGGTTCTTTTGAATCTGCCATGAATGGACTTAAATGGGTACAGAGATCAGGAGTGGAAACACAGATCAATAGCACAATAGCTAAACACAATGTTCATCAGGTACCTGATATATTTAACCTTGCATTAAATTTACATGTTAATGCACTTCACTATTTTATGCTTGTTCCTGTGGGTTGTGGGGTTATGATTGCTGACAGTGAAATGCTTCCTGCAGAGCAATATGAGGAAGTTCTAAATTGGTTATATGAGCAATTTATAGCACACAAAGAAATTGAATTAAAAGCAACATGTGCGCCTCATTATTACAGGATCATACGGCAGAGGGCAAAGAAGGATGGAATAAGATTAAGCTTTGAAACGCATGGTATGGCAGCAATGACGAAAGGTTGCCTTGCAGGCAGTGCTGTTGCATTTATTTCAAGACTTGGTATAGTGCAACCATGTGGATATTTGCCTGTTGCTGCCGGAAATTTAAGAAAGCAGAGTTTTGAAGAAGTGTGGGAGCATTCAAAGGTATTTCAGGATATGCGGGATCCATCATTGTTAAAAGGTAAATGCGGCGCGTGTGAGTATAGGGCTGTTTGTGCAGGATGCAGGGCAAGGGCTTATTATCAGACAGGCGATTATCTTGAAGAGGAGCCTTACTGCATATATGTGCCAGAAGGTTATGAGAAGGCAGGAAAAGATAAAAAATTGATTGAGATGAAGTTGTGATATAATCATATTGTTTGTGGTATGGATAATATTCAATATAAGGTTGTTGAAATAAGTACAGTGACAGATAGTGAAATAGAGGCAGTTTTGAATGAATGGAGTAATAAAGGCTGGGAGCTGGAAAGGATCACATACGCAATGAGGGAAACGCAGAAAAGGCCTTCTATGGCATTCATAATATTTGTATCTAAAAAAGGACAACAGGTAAATGACTAAAGCCACCTTTCTTGAAAGGGCTTCTGCAAAATTTATAGATATTGCCTTTGCCCTTATTCTTGCAAGTGTTCTGTCTCCCATAGGGCCTGCTGTGGGGCTTGTGTATAGTCTTATAGCTGATGGATTGATGGAAGGAAGATCCATTGGAAAATGGCTTGTAGGCATCAGGGTTGTAGATATTACTAAAAACACACCGTGTTCAATACACCAATCAATATTGCGCAATATACCATTTGGTTTTGCGGTACTGATGTTTATTGTACCTGTAATAGGATTATTCCTGTTCATATTTATTGGATTAGGTGTAATAGCAGTTGAAACATATTTCCTGTATACTGATTTAGGGAGTATGCGTATAGGAGATACGCTTGCAGATACTATGGTTGTTAAAAAGGGATAGAGTGTAAGATTTTCAGTTGCCTTCAATGTTTCCATTTTTTATAAACTATCTTTGATGGAGGTGTCCAATAATGAGACCATATATAACATTTGTTGCTATTATTATATACACACTCATTGCAGGTACACTTGTGATCATAACTGGTTTGTTTGATTTCGCAGGACACATATACACCCTTATATCAAGGGTGTGGGCAAGTTTGATATTTCTTACAGCAGGAATCAAGGTTAAAGTAACAGGGCTTGAAAACCTTGATAAAAACGCTTCCTATATATTTATGTCCAATCATTTGAGCCATCTTGATACAGCTGCTTTTATGGCCAAGCTGCCATTTAAAATAAGGTTTTTTGCCAAAAAAGAGCTGTTGAGGGTGCCGGTCTTTGGCCAGGCACTTTACATGTCAAGGCATATTATTATAGACAGAAAAAATATTGAAAGGGCTAAACAGAGTATAAACGAAGCAAAGGAAAGAATAAAAAAGTATGGTTTTAGTGTGCTTGTCTTCCCGGAAGGTACGCGTAGTAAAACAGGTAAAATGGGTGAGTTTAAAAAGGGTGGGTTTGTGCTTGCCATAGAGATGGGTATTCCCATAGTACCTATTGCAGTAATTGGTAGTTATAACCTGTTACCAGCTCATTCATTGTTGGTGAAATCAGGGACAATAGAGGTAAGGGTTGGTAGTCCAATCGATGTTACAGGTTATACAATGGAGAATAAACAGGAGCTTATGGATAAAGTGCGATCAGAGATAGAGAAACTCCAAATGCAAAAGTAATGTCCCGCTTATTTGATAATTGGACTTTTTGAGGGGAAAATAAGATACAGTTTCCTCTAAGGATGAAGGATTTAAAAAGGAGGAAAAAAAAGATGAACGAAGTAAAAGGACGG
>JBMFUY010000190.1:0-3761 GCA_049966275.1 bacterium
GACAAAGCCCGAATATCATAGAGGATCAGGTAACCTATCCCATAGTAACCGCTCTGGTTTCAGCACCGCGGGTAGAAGTGGTAAGAGGCTTATCTACCTTTGGATACTCGTACGTGTACGTTCTGTTCAAAGATGGAACCAATATGTACTGGGCGCGAAGCAGGGTGCTTGAGTATCTCCAGCAGATAAACGGCAAGCTTCCGCCTGACGTAAATCCCACGCTTGGGCCCGATGCCACTGGTATTGGCTGGGGGCTTGAGTACGTTTTGCTGGATAAGGAGCACAGGTATAACCTCGCTGACCTGAGGGCTTTCCAGGACTGGTATCTTAGATACTGGTTAGAGTCCGTTCATGGTGTTGCTGAGGTTGCAGGTATTGGTGGATACGAAAAGGAGTTCAGGGTAAACGTTTATCCTAACAGGCTTCAGGCATACCATATTCCTTTGAGCAGGGTCATAGATGCTGTTATGCATTCAAATAATGATGTTGGTGGTGCATCCATAGAGATAAATGGTACGGAGTTTGTTATAAGGGGCAACGGCTACATAGAATCATTGAAAGATCTCAGCAATATCGTTGTTTACGCTTCATCTCACGGAACACCGGTTCTTCTGAAGGATATCGCGGATATAAAGTATGATGCAGTTATGAGACGCGGCATCGCGGATTACAACGGTGAAGGCGATGTAGTGGGCGGTATTGTCATTGTCCGTTATGGTGCTGACATGTACAAGATCCTCAATGACGTAAAAGAGAAGATCAAAGAGATCACGCCGTCACTGCCCAAAGGAGTGGAATTAAAGATCGTTTACGATCAATCTCAATTGATCAGGAGATCAGTTGCGACCCTCAGAGAAAAGCTCATTGAGGAAAGTATCATCGTGAGCATTGTTTCAATCATTTTTCTCTACAGCATTACCAGTGCTCTTGTTGCTATTATCATTCTACCACTTGCCATACTCATGGCTTTGATTGGCATGTACTATGTGGGTGTGTCATCGAATATCATGTCCCTGGGCGGCATAGCGATCGCAATAGGTGCTATGGTGGATGCCTCAATCGTAATGATTGAGAATGCAAATAAATTCCTTGAACATGAACACAATCTGACCAATAAAAAGCGGGAAGAGATTATTATTCAGGCGGCAAAGCTTGTCGGCAGACCTTTGTTCTTTTCTTTACTCGTTATTGCGGTTGCCTTTCTTCCAATCTTTGCCCTTACAGGACCAGAGGGAAAACTATTTAGACCACTTGCATATACCAAAACATTTTCCATGTTGTTCGCAGCATTCCTCTCTATTACCCTTGGTCCAACATTAATGACATTATTTATCCGCGGGAAGATCACACCAGAGGAAAAAAATCCGATCAACCGGTTAATGATCAGGGCTTATCATCCTGTTGCTTCATTCGCTCTAAAGCACAGAAGGCTTATCCTTATTTCAGCGGTTTTGATTATCGTATCCATCATCTTTCCGTTCTCTCAACTTGGAAGCGAGTTTATGCCGCCGCTCAATGAAGGAACAATCCTGTATATGCCGAGTTCTGTACCGGGTATTTCGATCACCCAGGCACGCCAGGTCTTACAGGTTTCGGACAGGATCATAAAATCCTTTCCAGAGGTAACATCTGTTTTTGGAAAGGCAGGCAAGGCAGACACCTCTACGGATCCTGCACCACTTGAGATGATAGAAACCATTATCAATCTCAAGCCACAGTCACAGTGGCCACAAGGTGTAACATGGAAAAAATTAATTGATCAAATGAATGCAGCGATCAATATCCCGGGCGTAACGAATGCATGGACTATGCCGATAAAAGGAAGAACAGACATGCTGACCACAGGCATACGTACGCCTGTTGGTATCAAGATCTATGGACCAAGTCTTACAGAAATGGAGAACATAGGAAAGATGATAGAGGATACCCTGAGTAAGCTTCCTGGAACGAGGAGTGTATTCGCAGAAAGGGCTGTTGGCGGACATTACATAAATTTTGATATAAACCGTGATGCTATCGCGAGATATGGATTGACCATAAGTGATGTAGAGGATGTTATAGAAACAGCTATAGGTGGTATGACTATAAGTAAGGTTATCAACGGGCGTGAACGTTTTGCAATTGCTGTACGCTATCCAAGGGAGCTTCGTGATAATATCAATAATCTCAAAATGATACTTGTACCAACGCCATCAGGTGCCCAGATACCGATTGGTGAGCTTGCTAACATCTATAGGGTTAATGGGCCGCCCATGATACGAGACGAAAACGGTATGCTTTCTGATTGGGTGTACGTGGATTTAAACACAAGCAATATCGGTGGATACGTGGAACGCGCACAGAAAGCGGTCAACGAGGAGATTATAAAAAAGGGTATGCTGCCTGCCGGTTATACGCTTGAGTGGACAGGCGAGTATAAATATATGGAACACGCGAAAAAGACCCTTATGATTATTATCCCTCTTACCCTGTTCATTGTGTTTCTTCTCCTTTATTTCAATAAACATTCGATAACAGAGGCGATTATCGTGATGCTCGCGATTCCTTTCTCGCTTGCCGGTGCATTCTGGGGGCTTTACATAATGCACTACGAACTAAGCGTTGCAGTATGGGTCGGTATCATTGCACTTGCAGGTGTTGATGCGGAGACAGGGGTCGTAATGCTTGTGTATCTGGATGAAGCATATCATAGATGGATCTCCGAAGGAAAGATGCGTACAGAAAACGACCTGAAAGAATCCATCATGTACGGTGCTGTCCAGAGAATACGTCCAAAAATGATGACGGTCTTCGCCATTATTATGGGACTTCTGCCGATCATGTGGAGCCACGGGAGCGGTGCGGATGTTATGAAGCGTATTGCAATGCCTATGATCGGAGGTGTTGTAACGTCCGCGATAATGGAGCTTGTGGTTTACCCGGTAATTTATCTTTACTGGAAGAGAAGGACATTGCCTGACAAATAGAGACTTGTATTATTTTGTAAAATGTATAGAATATAAAAAGGAGGTTAACATGGCAAAATATGAAGACCCCGTATGCAAGATGATCGTGGAGGAGAAATTAGCGGCGGCAAAGTATGATTACAAAGGAAAAACCTATTATTTCTGCGCCAAAGGATGCAAGGACAAATTCGAAAAAGAACCGGAAAAATATTTAACGCAAAAAACAAAATAAAAAGGAGGAAACAATGACAAAACTTAATCTATTGGTAAAAATACTGGCTGTTATGCTTGTTGCCACTGGCATATCACTCTTTGCAGGTCAAGCAATGGCATGCAAATCATTTAATTCAAAGTCCATGCTTCTCTGTCAGAACAGCGAAAATATGAACATGGATAATATGAATATGAATCATAACAATATGGAATCTGATAAAATGATTGAAAAAGGCTATGCTATCTCTCCTGTTTCACATGCCAGAGTAAAGATAACAAAAGATACACCTTATACGCTCTATGGTGATAGAAAATACTATTTTACATCTGAGCAGGAGAAACAGGAATTCTTACAGGATCCCAAAAAATTCATAAACAATACGATCCCGGAGGAAGGGAATAAGCCACCAGAATCACACGAAAACAAGGGACTCTGATTGCTTCAGACAAAAAGCATTTTTATAATAGGGCAGATTTAATTATAAGGTATTTGAGGTATCTTCAGAAAAGGATAAATAATCTGGTTAACCCAAGAAAATGTGTTTGCTAAATAGGGAAGTTTGTGTAATGAATGATGGGGTATCCCCGAACGAATGAGCAAAC
>JBMFUY010000191.1:0-3669 GCA_049966275.1 bacterium
AAAGTCTTTGTATCTTAGGTGGATCGTGGGGTTGAACGAATGAGCAAACTTTCCTATTGCATTTTTCGGGTTAATATGAAAACCTTTAGGATATTACTCTGAGTTCAAGCGAATAAAGGCTTATACCATTGGCTTGAACATAAATTTTATACAGACCTGTTTCAAGTTCCTGTGGAATGTATAGCCTAATAAGGCTGTTCATTTCTGATGCATTATTGTAATTTCTTTTAAACAGGAACACTGGATCATTTATGTCCTGAGTATTAACAAGCACTACATCAATCTGTGTATTATCTGGAATTGCCTTCCCCAGACTTAATCCTATAGTATCTCCTGGATGCACATTAAATGGTTGAGTCTCAAAAGAGTAGCTATGCCTTTTTGCCCTTCTTCCACCACTTAAATAGATTGAACCAGTACTGAAATCTACTGCAAGAGCAATGGCGCCGGGTATAAGTCCTGGTATAAGCCAGAGAATATCCATAATAAGTGTACCTGTATCTATAACACCAGGCGGATTGCCCCTTCTCTCAGGGTAGAGAATATAACCACAATTTACAGTGTTGAATGTGATCACCATCAATACCATTGAAATCAAAAATTTTGATTGTATAAACCTTTTCATCTCTTACTCCTTTCTTTTAACAATGAGTATTTATTTATCATATAAATCAAAAAAGCAATAAAAATTTTTAGATTATTGATTTATTAGCTTTGTTTGACTTTATACGGATACAGGCATTAAAATATATTGAATAATACAAAAAGGATCAAAACAATGTTTGAAATCATTTTGAAAAAAATAGCTGGTACAAAGAACCAGAGAGATTTAAAAAAACTATACCCACTTGTTGACGAAATAAACAAACTTGAAACCAGTGTAGCTTCTCTATCAGACAATGCTTTAAAAGAAAAAACCATCGAATTCAAAAAAAGATTGGCAAATGGTGAAACCCTGGATGATCTGCTTATAGAGGCTTTTGCTGTTGTCAGGGAAGCTGCAAAGCGAACCATACACATGAGGCATTTTGATGTTCAATTGCTCGGTGGAATTGTTTTACATCAAGGCAGAATTGCAGAGATGAAAACAGGTGAAGGTAAAACACTCGTTGCAACACTTCCTGCTTATCTTAATGCACTCGAAGGTAAGGGTGTACATATAGTAACAGTTAATGATTATCTGGCAAAGCGTGATGCTGAGTGGATGGGAGAAATTTACAAATTCCTTGGACTTACAGTTGGAGTAATTGTTCATGATTTAGACGATCAGCAGAGGCAAATAGCTTACAATTCAGATATTACTTATGGCACGAACAATGAATTCGGGTTTGATTATCTTAGGGACAATATGAAGTTTGATATCAAAGACATGGTTCAGAGGGAGCTGAACTATGCAATTGTAGACGAGGTGGATAGCATACTGATAGATGAGGCAAGAACACCACTTATCATATCAGGACAATCAGAAGAGTCTACAAGTAAGTATTACACTATTGATAAAATTATCCCAAAACTAAAGCCAGAAGAGGACTACACTGTTGATGAGAAACAAAAAAATGTTATCCTTACAGAGCAGGGAGCTATCAAGGTTGAAAAACTCCTCGGTATAAATAATATCTTTGAACCATCTCAGATGGAAACACTTCACCATGTTAACCAGGCATTAAAAGCCCATGTTATTTTCAAACGTGATGTAGACTATGTTGTGAAAGATGGGCAGGTAGTTATAGTGGATGAGTTCACCGGACGACTTATGCCAGGTAGAAGATGGAGCGATGGATTACATCAGGCAATAGAAGCGAAAGAAGGGGTAAAGATAGAAAGCGAAAATCAAACGCTCGCAACAATAACATTTCAGAACTATTTTAGGATGTATAAAAAGTTAGCCGGTATGACCGGTACTGCTGACACAGAAGCCGCTGAATTTAAAAAGATATACAACCTTGACGTAAACATCATACCGACCAATCTTCCCATGATCCGTATAGATCATCAGGATCTTATATACAGAACACAAAAGGAAAAATTTGATGCGGTAATAGAGGAAATAATAGAGCTCAACAAAAAAGGTAGGCCCGTGCTCGTTGGAACAATATCAATAGAAAAATCAGAGCTCTTGAGCAGGATGTTAACCAAACGTGGCATAAAGCACCATGTGCTTAATGCAAAATATCATGAGAAAGAGGCAATGATCATAGCGCAGGCAGGCAGAAAAGGCGCTGTAACCATTGCAACCAATATGGCTGGTAGAGGAGTTGATATTGTGCTTGGCGGAAATCCAGAATACATGGTGAAAGAGAAAATAAAGGCAGGCGAAGCCAAACCAGAAGACTATCAGAAGCTCTATGAATCAGCCAAAAAACAATGCGACGAAGAGAAACAGCAGGTCATTGCTCTTGGAGGATTACACATCATTGGAACCGAACGACATGAGGCTCGCAGGATAGACAATCAACTGCGTGGAAGATCCGGCAGACAGGGTGACCCAGGCTCTTCAAGGTTCTACATATCATTAGAAGATGACCTGATGAGACGGTTTGGTTCTGATAGAATATCATCCTTCATGCAAAGGCTTGGTATGTCAGAGGGTGAACCTATTACACACCCATGGATCTCTAAAGCTATAGAAAATGCACAGAAGAAGGTTGAAGAACATAACTTTGAGATCAGAAAACAACTGCTTGAATACGATGACGTTATGAATAAGCAGAGAGAGGTTGTTTATGCAAGAAGAAAAGAAATACTAAAAGGTGACAACATACTTGAGCTTGTTTTTGAAATGACCGAGCAAACGATTGATGATATTTTACATAAACACATTGAGGACCCCAAAAGGCCTGAAGAATGGGATTTCAATGCAATAAGCAGCGCCATTGAGGGTATGCTTTCCATAAAGTTAGAGTTATCTGAAGAACAAAAAAATAATATTACTGCATATGAATTAAAAGACATACTCTTAGCCAGGGCTAAAGAACAAATAGAACAAAAACAAAAGGCTATCACACCAGCATCTTTTACAGAGCTTGTTAAGTTTATCTTCCTTCAGGTACTTGATAGTAACTGGAAGGATTTTTTACTGAACATGGATCATCTTAAAGAGGGAATAGGCTTGAGGGGATATGCACAGAGAGATCCACTCATTGAATACAAAAAAGAGGCTTTTGATATGTTCCAGCAAATGCTTGAGCAGGTGAGAGAAGAATCTGTAACACGACTATTCAAAATTCAGATAAAAGAAAATGAAGAACAAAAGCTGGTTCATAGAAGACAGATTCCTTTAACATTAAATCTTAATCTTGCACAGGGAGCAGGTGTTGCAACAGCAGCTCAACCTCAAACCTCACGAGGTGTAACCGCACCAATAAAAAGAGAAAACAAAAAGATCGGGCGGAACGATCCATGCTGGTGCGGAAGTGGTAAAAAATATAAGAACTGTCATGGGAAAAATGCATAACCTTCATTTTGTAATGACAAAAGCTGCTTCTCTATTTGTTACCTTTAGAGAAATTTGTAATGCTCTGAACAGGTATGAACAAATAGAAAATCTTTTTATTGCATACTTCCACCCGAAAAATGCAATAGGGAAGTTTGTTCATTCGTTCAACCCCACGATCCACCTAAGATACAAAGACTTTGTGCTGTAAAGGAGGCTTAAGTCCTTTGTATGTT
>JBMFUY010000192.1:0-3646 GCA_049966275.1 bacterium
CATTGTTTATTGCAACAACCGATGCATTGAGCTCGCTCAATGGCACCTGCATACTCGTTGATACTGCATTATTTACCGCTGCAACAACTGTTGCAATCTGTGATGATGATATGCCAGTCAAGAGAGCACCATTTCCAGAAACGAGCGTCAGAACACCATAAAGACCTGATGGCATTGAATAGCTATTTGATATTGTTGATCCAGCATATGGTGTACCACCCGTATATTCTGCTATATATTCATTCTGTGACCAGCTGTAGTTTACATTCCATGATGTTCCAGGTACAGCGTTAGGTGCAAGATATGATCCGCTTATTGTTCCAGCCGAGAACGCAGCAGGGAATGTTGTGTAAGCCGTACCGTTAAGATATACTGTAACATAAATAGGTCCATAAGATATTGTGTACGTCTGTCCAGAGGGTACTGTAACTGTTGAATATATTCCTGGTTGCATTGGTGCAGTAGTTGGTGTCCAAGAGAACTGGACAAGCATTCCTGGGAAAGCATAAACGGACTGCGTTACCTCAAGTGTCAATGAATATGGGGTAGGTGATGAAAATCCAACATCCGCTGGATTAACAAGCAGATAATAAGTTCCAGAAACGAGTGCACTGGGAACTGCAAATGTGAATTGCCCATTGCCATTTGCATCCGTTACGAATGTACCCAATGTCTCAATATATCCGCCTTGCGAGGTTGCTGCAAGTGAGACATTGTATGCTGTCTGAGGCATCAGACTGTTTGCATATACGGTCACGTTTGTTCCTGATATTGCGTTTGTACCGAATTCAGAGAAATAATCCGTTACAGGTGTTCCAGAATTATCAAGAAATGGGGACTGGTCGAATGCCACTGCAGGCTCAAGCTCGTAATAATACGAAGATCCTGTTATTGATAATGATTTAACATAGAAGCTTATTGAATAACCAATACCCCCAACAGAATTTGGAGGTGCAAAGAAGAATGTTCCAGCACCGTTCGCATCAGTGGAGACCATTGCTGTATTCTTGCCCGAAGATGTGTAATATGTAACTGTCACAACAGAGTTTGCAGGGAAGTCGTATAGATCAAACTCAAGACCATAAACATATCCATTCGGATCCGGATACATTAAGAATGGACTTGTGGATATTCCTGATCCAGATATATATGAACTAAGCTCAGTGTTTACAGATACTGTTGCACCCGTAGTCCCTGGCGTGCTGACTATGAGCTCATAGTTAACATACACAATCTTACTTGATGATGTTTTACCCGTGCTTGTAGATGCACCATACACTGTAATAGTATTTACACCTGTTGTTGTTATTGGTAATACAAATGAAACTGTTGCTGTTCCTGATGTGGAACTTATGAACGTTGTTTTTCCATTTGTAAGGGTTATCAGAGTGCTTCCAACATATATGGAGTATGGGCCTAAATATCCAGCCGATTGGGGTGTTGCAGGAGCACCATATGGAACAAGGCCGCTGAATGTCAGGGACACTGTTGCACTTGGTGTGTAGGATGATGCCAAGCTTGTAGTAGCATGACCAATTGTATAATATGTTGCAGTAGCAAGTGTTGATCCTGAGGGCAGGGACTCAACAGTTATTGTTTTAGGCGTTCCAGTCCTGAGCGATTTATGAATAGTATAAGTTAGGGTGAGGGTACCAGTGCCTGAAGCTACGAATGCAGGGACATATGGATTATAAGATCCAGCTGTTATTGTTACCAAGCTTGGATGATAATAATATATTGCTGCAAGATCACCAAAGCCGCTATCGAGTACATCAACCATCTGGTATGGTGCAAGACCCTGAGCATATACGGTTACAGCAGAACCCTTTGCCGCATACTCTCCATTCAAATTATTGCTTGCTGAATCAAGAACCATAACCGCTGATTCAACTGTGAAAGTTGTTGATGCAGTCACACCACCTGCAACAGCAAACACGTTGTATGTGCCCGCTGGTATTAATGGAACTGGATCTTCTATTATGAAAAAGCCGTTGGAATCAGCAGTTGTTGTATATGTGTTCCCTTCAAAGTAAACGGTTACTGATGATCCTGAAGGAAATCCATAACCTATGATCTGCATTTGATCAGTGCCATAGCCAGAATTCGTGCCCGTAACAAGGTCTGTAACCACCAGTGTTGTGGATACACTGGGTACTGAAACGTATATGGCATCAGTGAACGTGAACGTGCCCTTGGATGTTGTTATGCTTATCGTCTGGGGTCCGCTGGTCGTGATTGGGCTAACAAGACCCGTTACAGTTAATGTGAATGATCCAGATGAGGTAACAGTTGTACCTGGCTGCAGGGCAGTAACTCCTGCTACTGTCACAATGGCTCCAGAGCTTGATGGAGCGATTGTAGCGCCTGCTGGGAAGCCGTAACCAGCTATTACAAATGAAGAACTTGTGGATCCAGATATACTTGTTACTGCACCTGGTGTTGGTGTACCAGAACTGCCCGTGCCTATGGCAGGTGTTAATGTGAACTGTGCATCAGCCGTTATTCCATAGTTGGGCGAATTTGATGATGATTCCTGGGCAACAACATAATATGTTCCCGATGGTAAATTAGTTGGAACGGAAAAGTATGTTTTTGCGGGTATCGTGCCTGATGGGGACAGTGATACAGATGGTAATAACACTGTTGATCCGGTATAGTTTAGATACACTTCCAATGTTGCTGAAGGATCCCAGCCAGACCCAGAAAGCAATATTTTCCCGCCAGCGCTCTGTGTTGTTGGTGTTAGGCTTATGCTCGGTGTCAGACTTGATACAGTTATTGGATTGCTATAAGCGAATGTGCCAGATGGTGCACCGCTTATTATATCCTCTGCAAGTATATAGTATGTCCCAGGGGTTGTTCCTGCAGGTATTGTCAATACTGCAGGCTGATCTAACGTATCTTTATTAGCTGGAAGAGTTGTTGTACCTATCTGTGGATCACTTGAAGAATATGTGGTCGTCGTACTCAAGAAGAAAAGTATTGTTGATCCAGATCCAAATGTACCACCATGTAAATATGTTACAGTTGGTGCGTTCACAGCAAAGACTGTGGGGTCAGTTGTGAATGAACCACTGGCTGCCGCTGAATTACTAGAAATCACTAAAAATGCTGACAACACCATCAGTAATGCTACTATGGTGCTTATCAGCGCCTTTTTATTGGAGTACTTACTCATAGTTTTTGCCTCCAAGCAAAGATATACAATAAACATTATATAAACTTTCTGAATTTTTTTTCCAAAAGGCTTTTATATTAGAACTTTGAAAACTCACTGGAAATCTAGTAAAATACGGAATCATTTTTTAATTACCAGTTTTGTATGACAAAAAAATGATTCCCTGAAAAATATTTTTTTATACATCTTTAACACGCATACCCAACATTTTCTTCTGTGGTGAGAAATTAATTTTAAGAGAATTTTTTTAGCATCTTGAATTTTTCATGCCTTCTCCAAATCATTCCTTCCCAAGGATCCTGGAATATTCATCTCCACAATTTTGGAGAATTTTACAGGCATTGGCCTTGATCTCATCATTGAGAATAGCAGGGACCTCAGCACTCTGTGCCATTCTGCGGAATATTTACCCCTGATAATCCTCTGGTCATTTACAATGGCCTCGGCAATCTCAACAAGGCCTATTTC
>JBMFUY010000193.1:0-3566 GCA_049966275.1 bacterium
ATACCTATATTTGACGCGGGGTTATCACTCATTACACAAACTTCCCTATTTCGCAAATGCATTTTTCGGGTTAACTTAATTCGCTTGACAAATCCTGGATATGGACATATATCGTTTTTATGCTTAAGAAAACAAAGAAAGATAAAAAAACTGTTTTAAAAAAAGAACATTTTGAGATATTGCTTGAAGACATTCAGAGTTCTGTAAAGGCAATTGCAGAAGGACATAGTGTTTTGAACAATAAAATAGATGCTGTTTCCCTAAAGCTACACGAAACCAGGGAAGAACTCATCTTTTTGATTAAAGCAAGTAATGAAAGTTTAGAGCAAAGATTAACAAAGAAGATAGAAGATGGAGACAGGGCTGTAATGGAGCATGTGGATCACAGGTTTGATGAAACGAACCAGAAGATAGATGAGATTAATAACATTCTAAAAACACATTCCGAAGAGCTTGATGACCATGAAGAAAGGATTTTAAGGATAGAACAGAAAGGTTGAGCACCAAGAATTTCCTGGTCCAATCACCCCTGTTATTCTGACGCGCAACCGAAGAATCTACATCATACGTGTCATTCTGAACAAGGTGAAGAATCTACTTTTTGAGAAACCCTTCACCCTATACATTTTATTGACAGCAGGATATTTCTATGCTGTAATCATTTCGTGTTTTACGAGGGTTTTTAATGAAGAAGCAAACAAAATTTACATTTTTAATTATCCCTGAGGGAACTGAAAAGACAAAAAGTTTGTCTGTTAGTGCACGCGTAATAAAGCTTTTAATAGGACTAACAATAGGAATTTTTATAATATTTGGCTTTTTAGTTTATGAGTTTCTACATCAACAGTATCAGAGTCATGAGCTTCTTAAAACGCGTAAACTTATAGCAGAACAAAACAATCAGATCATGGATTTTGCCAACAAGATTCACATGCTTCAAACAAAACTTGAATCATTACAACAGTTTGACATGAAGATTCGTATACTTGCCAATATATCAAATCCAGCCTCTGAGAATGAAAACACCTATAGTATAGGTGGTCCAACCATTGATACAAGCGGATATCCTGTTCCATTGTCAGGAGTGAGTAAGTACATGCTTGTAAAGAAGATGGAAATGGATATAAATGATTTATTATCAAAAACCAGTATAGAGGAAAAGAGTTTACAGGAGGTCTATGAAGGTATACTTGACAAAAAAGACCTTTTGCTTGCAACACCTTCAATCTGGCCTGTTAGAGGGTTTATAACATCTGGTTTTGGCTGGCGAATAAATCCTATTACAGGTGGAAAAGAATTCCATGAGGGTGTGGATATTGCAACACAATTGGGTAATCCTATTAAAGCACCTGCTAATGGTATAGTTAGTTATGCTGGATGGGAAACCGGATATGGCAATACCATAATTATAGATCACGGATACGGCGTAACCACACTGTATGGTCATCTTTCCAAGATAGATGTAAAGGTTGGAGAGATGGTTAAAAGAGGGCAGGTAATAGGTGATATTGGTGACACAGGATTTTCAACAGGTCCTCATCTTCATTATCAGGTAATGGTAAATGGTGTACCGGTTAACCCCATGAGATACCTTGTGGGAAATTTTCAATAATCTGGGAGTATCCAGATTAACCCAAAAATGCAATAGGAAAGTTTGCTCATTCGTTCGGGGTACCCATCACTCATTACACAAACTTCCCTATTTCGCAAACGCATTTTTCGGGTTAAATTAATATAGCAGGCAACCTTGCTATCCAATATGTTATAAACTTCTAAACGAGCTTGACATCCATATTATCATGGATGTACACATAGACATAAGACAGACTTACTTTTGCGAATCATAAGGAGAAGTCATGAGTATATATGAAACAGACATTCTTGTCATAGGCAGTGGTATATCAGGGCTTTACTATGCAATAAAATCATACAAACAGGGCAGGCTGATGATCATCAACAAACTGGATAAGTATGAGTCAGCCACATATTATGCACAGGGTGGAATAGCTACTGTTTTTTCTTCTGAGGATAGTTTTGAGGATCACATAAATGATACCCTGATCGCTGGTGATGGGTTGTGCCACAAAGATGCTGTATCTCTGGTTGTAAGGGATGCCCCTAACAGGATAAAAGAGTTGATAGAACTTGGTGTGAAGTTCAGCAAGGTGTATGATCCTATTGATAATGACATGGTTTATGATCTTACAAGAGAGGGCGGTCACACAAAAAGACGCATATTGCATGCAGACGATCTAACAGGCAGAGAGATAGAGGTTGCTCTTATGCGTGCTGCAGAAGAAAGAGGAATAAAGGTTGTCGATCATCATATGGCAATAGATCTTATTACCACGAATAAGCTGTTTGGCACAAAGAAGGCAAAAAATAGAGTACTTGGTGCATATGTACTTGATACCCTCACAGGTGAGGTTAAAACGATTGTATCCAAGGTTGTGATACTTGCCACAGGTGGAGCTGGTAGGGTTTATCTTTATTCAAGTAATCCAGATACTGAGACTGGAGATGGTATTGCCATGGCTTACAGAGCAGGTGCCTCTATTGCTAATATGGAGTTTATACAGTTTCATCCAACATGTTTGTACCATCCTGAGGCAAAGTCCTTTCTTATATCCGAATCAGTACGTGGAGAAGGTGGAATATTGAAGAGAAAGGATGGTACACCATTTATGGCAGCGTATCATCCTATGAAAGAGCTTGCACCAAGAGATATTGTGGCAAGGGCAATAGATAATGAACTTAAGAAATCAGGGGATGATTATGTTCTGCTCGATGTTACGCATCTTGATGCAGAATTTATCAAAAAGAGATTTCCACACATATACAACACACTGCTAAAGTATGGTATAGACATGACAAAACAACCCATACCGGTTGTGCCTGCTGCACACTATACGTGTGGTGGTGTTGTAACAGATTTAAATGGTAAAACAGATATTGAAGGTCTGTTCGCAATAGGTGAAACAGCTTGCACTGGTTTACACGGTGCAAACAGGCTTGCCTCAAATAGCCTTATAGAAGGGCTTGTTTTTGCCAATCAGGCTTCAAATGTAACCCAGTCCTACCTTAATGATGTCCTCCCTTATGAAGCCATTCCGCAGTGGAGATCAGGCAATGCTGTGGACAGTGATGAGATGGTTGTTGTTTCGCACAACTGGGATGAGATAAGAAGGTTTATGTGGAACTATGTTGGCATTGTGAGGTCTGATAAAAGACTTATGCGTGCGAGACGAAGAATAGAATTGCTCAAAGAAGAGATCAATGAGTATTATTGGAACTTTAAAATAAACAAGGACGTTCTTGAATTACGAAACATAGCTACAGTGGCAGAACTTGCTATCAGATGCGCCCAGATGAGGAAGGAGTCAAGGGGCATACATTACAATATAGATTATCCTCATAAAGATGATGCAAACTGGCTAAAGGATACTGTTATAAAGAAGGAATAGATACTTCAATAAAGGCAAGAGTCCACCTTAACCCGAAAAATGCATTTGCGAAATAGGGAAGTTTGTGTAATGAGTGATAACCCCGCGTCAAATATAGGTATT
>JBMFUY010000194.1:0-3553 GCA_049966275.1 bacterium
ACCTATATTTGACGCGGGGTTATCACTCATTACACAAACTTCCCTATTTCGCAAATGCATTTTTCGGGTTAAAGAGGTTTACAGAGTTTTGGTCCCTGGTGGTAGGGCATGCATAAATGTTGCCAATTTAGGCAGAAAGCCTTATTTGCCACTTCACAGTTATATTATCGAAGATATGCATGATATGGGTTTTTTAATGAGAGGCGAGATACTATGGGATAAAGGAACCAGTGTAAGTCCTTCAACCGCATGGGGAAGTTATTTGAAAGCAAATAACCCGGTATTGCGAGATATACACGAATACATCCTCATATTCTGTAAAGATTCATTTACCCACTCAAATCCTTATAATAGAAGAAGTACTATATCAAAAGAAGAATTTTTGGAATTTACCAAAAGTGTCTGGAGGTTTACCGCGGAGCGAGCTACAAAAGTAGGACACCCTGCACCTTTCCCTGTAGAATTGCCATATCGTCTAATTCAGCTTTACACATTTGAGAACGAAGTTGTTCTTGATCCTTTTGCTGGAAGTGGTTCTACCTGTATAGCAGCACTAAAAACCAATCGAAAATATGTCGCTTATGAAATTGATAAAAAATATTGTGATTTAGCAGAACGAAGAATAAAGCAGTTTTTACAAGAACAAAATGTTTTATTCCCCAAACCTCAACTAACAAGCAAATAACATAGTAAAAATATATTATTCCACAACATCCTTCTGATGATAAAGTCTTTTTGCCATTATACTATTAAAAATGCCCTTATATATAAAACAGATTAAAAGTTCTTTGTATGGTTGCATCTCGGTTTCAAAGGGTTTTTAATGAATCCAGCATCTTTGTGATCCTGAACATAACAAAACGATACAAGGAATAAAAAACTTTCCTTGTTGCATTTTTCGGGTTATTGGACAACACTGATGATTAATATGCATCCTTGTCCTGCATGATCTCCTCAATGGTACTGCCCTTTTTAAAGATACTGTACACCCATGACTGGTAAATAATAACAATCGGAACAAAGATCACTGCAACTATGGTCATTATCTTTAATGTGTATATGCTGGAAGAAGAGTTAAATATGGTTAAGTTATAAGCTGGATTGATACTTGATGGAATAAGGTTTGGGTAAAGTCCTATCAGAACAAAAGCCATAATAAAGACTATTGTAGCACATGAAGCATAAAATGCTTTCTGTGCTGATGTTGATGTAAAAACCCTTATCAGAACAAGAAAAACAGCAGCAAGTACAGGTACCATAACTAAAACAGGATGCGCATAGTAATTTTGATAAAGATGAGTATAAAAACCAGTATAAATTAAAAAGATTATTATCAGAATTAAGAGCACTAACCAGAGTTTATTTGCTATATTGGTTACGCGTTGCTTCAATGAATTGTCTGTTTTTTTAGCAAGCCACAAACTCCCGTGTTCAATGAACAAAACAACAAACAGAACACCGCTGAGCAGACTATAAGGATTTAACAAAGTAAAAAGGTTCCCATGATATCCACTTGCATCCATCATGAGTCCATGAAATATATTGCCAAAAGCAACACCCAATAAAAGAGCGGGTATAAAACTTCCTATAAATATCATAATATTCCATACCCCTGTCCATGTAGATGAATCCACCTTTGTTCTAAACTCAATTGCCACCCCTCTTATTATAAGGCTAAACAATATGATAAGAAGGGCGGTATAAAGATAGCTGAACATAAGTGCATAGGTTGTCGGGAACGCTGCAAAGGTAGCGCCTCCAGCTGTAATAAGCCAGACCTCATTCCCATCCCAGAATGGTCCTATGGCGTTTAACATTACTTTTCTCTCTTTATCATCCCTGGCAATTAAAAGTTGAAGCATGCCAACACCCAGATCAAATCCATCAAGCATAAAATATACTGTCCACAGTGTTGCCCAAAGAACAAACCATATAATTTGGAATATCATACTATGCCTCCTGAATTTTTAAATTTTTATTATTCGGCTCATCCATGGATGGAGCCTCTTTTGCGTACTTTGTTAAAAGATATATATCTACAACTGCAAGTACTCCATAAACTATGGTAAAGCTTATAAAAGAAATTAAAACCTGATTGGTGCTTATAGAACTTGAAATTGCATCAGATGTTCTAAGCACCCCATACACTATCCATGGTTGTCTGCCAACCTCTGCAAGTGTCCAGCCAAGGAAGTTTGCAATATATGGTAGAGGTATAGCATACAACATGAGTTTTAGGAATGCCCGTGTTAAACCGGATGGGTTTCGTCTTATTACAATAATAGCAATAAAACTGAGCAATATAAATAGCATGCCTAATCCTACCATCAATCTAAAACTGATAAAACTTGGAAGGACCGGGGGTCTATCCGATTCTGGAAATGATTTTAATCCCTTTACCTCTCCATATGCATTATGAAACGCAAGCATACTAAGCATATTGGGTATCTTGAAGGTCTGAACAATGTTTTTCTCATTCTTTTCATCCGGTATGATCAAAAGATAATAAGGTGCAGGTTTTTCTGTATCCCAGACTGATTCCATTGCAGCGAACTTTGTAGGCTGATCCTTTGCAACATCCGAAGCTTGATAATCACCAGCAAAAAAGACCATAAGTGAACTGATCAAACTGAATGTAGCTGCTATTCTAAAGGATGTTTTAAAAAGCTCTTCTTTATTATTCTTTAAAAGGTGGTATGCGGATATGCCCATCACAAAGAAACCGGCAACAACATAACCAGCAAAGATTGTGTGCAAAAATTCTGTTATACCAACACTGTTTGTTACGACTGCCCAGAAATTAACCATCTCTGCCCTTCCATTTTTAATAATATATCCAACAGGATGCTGCATCCATGCATTTGCTATAATGATCCAGAACGCAGAAAGATTTGTACCAATTGCAACGAGCCAGATAGCAATCGCGTGTGCTTTTTTTGATATCTTATTCCATCCAAAGATCCATAATCCTATAAACGTTGATTCTAAAAAGAATGCTACTGTTGCTTCTATTGCGAGCGGTGCGCCAAATATATCACCAACATATCTGGAATAGCCTGCCCAGTTCATTCCAAATTGGAATTCCATGGTTATCCCTGTAACAACACCTAAAACAAAATTGATTATGAACAATTTCCCCCAGAATTTTGTTAACTTAAGATACATTTCGTTGCCAGTGATTACATACTTTGTTTCCATGTAAGCAATCAGTATAGATAAACCTAATGTAAGCGGGACAAAGATGAAATGAAACATTGCTGTTACCGCAAATTGCAATCTGCTCAACATTACAACGTTCATTTTTATATCTCCTTTTAAAGATTTCTTATTATTTTACAATTATTCCAAATTAGGTCAAGCAATTTTTTTATGTTTGTTTCTAAAAACATATAACACACACATGATGTTGAAAAAGCATAAGGGGCTGCCCCCTCTGTTGGTAGGTGGTGTAATACTTTACATAACGGTCGTTTTTGTACTCAGAAACGAGGGAGTCGAATTTGTATCTCGGTACAATTTGTAGCAATTCATTGAGTACTGTGTTAAGCTGACT
>JBMFUY010000195.1:0-3511 GCA_049966275.1 bacterium
ATGATTCAAAGGATCATAAATTATTCCCGATAGATCATTAGTATTTGGAATGGATATTGTTAATTTTATAATTGGTTTATTAGAATTACCAAATGTTTCATTATTTAAATTTGATATATAAAACACTGAAATGAGAATTATTAAAACTAAAATTAATATAATTCTTATGAATATTTGCTTTTTAAATTTACCCTTTAAAGCAACCATTATTTTTCACCCACATGGGTTTGTAATTGCATCTTCTATTAAATATGTCCAACCTATATAGTTATGGTTTATTGACAATTTAAAATCATACATAACAGAAGGATTATAAACTTTAGCTATAGAAAATATCGAAATATACGAATTAGAAAATGGATTCCATAATGTATCATTATAAGTTAAATTACCTGCATTTATATAACCTTCATTTGTCATAATATCTCATGAGTTTCGTATATAAAAACATTATTTATCGCTATTTTTCAGAATTTTATAATTATTTTTAAAATTATTTATTTCATATTTTTAATTTCTCAAGAATATAATTTTACTATTCCATATTTTGACCATGAAAAGGTTTATTTAGCACCTTTATAATCATAATTTGCACTAATGCTCTGTGCGTTGAGCCTTCTCCATCAGGAGAAGGCCCATCTGATTCATTTTCTATTATGATGAAAATGGGTCTATTACCATTTCATTTCTTATTGCCCTTATTATCTCAGGTAAGGTTCTATACACATTTAACGATGATTGAATCATTAATAGGATCAGATATGCAATAAGGGCAAGGAATATCTGAATCATTATGCCATTTATCTTCCTTGACATAAAATGATTCAACTTGAGATATTTTTTCATTATCTTGAAGAATCCTTCTATGCTCCACCTCCTTCCATATATTTCTTCAATGTATTCATCAGGCAGATCGTAGATGTTTGTTATATATTCATATTCCTCTTTACATTTTTCGATCATTACAAACCTTAAAGTACAGCCATTGCTTAATCTTATTATCTCAAAATTACCATTTCTGCTTATTATTTCGTATTTCACGTTTGATTTTATCCTTGTAACGAACAGTATGCCCATTTCATCAAGAATTTTAAACCTTTCTGAATCGTAATATCCAAGATCAAAAACCAATATGCTTCCTTTGAGAATATTTCCATCAATGTTTTCTATTATTTCATCAAACATTGATGAATCACTTATGTTTGCAGGAGTAATTATCGCCTCCAGCGGTATTGTTAATGGGAAGAACAATGCAGTGTGCATCTTTATTCCATTTTCTCTCTTATCCTTCCTTGAGTAAATGCCAGATTCCCTTATCTTTGTTTTTATGAATGTTGAATCTATGGATATTATGCTAAGAAATTTATTGTACAACCTGAAATTATGGCCCATAATGTATGATTAGATCATCATGTAAAACAATTCAACGAATATCTGGTATGACCTTTGCATGTCAAGTTTTGACAATTGTGATTTGCTCACATTATGATGCAAAGCAGTATCAGTAAGATCATTATTTTTAATGATGGAATCAATTAACATTGAAGAATGCTCTAAAAGACCAATCTTCTTTGAATATACATCAATTTCAGTCGCTTCAGACAACATTTTTATGGGATCCTTTAAAATTTTTTTAATCCCCTTATCCATAAAATATTGAAATAAAATATGATATATAAATCTGACATTTGTCGGATTATTCCTCTAAAATATTTAAATATTGGAAACTCATAAACATGACTATGTTGAGAACCACAATAGAACAATTATCTACGATAGAGTTGCATAATGCAGGAATGCCAATTAGAATTTTGATGATGCCAAATATACCCGGAAAGAACATGGTCGAGAAGAAGGAATACTGTGAGGAAAATTGTGATTGGATTAGAAGAATGCTTATTTTTGAGCCTCGTGGAGGAAGTAATTATTACGGAATCATAGTAACATCTCCCTCCTTAGATTCTGCCGACTTCGGCATTCTATACATGGATACAGCAGGATGGCATGACATGTGTGGACATGCATCAATAGGTTTTGCCAGTTATGCTATTGAGCATAAGCTAATCAAGGTTGTTGATGACAGGCCCGAAGTGGTATTTGATACACCTGCTGGGATCATACATCTTTTGGCAGATTTAGATAAGGGAACCATTAAACAAATGCGTATGATCAACGTGCCTTCTTTCGTTATGCAAACAAAAAAAACAAACTTAAGAAAATATGGCAACATAAATGTAACTATAGCATTTGGGGGTGATTTCTATGGGGTTGTTGACATGGATGAATTGCATCTCAAATGGAAACCTGAAATTCTTCCAGAATTAATGGACATTACTAGAGAGATATTTGATGTTTTTAAAAATGAACAGCCTGTTCATCCCTTGGATAGGAACTTAAAAGGTCTCTATGGAGTCAGATTTTCTCAAAAAGTTTCTAAAAACCCTTTGCAATATTATGGAATTCTGATCTTTGGTTCGCCTGAGAGGCTCATCATAGACAGATCCCCATCGGGGACTAGCTCATCTGCTCACCTAGCTTATCTTTACAATTTAGGTAAAATAAATACTCAAATGGATGTGGAATTCCTAAGTGCAATAGGAACAAAGTTCACTGGTAGCATCCAGAAGACTTTAAAAGTTGGGAATTACGACGCAATCGTTCCGGAAATAAGAACATCAGACAAAGGGCATCATCTTACCGGTTTCGCAACTTGGATCGTGGACCCGGAAGACTCTTTGGGGGAAGGTTTTCTGCCGTTACAATAGAATCCTTAAACACTTATCAGCCTGAAATGACTACGATGGCAATTGTAAGTGACGGAAGAATCCTGTTTGAGTGATTATGTCAGGTCTTATTATCCTGAGCTCTGATCATGGACATTGCAACAATTTCCTGATGGTGTTAAGGAAAGCAACGCTTCAGTTCAGGAACAATATCTTTGATTACAGACAGTAACGGCGGGGAATTCTCGAACTCATAAATGGACTAGTGGTTCTTTCCAACCTGACCATTATCATGGATTCTGCCAATGTATTTAGAAACACAGAAAAGTTACTTTTCTCCTTATCTCCATCTGGTGCTATCTCTGTAAAGATAATATGCGTTACATATCTGATTTGCCTCTACAGGTATGCCCACTTCCTCACCAATCTTTCTTGCAATGTCCGGTTTTTCCATATATACAATAATAACATATATACCAATGAGAGGATTCTGTTATCAAAACCAGTTAAATGTTGATTACCGAAGAATTCCGTGAATTATACTGTAAAAAATTGAGGTGCCAGGATTACCAGTTCATTGTTTGACACACCTATTGCGATTCGGAATTCCGTACGAGGGGAGCCGTCAATCTACAACACACCGATATTCTTATATATTATATTTACGTAGCATTTTTACTCATGAGTTTCGTATATAAAAACATTATTTATCGCTATTTTTCAGAATCTTATAATTATTTTTAAAATTATTTATTTCATATTTTTAATTTCTCAAGAATATAATTTTA